>NZ_LBJU01000108.1:0-119185 GCF_028128835.1 Bradyrhizobium sp. CCBAU 65884 | reverse complement strand
TTTCGCAGGGACGACAGTCACTTCTCCGCCAGCGGGTGCAGGTCGCGCACGAGGCTCTTCAGCCGCTCCTCCACCACATGGGTGTAGATCTGCGTCGTCGAGATGTCGGTGTGGCCGAGCAGGGTCTGCACGATGCGCAAATCGGCACCATTGTGCAGGAGATGGCTGGCAAAGGCATGGCGCAGCACGTGCGGGGAGACCAGCCGCGCCTGCAGCCCCGAGGCGACCGCGAGCTCCTTGAGGTCGCGGGCAAAATGCTGGCGCGTCAGATGTCCGCTCTCGCCGAACGAGGGGAACAGCCACTTGGAGGCGGCGAGGCTGTCCTTCTTCTTCTCCGTCTTCGCAGCTTCCGTCGCCGCGAGATAATCCGCCATCGCCTGGCGCGAGGCCTCGTTGAGCGGCACCAGGCGCTCCTTGTTGCCCTTGCCGCGCACCACGATCATGCGGGCGTCGCGCTTGGCCGCCGAGCGCGGCAGCGCCACCAGCTCGGAGACGCGCAGGCCGGTGGCGTAGAGCACCTCGAGCAGGCAATACAGCCGCAAGGCGCGCAGCCGCTTCGACGGCGAGGCATCTTGCGCCTCGCTCAATTCCTTGGCGCGGCGGAGCATGCGATCGACATCGGCGATCGACAGCACCTTCGGCAGGCCGCGGCCGCGCTTGGGGCCGGACAGGATCGCGGCGGGATCCTCAGCTCGGATGCGTTCGTTCAGCAGGAAGCGATAGAGATGCCGCATCGCCGACAGCCGCCGCGCGACGCTGGTGGATTTGAAGCCGCGGGCATCGAGATCGGCGAGATAATCGCGCAAATTTTGCGTCTCGGCGTCGGCAAAGCTGTGCCCGACGCGGCCCAAAAATTCCGAGAAATCGGTGAGGTCGCGGCGATAGGCGTCGAGCGTGTTGGGTCCGGCGCCCTGTTCCGCCGCGAGCATGTCGAGGAACAGGCCGGTGAGCTTGGCATCTGAGGGCTTGGTGCGCATGCCCGGGAGGCTAGCTCCTATTTCTTGAGAAACTCACCAGCAATGTGGAGCGGGCCCGAACGCTCTCTTCGAAATTCTAGGCCATTTCGCTGATCGCCGTCGCCTGCGACCAGACCACCATCCAACGCCCCTCGCGGTGCTCGTAAGTGTCGGTGTGCCAATAGTCCGCAGGGGCAACGCGGTGGCCAGCAAAAACGATCTCCAGCCTGGCGCGATATCGGATCACGGCGTGATCGTTCTGCTGGCGGACGGCGATCGCGCCGGGTTCCCACATCAGGTACTGGATCTGCCCGCTCTGGATCGCACCCAGATATTCGCCCTTGGAGAGCGGCATGCCGATGGGCGTTATCAACTGAAACTCCGGTGCATGAAGCGGCTCCGCCTGCGCAATGTCTCCCTCGACCAGCGCGCGCAGCCGGGCCCGTTCGGTGTTGCGGATGTGCTCGGCTTGCGGTGAGTCCGTGTCGGTCGCGTGCGTCGTCATTGGTGGTTCTCCAGTTCTGCAAGGGTGGGCGAGGGGGTCCAGCCGTCTACGGCGTGGCGATCAAGCGATGGTCGATCAGGCTTTGGGCGCTGGCCCGGATGCAATCCTCATCAGGCCGTGGTTGCCAGTTCAGCACGCGGTGCGCCTTGGCGGCGCTGACGCTGAGGTCGCGGTCGAGCTCATGCACGATCATGCGGGAGCGCCCGCTGAACGGGGCCAGCGCCCTCACCATCCAGTTCGGCACGTCGCCGCGCGGCAAGCGGGCCGCATAAGCCGGAAACGATGTCGCCAGCACCGCGGCCAAGTCCCTCAACCAGAAAAAACCTCCGCCGACGATGAAGCGCTCTCCGGCGGCATCAGGACAGGTCATCGCGCGGATATGGGCGTCGGCCACATCGCGCACATCCGCGACCGCAAAGCCAAAGCGCGGCACACGCTTCAACTTGCCGCTCATCATTTGCTGGATCAGTCCGACGGACGTGCCGTATTGTGGGCCGAGCAGCGGTCCGAAGATCATGCCGGGATTGATCACGCACAGATCGAGCCCGCTGTTCCGCGCAAAGCTCCACGCGGCCTGCTCGGCCAGCGTTTTCGATTTGTAGTAGGGCGTCGCCCGCGCGCTGGTCGGATCGGTCCAATCGTTCTCGGTGTAGGGAGGCCGGCCGCTACCGTGATTGGTGGCGGCAATCGAGGATGTCAGCACCACGCGTGCCACGCCGGCGTCATGGGCCGCGCGCAACACGCGTAGCGCACCGTCGCGCGCGGTCTGGATCAGCTCGTCTGCGTTGTCAGGCAATCCCGCTGGAAATGGCGAGGCCGTGTGAATGACATAGCGACAGCCCTTCAGAGCGTCGTCCCATCCGTCGTCGGAGCAAAGATCCGCCCGGGCAAAACTGAGCGCACCGGCGGCGGCAGGCGCGGTCGCGCAAATCTGGCTCCGGATCCGGTTGCAGGCGTGCAGACTGCGGACGGTCCCGCGCACGCGATAGCCGCTCGCCAGCAGCTGGCTGGCGACATGGCCGCCGAGAAATCCGCCGACGCCGGTCACCAGGACCGTGGCGGTCGGTTGAGGAAGTTGAGAATCCATTTGATTTTTCAAGATCTTGAACTCCGATCAAGTCGAATTGGACAATTAGACTGCAGCTGTCTAATCGTCTTTTGACGAATTGGACCCGAACTGTCAATATGTCTCGATGAAAGACAGCGATCACAAGGCCGGAGCAATTCTCGAGGCGGCATTGCCGGTGTTCGTCCGCCACGGCTTCCGCAAGACGTCGATGGCCGACATCGCGCGGGCGGCGGGCATCTCGCGCGCGGCGCTCTATTTGAGCTTTGGCAGCAAGGAGGAATTGTTTCGGGCCGGGTCGGAGCGGGCGCATGCCAAGACGATGCGCAGCGTCGAAGCCGCGCTCGCCGGCGACGGCGACGTGTTCAGCCGGATCGAGCTGGCGATTGCAGCGTTCCAGCGCGATTTGATCGTGCCGTTCGCCGGCAGCGCGGACGCGGCAGAGCTGTTCGACGCCAATATGACGCTGGCCAAGGACATCACGCTGGCCGCACGCGCCCGGTTGGTGGCTTTGCTTGCTCGCGCACTGGCCGATGCGCAAGCGCGGAATGCGATCACCCTGGACGCTTTGAAGGCCTCGCCGACAGACCTCGCCGGCATCATCGTGGCGGCGATGGAAGGGATCAAGGAGGCGCAGGCCGCGGGCCAGAATCTTCTCGAAGATACGCAGCTATTCTTGCGCCTGCTGCGCCTCGCTTTGACGCGAAGTTCGCAGGGCGCCTGACGCGTGCAACCAGCGTCTATTTCTTGAGAAACTTGTCCGGCGGGATCGTCACCGTCATTTCCCGCGACTTGGGACTGACGAAATTGGCCAGTGCGAAGACCACGCCATAGACGATGCCGGCGATCACGGCGACGACCGTCAGGAAGCGGAACAGGCTGGGCATCGTTCTGGGGTCTCTGCAGGGGACTGGCGGGCAAATTAACCAATGAAATCATCCAACATGTTCGCCGTTTCGTGGCAAGAGTCCACTGGCGAGGCCCCCTGCGGGGTCGTATAGGTGGCCAAAGCATGCCGCCTTTGGCGGCAGATCGAGCGAGATCCAGAGCGAGATCCAGAGCAATATCCATGTCCGACGCCGCGTTGCCGATACCAGCTTCGCCCGAAGCCGACATCCTGTCGGCGCTCGGGGCGCGCTCGATCGTGCTCGTCGGCATGATGGGGGTGGGCAAATCCACCATCGGCCGCCGCATGGCGACCCGGCTGAAGCTTCCCTTCGTCGACGCCGACACCGAGATCGAGACCTCGGCCCAGATGACCATCCCGGAGATCTTCGAGCGCCACGGCGAGCAATATTTCCGCGACGGCGAGGCCAGGGTGATCGCGCGGCTGCTCGACAGCGGGCCGGTGGTACTGGCAACCGGCGGCGGCGCATTCATGCGCGAGGAGACGCGCGCGCGCATCGCGGCGAAGGCGGTGTCGATCTGGCTCAAGGCGGACCACGACGTCATCATGCGCCGCGTGCGGCGCCGTGCCGACCGCCCGCTGCTCCAGACCGCCGACCCCGAGGGAACCGTGACGCGCCTGCTCACCGAGCGCGAGCCGGTCTACGGCCATGCCGATCTCACCATCGCCTCGCGCGACGTGCCGCACGACAGAATCGTCGAGGAGACCATCGAGGCGCTGCGCGCGCATCTCTGTGGTGAGCAAGCCACCCAACCACCTGCCGACGTTGCGAGTGCCATACGATGACTGCGCCGCTGAAACATTCCGATCCCGTCAACGTCGAGGTCGCGCTCGGGAACCGTGCCTATGACATCGTCATCGGCCGCGGGGTGCTGGCCTCGCTCGGCGAACGGGTCGCGGCCTTGCGTCCCGGCGTGCGCACGGCGATCGTGACGGATCGAACCGTTGCAAAACACTGGCTCGAGCCCACCGAGGCTTCGCTTGCCGCCAGCGGCATCCCGACCTCGCGCGTCGTCGTCGAGGAAGGCGAAATCTCCAAGACCTATGCCGGCCTCGAAAAGGTCAGCGAGGCCCTGATCGCCGCCAAGATCGAGCGCAACGATCTCGTCATCGCGCTCGGCGGCGGCGTGGTCGGCGATCTCGCCGGCTTTGCCGCGGCGATCCTGCGCCGCGGCGTCGATTTCGTGCAGGTGCCGA
This sequence comes from Bradyrhizobium sp. CCBAU 65884, assembly GCF_028128835.1. Classification (NCBI taxonomy): domain Bacteria; kingdom Pseudomonadati; phylum Pseudomonadota; class Alphaproteobacteria; order Hyphomicrobiales; family Nitrobacteraceae; genus Bradyrhizobium; species Bradyrhizobium sp. CCBAU 65884. The sequence goes on along the minus strand of NZ_LBJU01000108.1, from coordinate 114,554 downwards.
CCTCGCTGCTGGCGCAGGTCGATTCATCCGTCGGCGGCAAGACCGGCATCAACTCGCCGCAGGGCAAGAATTTGCTCGGCGCGTTCCACCAGCCGGTGCTGGTGGTCGCCGACACCGCCGTGCTCGACACGCTGTCGCCGCGGCAGTTCCGCGCCGGCTATGCCGAGGTCGCCAAATACGGCGTGCTCGGCGACGAAGCCTTCTTCACCTGGCTGGAGAAGAACCATTCCGACATCTTCAAGGGCGGCTCGGCGCGCGAGCATGCGATCGCGACCTCCTGCCGCGCCAAGGCCGGAATCGTCTCCCGCGACGAGCGCGAGACCGGCGAGCGCGCGCTGCTCAATCTCGGCCATACCTTCGGTCACGCGCTGGAAGCTGCGACCGGCTTCTCCGACCGCCTGTTCCACGGCGAAGGCGTTGCCATCGGCATGACGCTGGCGGCGCAGTTCTCGGCAAAGCTCGGCATGATCGGCGAAGCCGATGCGTCGCGCGTCGAGCGGCATCTGATCGAAGCCGGCCTGCCGACGCGCCTGCAGGACATCGCGGGCTTTGCGCAGGAAGGGCTTGCCGATGCCGACGCGCTGATGGCCTTGATGGCGCAGGACAAGAAGGTCACGCGCGGCAAGCTCACCTTCATCCTGCTGGAGGCCGTCGGGCGCGCGGTGATCGCGAAGGATGTCGAGCCGGCCCCGGTGCGGGACTTCCTGAAGGACAAGCTCGCCCTCAGGGCGTGATACTTGCTGTCGAGTGATGCATGGACTGGCTCGGATTCACCATCGTCGTCCTCTGCCTCCTGGTCTCGGCGTTCTTCGCCGCGAGCGAGACCGCGCTGACCGGCGCCTCGCGCGCCAGCATGCTCCGCCTCTCCAAGCAGGGTAATCACGACGCCGATGTCGTCTCCGATCTGCTCGACATGCGCGAGCGCCTGATCGGGGCGCTGCTGCTCGGCAACAACATCGCCAATATCGGCTCCTCGGCGATCGCCACCGCCATCTTCACGGCCTGGTTCGGCGATGTCGGCGTGCTCTATGCGACCGGCGTGATGACCGCGCTGGTCGTGATCTTCGCGGAGGTGCTGCCCAAGACCATCGCGATCAATGCGCCCGACCGCGTCGCGCTTGCGGTCGCGCGCCCGATGCGGCTGACGATGTACGTGCTGGGGCCGCTGCTGCGCATCGTCGAGGTCATCGTGCGCCTGCTCATGCGCCTGTTCGGCCTCGCCGGCGAGCACCAGGCGATCCTGTCGCCGACCGAGCGCCTGCGCGGCGCGGTCGACCTGTTGCACCACGAGGGCAAGTTCGAGAAGCAGGACCGCGACATGCTCGGCGGCCTCTTGGACCTGCGCGAGCTCCAGGTCTCCGACGTCATGATCCATCGCACCGAAATGATGATGATCAACGCCGATTTGCCGCCGGAGGAGCTGGTGCGCGAGGTGCTGGCGACCGAATACACCCGCATCCCGCTCTGGCGCGAGAAGCCGGAGAACATCATCGGCGTGCTCCATGCCAAGGACCTCCTGCGCGCGATCCGTGCTGCGGACGGCGACACCTCGCGCATCGACGTCTCCACCATCGCGCTGCCGCCCTGGTTCGTGCCGGAGATGCGGCCGCTCGCCGAGCAGCTCAAGGCCTTCCGCCGCCGCAAGACCCATTTCGCGCTCGTCGTCGACGAGTATGGCGAAGTCGAAGGTCTGGTGACGCTGGAAGACATTTTGGAGGAGATCGTCGGCGACATCTCCGACGAGCACGACGTCGTGGTCGCCGGCGTGCGCGCCCAGCCGGACGGCTCGGTCGTGGTCGACGGCTCGGTGCCGATCCGCGATCTCAACCGCGCCATGGACTGGCACCTGCCCGATGAAGAGGCAACCACCGTCGCCGGCCTCGTCATCCACGAGGCGCGCTCGATCCCCGACCGCGGCCAGAGCTTTACGTTCCACGGCTTCCGCTTCCGCGTGCTGCGCCGCGAGCGCAACCGCATCACCGCGCTCCGTATTTCACCGGTGCCGCGCGAGGCGGAGCTGGAAGAGGCGAAGCCGAGACGGGCGGGGACGTCGTTCTAAGCCCCCAGTCATTCCGGGGCGATGCGGAGCATCGAACTAGGGTGCGCCCTTGCGCACCCGAGAATCTCGAGATTCCGGGTTCGGCTCTTCGAGCCGCCCCGGAATGACGAAGCTAGTTTTCCCCCGGCGCCTTCGCCTGGATCGCCAGCGCGTGCACGCTGCCGGAGAGTTCCGCGGCCAGCGCCGAATTTATCATGCGGTGGCGCTCGACCCGGCTCTTCCCTTTGAAGGCATCAGACACGATATACACACGGAAGTGCGTCTCACCGCCTGGCCGATGGCCGGCGTGGCCTTCATGCAGATGTGACTCGTCGACGACATCGAGGCTTTCCGGCGTGAAAGCTTCCTGCAACTTGTTGCTGATAGTGTCGCGCATAGCCATGTTGTGCCATCCGGGTGCAGAGATCACACCCGTCAATTGCCGGGGTTCGCAGCTAATTGCAATGTCAAGACTTGAAGGTTTTTGCATTGCGTAGTCAAAGTCAGCCATGCCGATCGATTCATCAAAGTTCTTCGACTCCATCCGCGTGAAGCCGCGGGGCAAGCAGCCGGAAGTGAAGCCGCGCGACACCGCGGTCGGTTGCGAATGGGCCGGGTGCCAGAACAAGGGCGCGCATCGCGCGCCGAAGGGCCGTGAGAACCAGCGCGAGTACTGGCACTTCTGCCTGAACCATGTGCGCGAGTACAACCAGAACTACAATTTCTTCTCCGGCATGAATGCCGATGCCGTCGCGCGCTACCAGAAGGATGCGCTGACCGGCCACCGTCCGACCTGGAAGATGGGCGCCAATGGCGGCAAGAAGGGTGCGGAAGCCGAGATCGACATGGCGGCCGACCCGTTCAGCATGTTTAGCGAGATCAACGGCCGCGCGGGCTGGCGGAAGGGCCCCGAAGCCGCGCCCAAGGCCGAGACGCGCAAGGTGATGAACGCCGAGCGCAAGGCGCTCCAGGTCATGGGCCTCGGCCCCGATTCCACGCTCGCCGACGTCAAGACCAAGTACAAGGCGCTGGTGAAGCAGCACCACCCCGACGCCAACGGCGGCGACCGCTCCACCGAAGACCGCCTGATCGAGATCATCAAGGCGTATAATTATCTGAAGACCGTGGTGCGGGAGGCGTAGGGCCTCGCGGGCGCTGTGTAGGTGCGAGGCACCTCGGCGCCAAACCCTCGGTGTCGTCCCGGACAAGCGGAGCGCAGATCCGGGACCCATAACCCCAGGGAGACGTTTGGCGAAGACTCATAGTGAAATGGTCTTCCCGTGGTCCTCACACCTGTCTCTCACCGATAAATCACGCGGTATGGGTCCCTGCTTTCGCATTGCTTTCGCAGGGACGACAGCGGAGTGATTGACTCCGCTGTTGCGCCTCTTTCCGCGCGCTGGTCGCCTACGCCTCCGGCATCGCCCCCACATACGACGAACTCGGCCTGATCAGCCGCCCGGTCCGCCGCTGCTCGAGCGCATGCGCGGTCCAGCCTGCGGCGCGCGCGACCGCGAAGATCGGCGTGAACGCCTGCCTCGGGATCGCCAGCGCATCGAGCAGGATCGCGGTGAAGAACTCGACATTGGTCTCCAGCGGCCGCTCCGGATTCTTCTTGCGCAGCGCGCTCCGGATATAGGCCTCGACCTCGCCGGCAAAGGGCAAATCGGTGCCGTTGGACGCCAGCGCCTCGACCGCGGTCTTGAGCACGTCGGCGCGCGGATCGCGCACGCGATAGACGCGGTGACCGAAGCCCATCATCCGCTCGCCGCGGGCCAGCGCCGCATCGACCCAGGGCTGGATGCGTTCGCGCGAGCCGATCGCGTCCAGCATCTCCAGCACCGGCTCCGGCGCGCCGCCATGCAGCGGGCCCGTGAGCGCGCAATAGCCCGCAGTCACCGCGGCAAACAGATCGGCTTGCGTCGAGGCCACCACGCGCGCGGTGAAGGTCGAGGCGTTCATGCCGTGGTCGCTGGCGGTGACGAGATAGGCATCGAGCGCGGTGACCTCGCCGGTCTCAGGCGCGCGCCCGTGCAACATCCGAAGCGTATCGGCGGCATGGCTGACATTGGGATCGGGTGCGACCGGGTCGAGTCCTTTTGCGCGCCGGACCAGCGCGCCTGCGATCACCGGAAACGCGCCGACGATCGTCGCTTCGTGCTCGAGCCCGTGCTCGGCGCGAAGTCCCGCGACCGCCGCGCGAAACCCGTCGATGACGCCCATGCCGCGCGTTGCCGGCAGCAGGTCCGGCAGCCGCGCGAAGGCGCGCTCGCGCGCAAGGCCGAGGCTCGCCCGCACATTGGCTTCGGTGAGGGTGGTCTTGCTGGCGCCGTTCCAGAGCCGGGCGGTGACGCCCTCGAAGCTCGACTGGCTCGCCAGTCGACCGACATGCTCGCCGGCGATGATCAATTCGCCGCGCTCGCCGTCGACATGGCTCAGCACGGTCTCGGCCGCGGGAACGCCGTCCAGCCCGATCTGGCTTTTGGTGAGGTGGATGTTCATGGCCCAAATCTCCCTTTGCGTTGCACCAAGGGAAATTCGGGCCTCTCGACAGATTGATCAATCTTGATTACATAAATCAATATGAAAAATTCCGAGGGGCTCTATCTCTCCGCCCGGGAAGCCGCCGCCGAGCTCGCGATCTCGCCGGCCACGCTCTACGCCTATGTCAGCCGCGGCCTGATCCGCTCCGAGCCGACGCCGGACTCGCGCAAAAACCGCTACCGCGCCGAGGACGTTCGCGCACTGAAGGAGCGCCGGGTGCCGTCCCCGGAGCCGCGCGGCCTGCGCAGCTTCGACGCCGACCTGCCTGTCATGGACACGGAGATCTCGACCATCACCGAAGAGGGCGCGATCTATCGGGGCGTCAATTGCGTCGATCTCGCCGAGAACGACACGCTGGAGCACACCGCGACGCTGCTATGGGATGTCTCCGAGGTCGACCCGTTCGCTCCGGACAATCAGCCCGCGCTCTCCGAAGAGATGCGCACGATCGCAGAAGCTGCACGCCGGGCCGCGCCGATCGACCGCGCCATCGCCGTGCTCGCGCTGGCCGCGAGCGTCGATCCTCGTGCGTTCACCCGTGCGCCCGACGGCCGTGCCATGGTCGGCGGACGGATCGTCCGGCTGCTGGTCGCGACCATGCTCAATGCCGAACCCTCGGCCGAGCCGCTGCATCAGCAGATCGCAAAAGCCTGGGCGGCGGACAACAAGCACGCGCCCGATCTGATCCGCCGCGCCCTCGTTCTGCTCGCCGATCATGAGCTGAATGCTTCGACCTTCACGGCGCGCTGCGCGGCTTCGACCGGCCTCAACCTCTATGATGCCGTGATCGCCGGTCTCGCCTCGTTGAAGGGGCCGAAGCACGGCGGCGCCAGCGTGCTGGCCTCGCAGCTCGTCAAGACCCTGATCGATCGCGACGTCGCCCCGATGGTGCGCGAGCGCGTCGCGCTCGGCGAGCGGTTTGCCGGCTTCGGCCATGGCGTCTACAAGCGCGGCGATCCCCGCGCGCAATCGCTGCTGAATGCGCTCTCCCGCGCCGGCGCGCCGCGAAAATTCACGCGCGAGGTGCCGGAGCGGATCGCGGAGGCGACCGGCGAATTCGTCAATATCGACTATGCCCTCGCTGTGCTCGTGCACGCGCTGCGCCTGCCCGCCGGCGGCGAGCTCGCTCTGTTCGCGATGGCCCGCAGCGTCGGCTGGATCGCACACGCCAGCGAGCAATTGCAGTTCGGGAAGCTGATCAGGCCGAGGGCAAGGTATGTGGGACCTGCGCCGGGGAGAAGAGTGGGGGCTGCGGGTTAGCGGCACTGCGAGCGCGTTATATTCCGCTGTCGTCCCTGCGAACGCAGGGACCCATAAGCCCAGGAAGCAGTTTGGCGAAGACTGGTTGTGGAAGAGTCCTCCCGGGGTACAAGCACCGCCGTCTTATAGATAGATCACGCGGTATGGGTCCCTGCGTGCGCAGGGACGACACTTTTGGTGTGGCGACTTCCTACACCCGCGGCTTCGCTTCCACGACACCGCCGCCGTTCCGCCTCCGATAGACCCACACGCCAAGACCGCCCATGATCGCCACCGCCACCACGGTCAGCATCCAGATGTGCTTGCCGACATGCCCGTGGTGATGCAGCCCGGCATATTCGTGCAGGGCCGACACCGCCAGCACGCCCGGCAGCACATGGGCGGGCGCCCAGACCAGGATCGCCGGGATGTTCACCGCGTAGAATTTTGCCGGCGCCATGCCCAGCGCGCCCGCCGTGACCGGCACGAAGGCCCGGATCGGCGGCACGAAACGGGCGAAGAACACGGCCCAGGTGCCGAAGCGGTGGAAGAAGCTTTCGCTCTCGGCGACCACGCGGGGATAATTGGTCAGCGGCCAGGTGTTGAGGATCTCGCGCTGCTGCCGGTGCCCGATCCAGTAGGCCGAGCCGTCACCGAGCACGGCGCCGACCGCCGCTGCCAGCAGCACCCATTGCAGTTTCAGCTCGCCGCCCGGAACCAGGGCGCTGAGCGCCAGAATGATGGTCGAGCCGGGGATGACCGATCCCACCACCGGGACCGCTTCGAGCAGGGCGGCCAGGAACAGGGTCAGATAGGCCAGCCACGGATGGGCCGAGACGAACGAGATGAGGGGATCGAGGAAGGACGTCACGTCGTCTCCAGAGGCGCTGTCATTCCGGGGCGATGCGAAGCATCGAACCCGGAATCTCGAGATTCCGGGTTCGCGCTGTGCGCGCCCCGGAATGACGGCCGTTCGACCCTACATAAGTAAGGGCGTGCGGCGAAAGTGCCATTCGCGTCGACAGGACCGCCCGCCCCGGCGCGAAATTCGCGCGTGATTCGCAAGGCAGCCCTCCAAAAACTGCGTTCCTTGCCTATCTAAATGAAAAGACAATGGAACTTTGATTGTGGCACGGGCTTCTGCCGGCCACTGGTCTCTGATAGGTTGATTTTCAGCACCCAGCCGCAGCCAACGTGCAAATAACCGGTTTCGGGACCGCCCGGGACCTCGGAGGATTGATGACGACCGCCGCCCTGTCCAAAGTTGAGGAAGTTTCCGGTCTGCCCGACATGAAGGTGTCGGTGCGGCAGGTGTTCGGGATCGACAGCGATCTCGAAGTCCCTGCCTATTCCGAAGTCGATCCTCACGTGCCCGAAGTCGATTCCGACTATCGCTTCGACCGCGCCACCACGCTCGCCATTCTCGCCGGCTTCGCCCGCAACCGCCGCGTGATGGTGACCGGCTATCACGGCACCGGCAAATCCACCCATATCGAGCAGGTCGCGGCACGGCTGAACTGGCCCTGCGTCCGCGTCAACCTTGACAGCCACATCAGCCGTATCGACCTCGTCGGCAAGGACTCGATCGTGGTCCGTGACGGCAAGCAGGTCACCGAATTCCGCGATGGCATTTTGCCCTGGGCGCTGCAGAACAACGTCGCGCTGGTGTTCGACGAATACGACGCCGGCCGCCCCGACGTGATGTTCGTGATCCAGCGCGTGCTGGAAGTCTCGGGCCGCCTGACGCTGCTCGACCAGAACAAGGTGATCAAGCCGCATCCGGCGTTCCGGCTTTTCGCCACGGCGAATACGGTTGGCCTCGGCGACACCTCGGGCCTCTATCACGGCACCCAGCAGATCAACCAGGGCCAGATGGACCGCTGGTCGATCGTCACCACGCTGAACTATCTCAGCCATGACGAGGAAGTGGAGATCGTGCTGGCCAAGGCCAAGCATTATCGCACGCAGGAAGGCCGCGACATCGTCAACAAGATGGTGCGCCTCGCCGATCTCACCCGTAACGCTTTCGCCAATGGCGATCTGTCGACGGTGATGAGCCCGCGCACGGTGATCACCTGGGCCGAGAACGCCGACATCTTCGGCGATATCGGCTTCGCGTTCCGCGTCACCTTCCTCAACAAGTGCGACGAGCTCGAACGTCCCCTGGTCGCCGAGTTCTACCAGCGCTGCTTCAACGCGGAGCTGCCGGAATCGGCGGTGAATGTGGCGCTGAGCTGATCTCTCACGGTGTGTCGTCCCGGCGAACGCCGGGACCCATACCGCGTGATGTTTCGATTGAAACGACGCTGATAGTTTCCTGACACGAGAGCGGCCGGTGGTTATGGGTCCCGGCGTTCGCCGGGACGACAGATAGGGTCAGATGACCACCTCCAACTCCAAATTCCGCAGCACCAAGGAAGCGCCGACCGAGCCGTTCAAGCGCTCGGTGGCCTCCTGCCTCAAGGCGATTGCCAAGACGCCGGAGCTCGACGTCAGTTTCGCGGCCGAGCGGCCGGGCCTCGCGCCCGGCAAGGCGCGGCTGCCAGAGCCCGCGCGCAAAATGACCAAGCGTGATGCCGCCATCGTGCGCGGTCACGCCGATTCCATCGCGCTCAAGATCGCCTGTCACGATGCCAAACTGCATCGCAAGCTGATGCCCGGCAATCCGCAGGCGCGCGGCGTGTTCGAGGCGGTGGAGCAGGCGAGGGTGGAGGCGATCGGCGCGCGGCGCATGGCGGGCGTTGCGAAAAACCTCACCGCGATGCTCGACGACCATTTCCACCGCGGCAAGTTCGACGAGATCACCGACCGTGCCGACGCGCCGCTGGCCGACGCGCTGGCGATGCTGGTGCGCGAGCGCCTGACCGGCATGGCGCCGCCGACGGCCGCGAAGAAGATGGTCGATCTCTGGCGTCCCATTCTCGAAGACAAGATCGGCAAGCGGCTCGACCGGCTCGACACCCTGGTCGAGGACCAGACCCGGTTCGGCGACGCCGTGCACGATCTCCTGACCGCGCTCGATATCGGCGACGAGCGCAACGCCGACAGCGAAGACAATGACGAGAACGACGAGAACCAGGACGGCGACAACGACCAGTCCGGCGCCGAAGGCTCGCCCGATTCCGACGCCGCGCAGGAGATGAGCGCCGACCAGGCGCAGGCGAGCTCGGAAGAGATGAGCGAGAGCGCGATGGAAAGCGCGCAGGCCTCGACCTCGGACACGTTCGACGACGGTGAGCTCGGTGACGACGAGACGCCGGGCGAGGCGACGCGTCCGAATTCGCACGGCAAAAACGAGCCGCGCGGGCCGGAATATCACGCCTTCGCGCCGAAATTCGACGAGATCATCGCCGCCGAAGACCTCTGCGACCATGACGAGCTGGAGCGCCTGCGCGCCTATCTCGACAAGCAGCTCGCGCATCTTCAGGGCATCGTCGCCCGCCTCGCGAACCGCCTGCAGCGCCGCCTGATGGCGCAGCAGAACCGCGCCTGGGAGTTCGATCTCGAAGAGGGCATTCTGGACCCCGCGCGCCTGTCGCGCGTCGTCACCGATCCCTATCATCCGCTGTCCTTCATGCACGAGAAGGAGGCCACGTTCCGCGACACCGTGGTGACGCTGCTGCTCGACAATTCCGGCTCCATGCGCGGACGGCCCATTACGGTCGCGGCGACCTGCGCCGACATCCTCGCGCGCACGCTGGAGCGTTGCGGCGTCAAGGTCGAGATTTTGGGATTTACCACGCGCGCCTGGAAAGGTGGCCAGTCCCGCGAAGCGTGGCTTGCCGCCGGCAAGCCGGCCAATCCCGGCCGCCTCAACGATCTCCGCCACATCATCTACAAGTCGGCGGATGCTCCGTGGCGTCGTGCGCGAAAAAATCTCGGCCTGATGATGCGCGAGGGTCTCCTCAAGGAGAACATCGACGGCGAGGCGCTGGACTGGGCGCATAAGCGCCTCCTGGGCCGGCCCGAGCAGCGCAAGATCCTGATGATGATCTCGGACGGTGCGCCGGTCGACGATTCCACGCTGTCGGTCAATCCCGGCAATTATCTCGAGCGGCATCTGCGCCACATCATCGAGGAGATCGAGACCCGCTCGCCGGTCGAGCTGATCGCGATCGGCATCGGCCACGACGTGACGCGCTATTATCGCCGCGCGGTGACGATCGTGGATGCCGAGGAGCTCGGCGGCGCCATCACCGAGAAGCTCGCTGAACTCTTCAGCGAGACCAACACCGCACCCACCCAGCCGGCCGGTCGCCCGCGACGCAAATTGCATTCGTGAGCACGCATCGATCCCGCCGCAGCTTTATCGGCTTTGCAGCGGCGGGATTTTCCACACTCGCAGTCTCTCGCTTCGCGCTGGCGCAAGCCGCGGCCGAGCCGCCGCCGCGCGCGCTTCAGGTCGAGAACGCCGTCGTCGAGCCTGTCAGCGTCGAGGTCAACGCGCGCGCCATTCCGAATTTCGAGCCGCGCGACCGCACGCGCACGCGCTTCGGCTCGCTGGACTATCGCAGCGGCCTGGTGCTGACCTCGCGCTATCGCGGCTTTGGCGGCCTGTCCGGCATCCGGCTCGACGCCAAGGGCGAGGGCTTCCTCGCGGTCTCCGACCAGGGCGGCTGGTTCACCGGTCGCATCCGCTACGCCAATGGCAAGATGACCGGGCTCGACGACGTCGAGGCCGCGCCGCTGCTCGGCGCCGAGGGGCGGCCGATCACGGAAAAACGCCTGTGGTGGGACTCGGAATCGATCGCGCGCGACGGCAATTTCGTCTATGTCGGGCTCGAGCGCGTCAACCAGATCCTGCGCTACGATTTCTCCAAGGGCGGCACGCGGGCGCGCGGCGAGGTGGTGCCGGTGCCGGCGGGGATCCGCAAGCTGCCCTCCAACAAGGGGCTGGAGGCGCTGGTCGTCGTGCCCAAAGAAAAGGACAAGGGCAAAGACCAGAACATGCCGCTGGCGGGCACCCTGATCGCCTTCTCCGAGCGCGGGCTGGATGCCGACGGCAACCTCACAGCCTTCCTGATCGGCGGCCCCTCGCCCGGCCAGTTCAGCGTGCGCCGCACCGAGAAATACGACATCAGCGACGCCGTGCTGCTGCCCTCCGGCGAGCTTCTGATCCTCGAGCGCAAATTCTCCTGGTTCACCGGCGTCAACATCCGCATCCGCTCGATCCCGCTGAAGTCGATCGCCCCTGGCGCGGTGGTCGACGGCCCCGCGCTGTTCGCCGCCGATCTCGGCCACGAGGTCGACAACATGGAAGGCATCGACGCCCACGTCACGGCCGAAGGCGAGACCGTGCTGACGCTGATCTCCGACGACAATTTTTCGATGCTGCAGCGGACCCTGCTGCTGCAATTCACGCTGGCGGAGTAGGCCACTGCTGTCGTCCCGGGGCGCGACGAAGTCGCGAGCCCGGGACCCATACCCACAGGGCGTGATTTGACGATGACCCGGAGTGGCAGTTCGCTCGACGACTTTGTCCTGTGGCTATGGATCCCGGATCTGCGCTGACGCTTGTCCGGGATGACAGCGGAATTTGCCGCGTCATCTCGCGACCACATTGCGGGAATGCACGCCGAGGCGAGCCGCCATTCCCCAGCGCGCCTAGCAATCGTCTGTCCGCATACTACACTCTTTCCACTGCCCCTCTCATCCCCCGGAACTCCCCCGCATGAGCGTCCTGTTTTCCCCGATCAAGCTGCGCGGCCTGACGTTGAAGAACCGCATCGTGGTGTCGCCGATGTGCCAATATTCGGCCGACGACGGCGTCGCCAATGACTGGCACTTCACCCACATCAACAATCTCAGCCTGTCGGGCGCGGCGATGTTCTGCATCGAGGCGACCCATGTCGAGGCGATCGGCCGCATCACGCCGGGCTGCCTCGGGCTCTACAGCGATGCCGCCGAGGCCGCGCTGAAGCAGGTGCTCGCCTCGGTGCGCAAGCATTCCTCCACCGCGATCGCGATGCAGCTCGCCCATGCGGGCCGGAAAGCGTCGAGCGCGCGGCCCTGGGACGGCGGCCAGCTGATCCCGGTGGAGCAGGGCGGCTGGCAGACGGTGGCGCCATCGGCGCTGCCGCACAAGGAAGGCGAAGCCGCGCCGCTCGCGCTGGACGCAGCGGGCCTCAAGCGCATCCGCGAGGCCTTCGTCGACGCAGCTCGCCGCGCCGAGCGCATCGGCATCGACGCCATCGAGCTGCACGGCGCGCACGGCTATCTCTTGCATCAGTTCCTGTCGCCGATCTCCAACAGGCGCACCGACGAATATGGCGGGTGTTTGCAGAACCGCATGCGCTTTCCGCTCGAGATCTTTGATGCGGTGCGCGCCGTCTTCCCGCACGACAAGCCGGTCGGCATGCGGGTGTCGTCGACCGACTGGGTCGAGGGCGGCTGGGATCTGGCGCAGACGATCGAGTTCGCCAACGCGCTGAAGGCGCGCGGCGTCGACTGGATCGATGCCTCCTCCGGCGGCGTCTCGCCGCTGCAGAAGATCCCGCTCGGCCCCGGCTATCAGGTGCAGTTCGCGGAGGCGATCAGGCGCGAGACCGGACTGCCGACGATCGCCGTCGGCCTGATCACCGACGGCAGGCAGGCCGAAGAGATCGTCGCATCCGGCAAGGCCGACATGGTCGCGCTCGCCCGCGGCATGCTCTACGACCCGCGCTGGGCCTGGCACGCCGCAGCCGATGTCGGCGGCGAGGTCGAAGCCCCGCCGCAATACTGGCGCTCGCAGCCCTCGACGCAGAAGGCGCTGTTCGGCAAGACCACGTTCGGGGCGCGGTAGGGGCCGCGTGTGCGTGCTGCACGTGTGGCGCGATATCCGCACCACAAACTCTGCTGTCGTCCCTGCGCATGCAATGCGCATGCAGGGACCCATACCGCGTGATCCATCGATGGCGCGCGGTGCCGGTTGACAACTTAACTAAGAGTCTTCGCCTCACCACTTCCTGTGGTTATGGGTCCCTGCGTGCGCAGGGACGACAGCGGAGAATGTCGCGCGGCGCTTTCGCCCACCCCTCCCCCTCCGTAAATCTCCCCAGCTTCCACCCCCCGCAAAACTGGCCTAACCTTGCGCGACCCCACTCCTCGCGGAGGCCCGCCATGCGTTTTCGTGTTCGCCAAACCGCCCATGTGTTCGAGCGCGTGGGGCTTGCGATGGCCGGCGCGGCGTGCGGGCTGTTCGTCGGCGCCTATGTGGGATCGGCGATATCGGCGCTCACCACGCAGGGGTTTCTGATGGTGATGATGCTGCTGGGCTTCGTCGGCTTCTATCTCGGCATCGACACGCCGCAATTGCCGTTCGACGAGGCGCATAGCGCGATCGACGCCGCCGAATTCCTCAGCGCGGCCGGCACGCTCTGCGCCACGCTCACCGCGCTCGCCTCCGTCGCCGTCATCGTGCTCCGTCTCGACCCGCACATGGCCTGGACCTGGCTCGCTCTGCTCGGCTGGATCGCCGGCGTCGCCATGCAGATCGTCGGCGGCGCGAAAGCGAGGATGCGGAAGTAGCTTCCTCTTGACCCTCCCCCGCAAGGGGAGGGCAAGCAAGATGTCCCTCAGAACACCACGCCCACCCGCGTGCCGCGCTTCCAGGCGATGCGGCAGCGCTTCTTGGTGTTGACGTGCAGCAGCTCGAATCTGTCGGGGATGTTCACCTGGCCGCCGAGATCGACGCAGGCGCCGCCGGGCGAATAGTCGATCAGCGTGCAGTTGATCACAGGTGCGCGCGGGTCGGTGATGATCTTGGCCTGGCGCGACACCAGCCCGGCAGGCTTCACGCGGGCATATTTACGCGGATACATTGGCACTCTCCTCCAATTCCGCAGGTCTAGCGGCGGATCCTGTGCAGGATGATGCGGATGAGTTGATGCGATCCGGCTAAGGCGGGCGGGAGAATTTTAATGAAAAGTAGCGGCGAAGGAAGAAAGCGGCGGTAGCGGGGTGGGGCCGCCTCAAACTCCGTCGTCGTCCCTGCGAAAGCAGGGACCCATACCGCGTGATGTCTCGGTTGCGCCCGAAAGCAGTCCCGAACAACGAGTCTTCGCCAAACCACTTCCTGTGGTTATGGGTCCCTGCTTTCGCAGGGACGACCGCGGTGATGTTGGCGCACCTGCCTCCACACCCGTTAATGAGAGCGCCGCCCTCCTCACATCTCCGCCGTCTCCATCTCCGCATGCTGCGGCCCCACCGGCATCGGCACCGTCACGTACTCCTTCGGCAAATTCACCGGCCGGTAGTCCGGCTCCACGGCCATCCGCTTCAACACGCTCTCATGCACATGCGCGCCTTCGGGAATGGGGCGCGGCTCGCAATCGGGGATGTAGAAGCCGAGAAACACTTTCCGCTCCGGCCACTCCCGGTACTTCGCGCTCTTCGGCAGATATTCCAGAACCCGCCAGCCCGGCGTCATCGAATCGTGCAGCACGCCCGTCTTCCCAGTGTAGGCCGGCTCGACGTATTGAAACGGTGAGTTCTTGCGCTGGATGCCCCAGGCGAGCTGCTTGATGGTCGCGGGGTTGAAGTTCAGCCCCGCCTTCTCCGCCTCCGCGATCATCCAGATCAGCGGATATTTCGAGTCCCCGCTGTGCGCCTCCGGATAGCCGCCGCCGACGTCACTGTGCACGCCGGCGAACCACACCTGCAGAATGTCCTGCGGCACCTTCTTCTCGTCGGGGACATACCGGTTGCTCCAGAACTCCTGCGGCTCGCAGTACTTCTTGAGGCGGAACATGCAGCGCCGCTCGTCGATCGCGATCGCCTGCCGGAAGATCTTGACGCTGGGGTTGCGCAACGTGAAGGCGAGCTCCTCCAGGCTCGGCCAGAACAGCCGGTCGGCGCGCGGCACGATCACGCTCGCCACGGTGTCCCACACGCCGATGAAGTGGATGGTCGGCCAGCGCGTCGAGGTGATGCGCGCGAACTGGGCGGCGAGATCGAACTCGTCCTTCGGCAGCGGCCCCTGGTCGTCGAAGGCGACGTCCGAGAGATCCTCGAGGTCGTTGCCGCGCCCGGTGCCGGAATATTGCTTGTAGGCGACGAGGCCCGAGCCTGCGAGGTTCGCCTGCTCCGGCCTGATCAGCCCGACCTTGTGGATCAGCCCCGCCAGCACGCGAACCGTGTAGGCCCCGCGCGAAAAGCCGAACAGGTAGATGCGGTCGCCCGGCGCGTAATGCTCGACCAGGAAGCAATAGGCCGACAGCACGTTGTCGTCGAGCCCGTAGCCGGTGGCGAGCCCCAGCACCAGATTGATATTGGCTTTCAAGCGGTGCCACGTCGTCGGCTCCGTCACCGTGCCGACGCCGGGGTCGTAAAACACCATCTGCCGCGGCTGCGTCCTGTCGGTCTTGCGCAGGCA
Organism: Bradyrhizobium sp. CCBAU 65884; assembly: GCF_028128835.1. Lineage (NCBI taxonomy): Bacteria > Pseudomonadati > Pseudomonadota > Alphaproteobacteria > Hyphomicrobiales > Nitrobacteraceae > Bradyrhizobium > Bradyrhizobium sp. CCBAU 65884. Next base: position 99,378 of record NZ_LBJU01000108.1, on the reverse strand, counting down.
GCGATAGAGCTTCAGGACGTTGGAGATGTTCTCCGAGATCTCGTTGCCGGTGCCGTCACAGCAGATGACGAGGTTCTTCGGCGCGGTCGTGCGGTCGTGCTCCACGGGTCATCCCCTCCCGGTAATGCTACCGGGACGAGTATAGCAAAAAAGCGCGACGGCGAGGAGCCGGCGACGCTGCGCTCCCTCGCCCCGCTCGCGGGCCGCAGGCGGGGGGAGAGGCGAAGGAAGCCGCTACTTCTTCTTCCCCGGTCCGAAATCCGGCTGCCAGGCCACATCCTTGCGGCTCGGCGCTGCCGCGATCACCTTGGCCTTGTCCTTCTTCGGCTTCTTGGTCTCGCGATTGCCGCGTTGCTGTCCCTTGGCCATGTCGGTCTCCTTCTGAGATTTATCTGGGGGTGCGAGTTCGTCCAGTTCGTCCGATTGCAGCACGCGTCCGCGCGGCGTGCAGACCTTCACGTCGATGGCGCCGTCGCGCAGGAATTTTCGCGCCAGCCGCAACGCCAGGCTGGCGCTGCCGCGGCCGAGATTGGCGCAGCCATATTCGTTGGTGGCGCTGACGAGATAGGGCACGCGAATGGCCCTAGCCATTGAAGATGGCCGCCGCGCACACCAGCAGCAGAAGGAACAGCGGAACCACCACCGGCGGCACGATCCATTCGGAAAGGCGAAACTGCGACATGCTTGCTCCTGCTCGAACTTGCGGCGGGAGCGCACGTGACCCTCAGTCACCGGTCGAAGCCGTTGCGAGATGTGCGGTGATGCGATGACTCTACGCCTGCACCGCGCCGATAGCGAGGGCTAAAACGCCGCGCGCGCCGCCGACAATAACGCTGGCTATTGCCGCGCAACGCGCGCATGCTCGCGCTCGCCAGCGTCCGGTGGGGCCCCTCTTTTTGAAAGGCAGGCGCGCATGACCATCCGCTCGCGGCACGAATCCGTGACGTTCAAGCATCCGTTCCACATCCGCGGCATCGCGCGCGAATTGCCGGCGGGCCGCTACGAGGTCGTCACCGACGAGGAGATGATCGAGGGCCTGTCGTTCGCCGCCTGGCGCCGCGTCGCCACCATGATCACGGTGCCCACCGAGGGCGCGCGCGGCGGCACCACGGAAGTGCATGCGATCGGCTCGGTCGACCTCGCGGACGCTCAACGCATCGATGCGACCGCCCATGACTGATGTTCCGGTCGAGCTCGACAAGCACCGCGGCATGGCCGCGCAAAAGGCCACCGATCTGCGCCGCGCGCTGTCCGAGGTCGAGAACAATGTCCGCGAGCTGCGCGAGCGCGAGGCCGATCTCGAAAGCCGCATGCTGACGGTGCCGGCGATGTCGTGGCCGGAAGCCGCGGTGAAGGCCCGCTATCTGCTCAACCTCTATGCCGCGAGCCTGCCCGCCGAGGACACCCGCCACCGCGCGCTGGTGGCCGCCCTGTTCGACGATTTCGCAAGGCTCAACGGCGACGGCTGAAGGCGGCCGCTCCACAGGTGTCGTCCCGGACAAGCGAAGCGCAGATCCAGGACCCATAGCCACGGAATTGAGTTGTTGCAGATGCTCGTGCCACGGCGTGCTTGAATCAAGCCGACCGGGTCACAGGTCCCGGCCCCCCGTGCGCAGTGGCGCACCAGGCCGGGACGCACGCAGTACAGGAGTAACCCCATGACCCTCACCAGCGGCCGTTTCATCGGCCACGACCAGGACCGCGGCATCGTCCAGTTCTCGATGCAGGACGGCGCGAAGGAATTCGCCTGCGCGATCTCGACCTCCGCCATGGACGATCTCGAGCGCGGCCCGCGCGCCAGACCCAATGAGCGCGAAGCCCAGTTCACCCGCCTGCGCGAGCGCATCGAAGCCTGCGCGGGACGGAAGTACCAGGCGACGGAGTTCGAAGGCACTCCGCCGGGGATCGTGCTGCGGAGCATCGATTTTCGGGGGTAGGGGACACGGACGGCCCCATTGCCCCATCATCTGTTGATATTAACCTCTTGTTAACCATGCGGTCGCCTAATGTTGACGATGGGGGGATCACCATGTCGGCCCATGTGACGCGACCGAGGTTGATGCCTGTTTCGGCCGATCCGGCCATCCGGTCGGTGGCGAGGCTGGCGGTTCGCGCCAAGGCCGTCCTACAGGGCAAAGCGCCTGTCCTACGGAGCAAAGCCATGTTCGGAAAGGACGACTTAGTGGACAATCTCAGCCGCGATCTCGATCGCGCGCGCGGACGACGCGATGCGCTCGCATCCGAAGCCACGACCCTGACGGCCCAGATCGCCGAAATCGAAGCCCGCCTTTCGGAAGAGAAGAAAAGGCGGGAGCGTGAGCGCGTCCTGAGCGAGATCGAATTGATCAAGACGCGAGTCAAGCAAGCCGCTGGCGCGTTTGCGCCCGTCGTCGACGGTCTCTCCAGCGCGATCGAGCAGGCTGCGGCCGTCGTGCCCGAGGCGCGCGAGCTCAATAGTTTCCTCGTGTCGGTGGCGACCGAGATCGACAGCGTGCTCGATCCCCTCTTGCGCGAACTGGATCAGCGTGCGGATGCGGTGCGATCCGGACAGGCAGCGCTGGACTTGCCGAGTTCGGCCGTTGAAGCGCCGCCCATCGAGCTGCCGAAAGACACCAACGAACGCCTGCTTCGCTTTCCGGCCTGGCTGTCGCGCGACAAGGAACCGGACAAGAAGGAAACCGCGGAGAGCCCGCGCAGCACGGCAGCGTGAAGCATCGGCGGCTGGTTTCGTTGCGGCGTATCCTTCGAGACGCCCGATCGAGGCGGGCTCCTCAGGATGAGGACTCGTTTCCGCGGCGAGATATCAAACATTCATGGTGAGGCGCCCGCCAAAGCGGGAGAGTTGTTGTTTTACTCCGTCATTCCGGGGCGCGCCTCTTGGCGCGAGCCCGGAATCCATACTCACGATGGTGGTTATGGATCCCGGGCTCGCGACTTCGTCGCGCCCCGGGATGACGACCTGTTGTTGGACTCCGTAGTCGCCATGCAAGCAACCGCGGCTCTCTCGACCCCTCAGTTGGCGGCGCGGCGCAGGAAGGCCGGGATATCGAGAACGGCCTCGTCGGGCGCATTGCGCAGAGAGGCGCGGCCGTAAGGATCGAGCGGCCGGTCGGCCGCCTGGCGCGCATGGTCCAGACCCGGCCGGGCCGGTGGCCCCACGGGGTGGTGCGGCTGCGGGCGGAGCGGCGGGCTGCCCGCTTGCGGAATCGGTGCGCTGCGCTCGATGCGATCGGCGATGCGGCGGCTGTCGTTGCGCAGCCTGCCGGCGAGCTGCGTGAGGGCGGTTTCCACCGGCAGCGCCTGCGCCGGGTCGAGATTGTCGATGCCGGTCGCCACCACCGAGACGCGGACGATGCCTTCGAGGCTTTCGTCGAACGACGCGCCGACGATGATGTTGGCGTCCGGGTCGGCCTCGTCGCGAATGCGGCTGGCCGCTTCGTCGACCTCGTACAGCATGAGATCCTTGCCGCCGGTAATGGAGATGATGAGACCACTGGCGCGCTTGATCGAGGGGTTCTCGATCAACGGATTGGAGATCGCGGCGACGGCGGCGGCGAGCACGCGCTTCTCGCCGGAGGCCTCGCCCCGTCCCATCATGGCCTTGCCCTTCTCCTTCATGACGGAGAGGACGTCGGCAAAATCGAGATTGATCAGGCCTTCCTTGACGATGAGGTCGCTGATGCAGGCCACGCCCGAATAAAGCACCTGGTCGGCAAGGGCGAAGGCATCGGCGAATGTGGTCTTGTCGCTGGCCACCCGGAACAGGTTCTGGTTCGGGATGATCAGGAGGGTGTCGACCGTCTTCAGCAGCTCCTCGATGCCGGCCTCGGCAAAGCGCATGCGGCGCTGGCCCTCGAAGTAGAACGGCTTGGTGACCACGCCGATCGTGAGAATGCCGAGCTCGCGCGCGGTCCTGGCGACGACGGGTGCGGCTCCGGTGCCGGTGCCGCCGCCCATGCCTGAAGTCACGAACACCATGTGCGCGCCGGTCAACTGATTGCGGATCGCATCGATGGCCTCCTCGGCTGCGGCGCGGCCCAGTTCCGGCTGCGAGCCGGCGCCGAGGCCTGCGGTGACATGCGTGCCGAGCTGGATGAGGTGCTTCGCCTTCGACATCGCCAGCGCCTGCGCGTCGGTGTTGGCGACCACGAACTCGACCCCTTGCAGCCCGGCCGTGATCATGTTGTTGACGGCATTGCCGCCTGCGCCGCCGACACCGAACACGACGATGCGGGCCTTCATTTCATGAATATCGATATTGCCAGCCATTTTTCCCTCGCGATTGGTCCGGCAAGCCGGGGATTAGAGAAAGTCTCGAGCGCTACCTGCTAGCCGCGCGGTCTGCTTTGACGATGGCGGCGGCCAGATGTCCCAATCGACGCGCGGCGTGTCCCGCGATCGAGCCGTCCCGGCGATCGCTCCGCAGCGCCGTCACTTCGTCTTCCAGTCGCGACGCCCACGAATTGGCTGCCATGGTCTCGGCGGTCGCCTGCTGCAGCTCGACGGCGAGGCGATCGGCGCGCTCCCGCTCGCGTTCGAACACGGCCCTGTAGGCGGTTGCGACGTCTTCGAGCCGCGCGATCTCCGCCTTGAAGGACTCGATCTTGATTGCCTCGATCCTTGCCATGGAGGCGGCGATGGGGTCTGCCGGGCGGGCACGTCGCGGGCGGGGTGTGTACCGGAGCTCGGCGAGATCAACGCTCACCAGGGCCTTGCCGTCATCCGAACGCGAGCGCGGCAGCCGGCGTCGTCGCGCCAGCGACCGCGCGGCCTCGCGCGAGATGTTGAGGCGGGCACTGAGATCGGCATACGTCAACAACGCAACGCACATCGGCGCTTCTCCTGGAGCGAACCGGGAAGGCATTTCGAGCTAATGATGGCTGGACGATTACAGCAGGCTAGGGTGCGTTGGTTAATGGACGGTTAACGGGCGCGGGGGGCGTTTACGGGTGCCCGCCACCGAGCCGACCCTGGGCATCGCAGAGCACCATCTGCTGCGGCTACATCCTGTCCGTCTTGCGCAGGCAGCGATAGAGCTTCAGGACGTTGGAGATGTTCTCCGAAATCTCGTTGCCGGTGCCGTCACAGCAGATGACGAGGTTTTTCGGGGGAGGGGTTGCGGTCGTGCTCCACGGGCTGCGCCTCCGGCTGATGCTGCCGGGGCGAGTATAGCGGAATTCTGGAAATGGTGGTTGACCAACCTCTGCTGAAACCCGATCGCCAAAAATCAGATGAAGCAATCCGCTGGGACTTCTTTAGCCGACGCTGGACCTATGTAGATCGGTCCACGTCTCTCGTCTATAAGTAGAGTTTACGGAAGAGCCTATGTTTGTAATTGTACTGGCTTGGCATAATTGATTTCAGCATTTGAAGGTCCGGAATGGCAGATAAGAAGCTCATCCTAACGATCGATGGCGGCGGAGTTCGTGGCATCATTCCGGCGCTCATATTGCGCGAGCTGGAAGAGAAACTGAAGAAGAGAAAAAAGAATAGGCCTGTGGCCTCCTATTTTGATTTGGTGGCGGGCACCTCCACCGGAGGCATCATTGCATTAGGTCTCTGCGCACCTGGCGTCAAAGATCGAACGAAGCCTGCGTGTACGAGTACTGATCTGGTGAACTTGTACAGGAATAGGTCAAAAGAGATATTTGGCGTGCAGCAAAGTATGCAGGTGTTCGGGATCATGTTCGACGACAAGTACAGTGTAAGTCCGCTCGAGCAGATACTTCAAGAGTTGCTAGGCGATTCAATTTCGGACGAGGTGCTGAGCGACTTTTTGATTACTGCCTACGAGATAGAGGAGCGTCGGCCTAAAGTATTTTCGAGTCTTTCTACGGATGGGAAGAAGCGGCAATATTTCGTAAAGGATCTCGCGAGAGCTACCTCTGCTGCGCCGACTTTCTTCGAGCCGGCACGCGTGGAGAAGCTCCATCAGAAGAACAACTTTGAGAGTTTAGTGGACGGAGGTCTATTCGCCGCCAATCCTAGTATTGTGACGCTGATGCATGCGATGCGGCTAGGGTGGGAGCTAAAGGATATCACGATGCTCTCGCTGGGTACTGGTAGGGAGGCGAGGCCGTACCTCTACAACGAAGTGAAGAAGTGGGGCAATATTAGTTGGATATTGGCTAACCGCGGTGTCCCCATAATATCAATGTTGCTCCAAAGCCAGACGGTAGTAACCGACGACTTGATGCCTATGTTGCTCAAGGATCGATATAGGCGCGTGGACGGCCCGCTATTGAAAAACCTTGGGAGCGACGATTTGGATGATTCATCCGAGCAGAATATTAGAGAGCTCGAAATTTTTGCGGACAAGTTGATCCGTTCGCCTGAATCGCAACAGATGCTGGATGACATTGCCGATCTTGCTTAGCTCGTTGAAATGAAAGAGCGGGGTGAGAGATAAGCAATAGCAAAGAAGGCTGTCTTTCCGCAGGTCGTAGAATGGGCGGAAATCTGGCGAAGATTTTGTATCAATGCATTGAGGGGGCCATGGTGCGAAAACGCATTGAGCTGAATAGTGGTCGTTGCTTCGAGACGATCGCCGAAGCGCGTAAGTTCTTCGATCAAATTCTGCAATCGACTGTGCTTAACTCGGATGTGTCCGATGACGAATTCCGCGAGTTAAGCGCGTTGTACGAAGCCTACTGCGCGAAGACAAACTGGCAGGTGAGTTCGCCTCCGGTGGCGTTCTTTCCTAAGCATGAGAGTGGTCCAGGATATACGACGAAGTGTTTTGGTGTTCGGTTTCAAGACGGCGCGACAGATCGCTTTTCTCTCGATAAAGCGCTTTCTGCTGTAGCCATCGGGGCGACGCCATGACCCCGCCGCCCGAGAAGCCGCAGATAAATGCTGAGTATCTTCGGTACATGGAGCGCAACACAGCGCTGATAAGGGATACGCTCGACAATCTGCAGTGTCAGCCCATATTCTTTATCGGTTCGGGCGTGCCGAAACGATATTTTAAGTCGCCGGGATGGATCGAATTGCTCCGTATCGTGGCGCAACGTATTGCCATCGACGAGTCCGAGTTCAACTACTTGCTTCAAAAATGCAATGGAGAAGCGATCGCGCTCGGTCAGTTACTGCAGGACAGAGTATTTGAGTGGGCTTGGAAGAAAGGAAAGGCACAATTTCCGAAGGAGTACTTCGAAACGGAAGTTCATCGCAGTTGCTTCTTGAAACATTTAGCTTGTAGAGAGATTGCAGCCTTTCAGCCCAAGCCATCTCAGATATCTAAATTGCCCCTGGCGGCAGAGATAGAGCTGCTCAAAGCTACTAATCCTCACGCGATCATTACCACCAACTACGACAACTTCATGGAGCAGATATTCGAAGGGTACGAGCCCATCGTTGGAGAACAGGTCATTCGTTATGATCTGAATATGATCGGTGAGATATTCAAGATTCATGGAAGCACTGATGATCCGCCGTCGATCGTGCTAACTGCAGACGATTACGATAATTACAGGCAGAAGAAGAAGTACATCTCTGCCAAATTACTTACTTACCTCGCCGAACATCCGGTTTTCGTATTTGGATATGGGTTTGGTGATCCAAATGTCACGGAAATCATTGAAGACGTCGGTGAGATCATCGGGGGTGATGAACGCCTGATTTCGAATATATTCTACGTGCAGTGGAAATCGGACGCGCAATCGTTGTCCTCGTACCGCGAGGAGTACGTCGTGGGATCGGGGGCGCGACAGTACCGCGTTCGCGCAATCTTGGCCGATGAATTTTCTTGGATTTTTAAGGCGATTGCGCAGGAGCGCGAGATTGGTTCAATCAACGTTCGCACATTGCGGGCAATTGCCTCTCGTATGTACAAGATTGTGCGGACAGACATTCCGCGAAAGCAATTCGAGGTCAACTACGACACCCTTGAGGGGTTGGCAGAATCCGAAAAGGAGTTGCCGCATCTATTGGGGCTCGTTGAGGCGAATAATGCAAACCTCGCCCATCCATATGTGCTAACCCAGGTCGGTCAACAGCTCGGCTTTGCTGGTTGGCACCGCGCGCGGCAATTGATTGAGCGAATCCAGGCCGAGACAAGCGTTAATATCACTGAGACTGACAATAGATACCATTGTGCTGTGAAGGGCGGCGCAAAAACCGTGTTTCATAAGTATTCAAAAGAGGCTGTTGTGCTGTTAGAAAAAGTTCGAGACGGGAAGCCGTACAAGCTTGCCCTGTGAATGCCTCATCCGGTTGCTCAGAGCGCTAGTCGAAAAGTCGAAGTTGGTCTTCATCTCTTCCCGACTCATTCGAGTCCCGCTCGTCTCTTGAGGCCTTAGGTTGTCCCTTCAGTGTCTCAACAGCTAGGAAATAGCCTTCAGCAAATGCCTCCAGCATTTCAGTCTTACGGCCTTCGCGGATCCGAGGAATCTCTCTCGCATCGATTACTCGAAGAACGCGCGGCTGCTTCGGCCCTAGGCAACTAAAATCAAGAATCTCGAACCGCGCACTGTCGAGATCAGGATCTTGCATCATGACGTCATCGACAATGGCCGCGAATAGCGAAAGTCGCTCGTCGGCAAGTGGGTTCTGGCGCCAGAAGCTAAACCAAGGAAAATATAATTGTCCTCCGACGCCGTAGATCATGGGCGGTTCAAAGGGCACCATCAATCCGCGTCCAACCGGATAGTATCGTCTTTCAATGGCTTGGAAGAAGTCGGGCGTCACGCCCGCAAAGTGATCTCGGATCAGCGGGAGTACGCCAAGCAAGTTTTCTCGAACGTCTGCGCGTTTTATCTTCTTGATGCCTTCGACAACCTGCTCGTAAGGAACCCCCAAGACGAGTAGGTCGCGGACGGCGCCGAAGAGAGGATTGTAATTAAAGATCGGCGGGTTCTCAGCGAGCCGAACTAGCATTCTCGCGATCAAGATTGGATTGCTTCGCCAATTGCGAGCGAGATGTTGAACACTGGGAATGCGTAAGTCCGCCATTTGCCTACACCATCATTGGATTAAGAACGGCCGCCTTGCCTTCGCGTAGAACCTCACAATTTCCGAGTCGTCGATTCTCATCCCTGGGTTTACTATTCCACCGTGATTCCACACCTTGTGCCAAGGCCCATCATCCGCATGGGTAAGCTTTACCAATTCGCTAGTGCGCAGCTGGCTGTAAAATCCAATAATTTTCTGCAGAAGCGCATCGGTTTGAGAATCGAATAGATACTCGACAACGGCCTGTCTGCCGTCGATGCGGCTAAGCTGAGTCGATCTTCCGGTAATTGGCGATCGATCGAAAGCTCTAAATTCTCTGTACAAGTAGGGGAGGACCGGTCCGAACTCCCACGCTTCAAACTTGTGCCGAACTAAGGGGCGCCCGAGTTCGATCAACGACCAGACGTGACAAAAGTACACAATCTTCTGTAGCGACAGATTGGTGACGGGCCGGCCCCGGCTATCGCAATAGTCGAGAACGAAGTTAGCAATTGCTCGTCCATCGTATTCTGCCATTGGAATCGCCGTACGTTCTCTCTCCGTTCTAGGAGGATTCAATTTGTCTCGCAACGAGGAAGCCGAATGCTCCCCAAAAACAAAAACGGCCGGATCTTCCGACCCGGCCGCAACGCAAACTCACACTGGCTAGACCTACGCCACGCGACGCAACCTAGCCCCCGCCCAATTTCCGAAAAACTTAGCTGGCCTTCTTGGCCGGTGCAGCCGACGGGCCGACCTTCTTCTGGATGGCGCGCTTCAGCTCGAGGGCGCGGGGCGACAGCAAGTCGGCCTTGGCCTTGAGCAGGAAGGCGTCGAGGCCGCCATTGTGGTCGACGCTCTTCACCGCGTTGGTGGAGACGCGCAGGCGCACGTTGCGCTCCAGGGCTTCGCTGATGAAGGTCACGTTGACCAGGTTCGGCAGGAAGCGGCGCTTGGTCTTGATGTTGGAGTGGCTGACCTTGTGGCCGACGAGGGGGCCCTTGGCCGTCAGTTCGCAGCGGCGAGACATGGTAGAAATCCTTAAGTTTCGAACCCCTAACGAGTGCGGCCGCCATTCTGGGCGCCACGGGGGCTAATTCTTTCGTCCTTGCAGGGAGCGGGCGGACGTATAGGGGGGAAGGGGCGGGCAGTCAAGGTTTTGGACGGTCTTTTCGCCTCTCCCCGCCTGCGGGGAGAGGCCGGAATGCGCGCGAATAGCGCGGATTCCGGGTGAGGGGGCGTCTCCGCGGGGGAGGGGGCCGCCTATGACCTCAACTATCACCGCCCTCGCGGAGAGCCCCCCTCACCCCGACCCTCTCCCCGCAAGCGGGGCGAGGGGGGAAAAGGTAGCGGGAGAGGCGAAGCCGATCACCAAAACGGCAATGTTTGTCGCGCCTTACCATCACATAAAGGGCGTATTCGCGCCTGAAGACTCCGGTGGAGTTCCCGGCCTCATGCGCTCCGACACATTGCTCGCCGCGGTTTTTGGCTTAAGTAACAACCGTCGCGCCCCGATTGGATTGTTTCGTGCTCACAACGTCGCCTTTTGCGCCAGAACAGCGCTCAGTCCGCCCGCGCTTTGCCGGCTGGCTGGCGGCGCTTTGCGGCCTGGCCGTGGCCTGGGGCGCGGTGCCGGCGGCGGCGCAGGGCAAGCTCGAGGCGCAATATGAGGCCTCGCTCGCCGGCATTCCCGTCGGCAAGGGCGCATGGAATATCGACATCCAGGACGACGTGTTCTCGGCGGCGGCCGCCGGCGGCACCTCGGGGCTGCTGAAGTCGTTCACCGGCGGCTCCGGCACCGGCGCCAGCCAAGGGCGCATCATCAACGGCGCGCTGGTTGCGACCGGCTACCAGGCCTCCACCACCACCTCGAAGAAGACCGAAGAGATCCGCATCACGCTCGACAAGGGCAATGTGAAGGATTTTGCGATCCTGCCGGAGCCGCCGGTCGATCCGGACCGCATCGTCGTCACCGACGCGCACCGCCGCGGCGTCTGGGACCCCATGACGGCCTCGCTGCTGCGCGTGCCCGGCAATGGCGACCCAGTCTCGCCGGACGCCTGCCACAACTCGGCCCCCGTGTTCGACGGCCGCATGCGCTACGATCTGAAGCTCGATTTCAAGCGCATGGAGAACGTGAAGGCGGAGAAGGGCTATCACGGCCCGGTGGTGGTCTGTTCGCTCTATTTCGTGCCCGTCGCCGGCTACATCCCCGACCGCCCCGTGATCAAATATCTCGCCGCCCAGCGCAACATCGAGATCGCGTTTGCCCCCGTCGCCGGCACCCGCGTCCTGGTCCCGTTCTGGCTGAAAGTGCCGACGCCGTTGGGGCCGGCCATGCTGGAAGCGACCAGCTTCATCACCACGGCCCAGCCGCCAAGGGTGGCGAAGACGCAGTAAGCGGCGGCTGCCGTAGCGCGTTCTCTCTCTACCCTCTCTCTCGGCCGTCATTCCGGGGCGCGACGCAGTCGCGAACCCGGAATCCATCGTGAGACAGTCTCCGCTGCACGATGGATTCCGGGCTCGCGCCAAGAGGCGCGCCCCGGAATGACGAGCAGAGTTTTTGGCTGCGTGAAGGTTTTGCAAAATCAACCACTTACCTACTGTGCATGGGGTTGTTTTCGCAAAAATTGGTCCCGGCGGCTCCGGTCCTGGAATCCATTTGACTCCTCCCCGATTCTGATTCGACTCCGCGCCGTCCCCAACTTAAGGCTTTGCGCCATCGAAACGTCACTTGTACGGCAGCCCGAAACTCCATCTAGTTGCAGCCAACAAGACTCCCGCGACATGTTGCGTGAACGGAACATGACTCCAGGGGGAGTCAGCGATTCGGCCGCGATTCGTTCTAGAGTCGTTCCGAAGCTTAAAACCAACGGGAAAAGCGTCGCAAAGTGAGACAGTTGCGCGAGGTTTTTCTCCCTCGCCCCGCTTGCGGGGAGAGGGTCGGGGTGAGGGGGAGTCTCCACAGATGCGGTGACAGATGGACTCGCGGAGAGTTCCCCTCACCCGGCGCTTTGCGCCGACCTCTCCCCGCAAGCGGGGCGAGGTGACCTCCAAGCGCTGCCCGCCCCCGCCCACAACAGCACTGACATTCGCCCAAATCGCCACTACCTAATCCCCCAGATGCCCTTTTCCTCCTCCCCCTTCGCTTCCGAGCGCGCGCCGTCCGATCGCGTGCCTGGCGCCGGCGTCACTGCGGTGCTCGGGCCGACCAACACCGGCAAGACCCATCTCGCCATCGAGCGTATGCTGGCGCACCCTTCCGGGATGATCGGGCTGCCGCTGCGCCTGCTCGCGCGCGAGGTCTACAACAAGATCGCCGCGCGGGTCGGAGCCGAGGCGGTCGCGCTCGTCACCGGCGAGGAGAAGATCAAGCCGAAGAGCCCGCGCTATTGGGTGTCGACCGTCGAGGCGATGCCGCGCGACCTCGACGTCTCCTTCCTTGCCGTCGACGAGGTCCAGATCGCCAGCGATCTCGAACGCGGCCACGTCTTCACCGATCGGCTCCTCAACCGCCGCGGCCGCGACGAGACGCTGCTGCTCGGCGCTGCCACGATGCGCCCGATCATCGAGCGGCTGTTGCCGGGCGTGTCCATGATCACGCGGCCGCGCCTGTCGCAGCTGGAATTCGCCGGCGACCGCAAGATCACGCGCCAGCCGCGCCGCACCGCGATCGTCGCGTTCTCGGCCGATGAAGTCTACGCCATCGCCGAGCTGATCCGCCGCCAGCATGGCGGCGCCGCCGTGGTGCTGGGCTCGCTCTCACCGCGCACCCGCAATGCGCAGGTGGCGATGTTCCAGAACGGCGATGTCGATTATCTCGTCGCCACCGACGCCGTCGGCATGGGCCTCAATCTCGACGTCGACCACGTCGCGTTCGCCTCCGACCGCAAGTTCGACGGCTACCAGTTCCGCCGGCTGACGCCGTCCGAATTCGCGCAGATCGCGGGGCGCGCCGGCCGCGCCACGCGCAACGGCACCTTCGGCACCACCGGCCGCTGCGCGCCGTTCGAGCCCGAGCTCGTCAACGCGCTGCAGAACCACACTTTCGACCCCGTGAAGATGCTGCAATGGCGCAACGCCAGGCTGGATTTCGCCTCGCTCGGCGCGCTCCAGGTGTCCCTGAACCTCGCCCCAGGCCACGAGGCGCTGACGCGCGCCCCTGTCGCCGAGGACATGCGCGTGCTCGACCATGCCGCCCGCGACGTCGAGGTGCGCGATATCGCGCATGGCAAGGCGGCGGTGGAGCGGCTGTGGGAGGCCTGCCAGGTCCCCGATTACCGGAAACTGTCGCCGGCCGCCCATGCCGAGCTGGTGACCACGTTGTACGGCTTCCTGATGCGGAAGGGCTGCATCCCCGACGCCTGGTTCGAGGCCCAGATCACCCAGGCCGACCGCGTCGACGGCGACATCGACACGCTGTCGGCCCGGATCGCGCAGATCCGCACCTGGACCTTCGTCGCCAACCGCCCGGACTGGCTGAAAGACCCCGAACGCTGGCAGGGGATCGCCCGCGAGGTCGAAAATAAATTATCGGATGCGCTCCATGAACGCTTGACTGAGCGTTTCGTTGATCGCCGGACCAGTGTATTGATGCGCCGCCTGCGGGAGAACACGAGCTTGAATACTGAAATCGGCAAGACCGGCGAAGTCATCGTCGAAGGCCATGTCATCGGCCGCCTCGACGGCTTCACCTTTGCACCGGATGCGGCGGAAGCTGGTTCGGATGCGAAAGCCTTGCAGGCTGCAGCGCAAGCAGTGCTCGCCGGCGAGATCAACACGCGCGCCGAAAAGCTCGGCAACGCGCCGGACGATCAGTTCGTGCTGACCTCGGAAGGCACCATCCGCTGGACCGGCGACGCCGTGGCGCGGCTGTCTGCCGCAGAGGAGGCGCTGCATCCGCGCATCCGCATCATCTCGGACGAGCGTCTCACCGGGGCGCCGCGCGAAAAAGTGCAGGCCCGGCTCGAGCTCTGGCTCAAGACCCATGTCGAGAAGCTGCTCGGGCCGATGTTCGAGCTCTCCAAGGCCGAGGACGTCACCGGCATCGCCCGCGGCATCGCCTATCAGCTCGTCGAGGCGCTCGGCGTGCTGGAGCGGCCGAAGATCGCGAACGAGCTGAAGGATCTCGACCAGCCCTCGCGCGCGGTGCTGCGCAAATACGGCGTCCGTTTCGGCGCCTATCACATCTATTTCCCCGGCCTTTTGAAGCCCGCCGCGCGTGCGCTCGCAGCGCTGTTGTGGGCGCTGAAGCAGGACAATGTCGATCTGTCCTCGCTGTCGGGCGCGCAGCATCTGGCGAGCTCGGGCCGTACCTCGTTCCCGGTCGACAAGGCGCTGCCGCGCGATGCCTATCGCGTGCTCGGCTACAAGCAGGCCGGCGAACGCGCCGTGCGCGTCGACATCCTGGAGCGTCTTGCCGACCTGATCCGCCCGGCGCTGGCCTGGCGCGAGAACGCGTCCGGCGAAAAGCCGGCGGGCGCCTTCGACGGCCGCGGTTTCGTGGTGACGCAGGCGATGACCTCGCTCACCGGCTCCGCAGGCGAGGATTTCGCCTCGGTGCTGCGTGCGCTCGGCTATCGCATGGAGAAGCGTCCGCCGCTGCCGCAAAAGCCTGTCGTGGCCGCGACCGTCACGGCAGAAACCCCGCCGGCTGAAGGCACCGCGGAAACCTCGACCGAGACCGCGGCGGAGGCCGTTGCCGGCCTGCCGGCGGAGCCATCCACCGAAGCGGCCGCCGAGCCTGTCACCGTCGAAGATGCGCCCGGCATGGAGCTGCAGGACGAGCAGGCTCAGCAGGCCGAGCCTGCGCTCGAAGCCTCTCCCGAGGCCCCCGTCACGCCCGAAGACGCCCCCGGCATCGCGCCGCCGGCGGAAGAGCCCGCTGCGCCCGTCGAGGCTGCCGGCCTCGAAGCCGCTCCGGCCGAGACCGCCGCAACCGAAGCTGCCGCGCCCCCCCCCCCCCCCACGCCGCCGCGCCTGAAGCTGCGGCGACGCCCGCCGAGCCCGAGCTGATCGAGGTCTGGCGTCCCGGCGGCCGTCACGAGGACCGCAAGCCGCGCCACGAGCGCCATCGCCACCAGCGGCACCACCATCAGCCGCGTCCGCAAGGAGGCGCCGAGGCAGGTGCCGCGCCCGCGGAAGGCGGGGCCGCGCAAGCCGCCGACGGCGCGAAGCCGGGCCAGCGTCATGGCGGCCATCGCAGGGACGGCGGCAGAGACTTCCGCAAGCCGCGCGAAGGTGGCGAAGGCGCGCCGCGTCCCGAGGGGCGCGACGACAGGAATCGCCGCTTCGAGGGCAAGGATCGCGACAACAAGGGACGCGATCGCGACAAGGGCAAGTTCGGCGGAGATCGCGACAAGGGCCGTGACAACCGCGGCCGTGACCGCGACAAGGGCCGCGACCGCCAGGGCGGACCGTCGCTGCGTCCCTACGCCTCGAGCGCAAACCCGCGCGAGCGCGATCGTCCGGCCGATCCGAACTCGCCCTTCGCCAAGCTCGCCGCGCTGAAAGAGCAGCTGTCTGGTCGGAAGGAGTAATCCCACGACCGAGCGGCAGCGCCTCGACAAATGGTTGTGGCACGCGCGGGTGGTGAAGGCGCGCACCTCCGCGGCCGAGCTCGTCGGGTCGGGCCACGTTCGCGTCAATGGTGAGCGCGAAAAGTCGCCGGGGCATGCGATCAAGATCGGCGACGTCATCACCGTCGCGCTCGATCGCACCGTGCGGGTGTTGAAGGTCACCGGCTTCAGCGAGCGCCGTGGCGATGCTGCCGCGGCGCGGGTGCTCTTTGAGGAGCTAAGCGAAGCGAAACGCAATTAATTGCGTTTCGAATTCACTTCTTGGTCGATCAAACACACAAAGCGGTCATGATCGGGCCTTCCCGACCTTGCGGCGCCCGGCCATCCGCGCTACGCAAGCCGCGACTTTTAAAAGAGCTTTTCGGAGCGTTGGATGACTTACGTCGTCACTGAAAACTGCATCAAGTGCAAGTACACCGACTGCGTCGAGGTCTGCCCGGTCGATTGCTTCTACGAGGGTGACAACATGCTCGTCATCCACCCGGACGAGTGCATCGATTGCGGCGTGTGCGAGCCGGAATGCCCCGCCGACGCCATCAAGCCGGACACGGAACCGGGCCTGGAAAAGTGGCTTTCGGTCAACGCCGACTACGCCAAGAGCTGGCCGAACATCACCCAGAAGAAAGAATCACCTGCCGACGCCAAGGAATTCGACGGCATGGAAGGCAAGTTCGAGAAATATTTTTCTCCGAACCCCGGCTCCGGCGACTGAATCGGGCTCAAACTTAACCCTAATAGCGGCGCTGCCGCCGAAAACCAGCCCTCAATACCCCTAAATCATTGATTTTTGCGGGAAATGTGCTATATTGGGCACATTAAGCCGAACCCGTCAGCCCCGTTGGCCCCGCTGGGTTCCCGTGAAACCAAATGTCGAACAGGGGCGTGGCAGTTTCCGCGCGCAGGCTGTGTCACAGAAAACGCGTAAAAAGAGTACTTCAGCGAGGGCTTCCCATAAGGAGGCCAAAAAAGTCGCCGCGGCCAGCCGTAGCGCATCCAAGGGTCGGACCGCGACGAAGGCACCGGCTGCAAAGTCCTCGAAGAACAAAAGAAGCGCAATGCCTAACAAGACTGCCAAACCGGCCGCGAAAGCGACCGCTGCCAAGCCTGCTGTCAAGCCCGTTGCCGCCAAGGCTCCCGCTGCCAAGCCCGCCGCGTCGAAGGCTCCCGTTGCTGCTCCTGCCAAGGCTCCGGTTGCTGCCGCCAAGCCCGCCGTGAAGCCGGCGGCCGCTGCGCCGAAGGTCGAGGAAAAGAAGGTCGTGACCCAGCGTCAGGGCTTCAAGGCCAATGAATTCGTCGTCTATCCCGCTCACGGCGTCGGCCAGATCCTGGCCATCGAGGAGCAGGAGATCGCCGGCGCGAAGCTCGAGCTGTTCGTCATCAACTTCATCAAGGACAAGATGACGCTGCGCGTGCCGACCGCCAAGGTCGCCAATGTCGGCATGCGCAAGCTGTCCGAGCCGGCGCTGGTAAAGAAGGCGCTGGAGACGCTCAAGGGCCGCGCCCGCGTCAAGCGCACCATGTGGTCGCGCCGTGCCCAGGAATACGAAGCGAAGATCAATTCGGGCGACATCGTCGCGATCGCGGAAGTCGTGCGCGACCTCTATCGCTCGGAGTCGCAGCCGGAGCAGTCCTACAGCGAACGCCAGCTCTATGAAGCGGCGCTCGATCGTCTATCCCGCGAGATCGCGGTGGTGCAGCACTCGACCGAGACCGAAGCGGTCAAGGAGATCGAGGCCCAGCTCGCCAAGAGCCCGCGCCGCAACGCCAAGGCGGAAGCCGCCGAGGGCGAGGCGGATGCCGAGGGCGATGCCGACGATACCGATGGCGACGACACCACGGTCGCCGACGAGGCCGCGTAAGCAACTTCGTTCTGCGCAAGCAATCAAAAGCCCGGCCTCGCGCCGGGCTTTTTGTTTGGGGTCGTAGCCGTCATTCCGGGGCTCGCGAAGCGAGAGCCCGGAATCCATTCAACCACCGTCTTTGCCGCCTGATGGATTCCGGGCTCGTGCTCCGCACGCCCCGGAATGACGGCGGTGAGACCTTGGTGAAGGCCTACTTCACCGGCCGCTTCTCGAGCTTGCGCGCCAGCGTGCGCCGGTGCATGCCGAGCCTTCGCGCCGCTTCCGAGATGTTGAAATCCGTCTCGATCAGGGTCTGGTGGATGCGCTCCCATTCCAGCGTCTTGATCGAGGTCGGCCGTGCATCGAGCGCGACCTCGGCGTTGCCTTCGGCCTTGTTGAAGGCGGCTTCGATGTCGTCGGTGTTCGAGGGCTTTGCGAGATAGTGGCAGGCGCCCAGCTTGATCGCCTCGACGGCGGTCGAAATGCTGGCAAAGCCTGTGAGCACCACGATCAGCATGTCAGGATCATGCGTGTGCAGGAGCTCGACGCAGGCAAGGCCGGAGGCGCCGCCGAGCTTGAGGTCGACGACGGCGTGGCCGAAGGAGCGTTCCTCCAGCACGTTCCGCACGTCCTCGATCGAGGCGGCGAGCACGACATCATAGCCGCGGCGCTCGAACGAGCGCTTCAGCGTGCGCGCAAAGCCGGCATCGTCCTCGACGACGATGAGCGAACGGTCAGGCGTCAAAATTGCCTCCGATCGCCAGCGTTGCGAGCGGCAGCGTGAGGCGGACCGTGGCGCCGCGCTTCCTGTGGTTCTCGGCGGTCACGCTGCCTCCGAGCTTGCGCACGACGTTCACCACCAGGAACAGCCCGAGCCCGCCGCCAGCGCGGCCCTTGCTCGAGTGATAGGGCTTTCCGAGCTGCGCCAACATCTCCGGCGCAAAGCCCGGGCCGCGATCGCTGATCGACAGCACGAGATTGTCGCCCTCGCGCTCGGCGACGAGCTCGACCCATTCCCGCGAGACCTCGTAGGCGTTGTCGAGCACGTTGAAGATGACCTGCTTCAACGCGATGTCGGAGACGATGGCGACGTCCGCGCCGAACGTATTGACGAAGTAGAGCGTCCGCGCCGAGCGCGCGTCGCGCCATTCGTCGACCAGGGCGGTGACGAAGGCCGTCACCGTCGTCGGCGATGAGCCTTCGCCGCGTGCTTCGCCTGCCGAGACCAGGATCCCCGTCACGATCGACTTGCAGCGTTGCAGCGAGGTCTCCATCTCCGCGAGGTCCTCGGCGAGCTCCTGATCGGCGGCAAGATCGGGCATGCGGCGCCAATCGCTGAGGATCACCGAGAGCGAGGCGAGCGGCGTGCCGAGCTCATGGGCCGCGCCGGAGGCGAGCAGGCCCATGCGGACGATGTGATCCTGCTCGGCGGCATGCTGGCGCAAGGCCGCCAGATGCGCGTCGCGCTCCCTCAGGTTTCGATTGATGCGCGTGACGAACACGACCAGCAGCACGGCGTTGAGCACGAAGCCCAGCAGCATGCCGGCGACCGTGAGCGTGTAGGTCTCGCTCAATGGGTTGGGCGGCAGGTCCAGCGGGCGGTATGCCAGCGTCAGCCAGACAAAACTCGCGCAGGTCAGCGCGACCAGCGACCAGGTTGAGCGGGCATCGAGCAGCACCGCGCCGAGCGTCACCTGGAGCAGGAACAGCGAGGTGAAGGGATTGGTGGCGCCGCCAGAGAGGTAGAGCTGCGCGGTCAGCGCGGCGACGTCCAGCATCAAGGCGACCAGCAGCTCGTTGTTGGTGATCGCAGCGCGATGGCGCACCCAGACGAGGCTGGAGACGTTGAGCAGCACCAGCGCGCCGATCACCGCGCCCATCCGCTCCAGCGGCAGGGGAATGCCGAGCCCGAAATGCACGCCGCCGATGGTCACGATCTGGCCGACCACCGCGGTCCAGCGCAGCTGGATCAGCAGCGCCATGTTCTTGCGGTTGGTCTCGTCGTCGGTCGGAGTCGTGCCGATCAGCTCGCTGCGCGCGTCGGCCTGCGATTGCAGCGTGACGGCCAGCCCGTCATGCGCAAATGGTTGGGAAAGCGTCTTCCCGTCGTCAGGCCTGTTCGACGATCGTTCCAGCATCTGATCCCGTCCTGCGGGCGACGGCATCGGAGCCGCCGGCCGGTTCGTGGACGAAGCGTTTGCGGCGGAACAGCCCGCCGCCGAATGTGACGAAGAGTTTACCTGCCAGCATGAAAGCCAGGGCGAACCACGTCAGCGCGTAGATCAGGTGGTTATTGGGAAAGCTGACCACGGTCAATCCGCCGATCGGCCCGCCGCCGGATTGTGATCCGGCATCGGCATCGACGAAGAACGGCGCGACATCGTGCAGACCGCGGGCCGTCGCGATCGCGGCGACATCGCGCGAATACCAGCGGTTGTGCTGGGGCACGTTGTTCCGGAGGAATCCGCCTTTCGGCTCTGTGATGCGGAGCAGGCCGGTGATCTCGACCTGGCCGTCCGGATTGCCGTCCCGGCGCGTCGATGCGTCGCGCCGCTCGGACGGCACGAAGCCGCGGTTGACCAGGACCTGTGTGCCGTCGCTGCGCTGGAGCGGTGTCAGCACCCAATAGCCCGGGCCTTCCTCGGTGACCGCCTGGACCAGCGTCTCGCGGTCATGCAGGAAGCGGCCGGCGACGATGACATGCCTGTATTCGTCATTTGCCGTGGAAACCGCAGGCCATGAATCGGGCGAGGGGACCGGCTGGGCCGGGGCATGGACGCGCTGCTCGACGCGGTCGATCAGCGCCAGCTTCCAGGCGCGGCGCTCGATCTGCCAGACGCCGAGTGCGATCAGAAGAACAAAGGCCGTCAGCGAGAGGACCGTGAGCCACAAGGACGGGGACCGCGCAGCCTCGCTGCGCGCTCCGTTCGCCCTGCTTGTCTCGGTCCCTGACTCGCTCACTTCATTCCGCTCATCTGGTGCATCGGCATCATGTTGCTGTTGAGGTGGCTCATCACCCACAGCGAACCCGACAGCGCGATCACCACCATCACGATGGTGAAGATCAGCGCCATCATGCTCCAGCCGTTCTCGGACGTCGTGTTCATGTGCAGGAAGTAGATCATGTGCACGACGATCTGCACGACCGCGAAGGCCATGATCACGAGCGCCGTGATCTGCTTGCTCGGCAGTGCGCCGCTCATCACCAGCCAGAACGGGATCGCGGTCAGCACGACCGAGAGCACGAAACCGAGCATATAGGTCGAGAACGAGCCGTGGGCGTGGCCGCCTTCGTGGTGATGATCGCCCGCATGGGCGGCATGAGTATCGGTGTTCATCGCAGAACTCCCAGGAGATAGACGAAGGTGAAGACGCCGATCCAGACCACGTCGAGGAAGTGCCAGAACATCGAGAGGCACATCAGACGGCGGCGGTTGGCTTCGATCAGGCCGAACTTCTGGACCTGCACCATCAGCGTCACCAGCCAGATCAGGCCGCAGGAAACGTGCAGGCCGTGGGTGCCGACCAGGGTGAAGAACGCCGAAAGGAAAGCGCTGCGCTGGGGCGTGGCGCCTTCATGGATCATGTGAGCGAACTCGGTGAGTTCGATGCCGATGAAGGCGAGGCCGAACAAGCCGGTGATCGCCAGCCAGACCTGCGTCTGTGCGACCCGGTTCTGCTGCATCGTCAGCATGGCAAAACCATACGTGATCGATGACAGCAGCAGCATCGAGGTGTTCACCGCGACCAGGTTCAGGTCGAACAGGTCCTTCGGCGCGGGACCTGCGGCGTAGTTGCCGCCGAGCACGCCGAAGGTGGCGAACAGGATCGCGAAGATGAGACAGTCGCTCATCAGGTAGATCCAGAAGCCGAGCGAGGTGCTCCAGCCTTCCGGATGCGGGTGTTCGTCGGCGAGATAGAAGACCGGCTCGCCGGTTTGGGAGGGATTGACAGCGACAGTCATTTACTTGGCTCCGGCGAGCAGTTTGGTGCGCGCGTCCTCGGTCCGGATGACGTCTTCAGCCGGAATGTCGAAGTCGCGGTGATAGTTGAAGGTGTGGCCGATGCCGACGACGAGCAGCGCGGCGAAGCTCACGGCGGCGAGCCACCAGATGTACCAGATCAAGCCGAATCCCATCGCGGTGGCGAGGCCGGCGAGGATGATGCCGGTGCCGGTGCTGCTGGGCATGTGGATCGGCTTGAACCCGGTGAGCGGACGCTGGTAGCCGCGCTTCTTCATGTCCCACCACGCGTCATTGTCGTGAACGACGGGGGTGAAGGCGAAGTTGTAGTCGGGAGGGGGCGAGGAGGTCGCCCATTCCAGCGTGCGCGCGTCCCAGGGATCGCCGGTGACGTCCTTGAGCTGCTCGCGCCTGAGGAAGCTGACCGCGAACTGCATCAGCATGCTGAGGATACCGAGGAGGACGAGGAAGGCCCCGATCGCGGCGATGACGAACCAGATCTGCAAGGACGGATCGTCGAACACGCGCAGGCGACGGGTCACGCCCATCAGGCCGAGCACGTAGAGCGGCATGAAGGCGAGGTAGAACCCGGTGACCCAGAACCAGAACGACATCTTGCCCCAGAACGGATCGAGCTTGAAGCCGAACGCTTTCGGGAACCAGTAGGAGATGCCGGCGAAGGCGCCGAACACCACGCCGCCGATGATCACGTTGTGGAAGTGTGCGATCAGGAACAGGCTGTTGTGCAGGACGAAGTCGGCCGGCGGCACCGCCAGCAGCACGCCGGTCATGCCGCCGATCACGAAGGTCAGCATGAAGGCGATCGTCCACATCATGGGCAGCTCGTAGCGGATACGGCCGCGATACATCGTGAACAGCCAGTTGAACATCTTCGCGCCCGTCGGGATCGAGATGATCATCGTGGTGATGCCGAAGAACGAGTTGACGCTGGCGCCCGAGCCCATCGTGAAGAAGTGGTGCAGCCAGACCAGGTACGACAGGATGGTGATGACGACCGTGGCGTAGACCATCGAGGTGTAGCCGAACAGCCGCTTGCCGGAGAAGGTCGAGGTCACCTCCGAGAAGATGCCGAACGCCGGGAGAACCAGGATGTAGACCTCGGGATGGCCCCAGATCCAGATCAGGTTCACGTACATCATCGGGCTGCCGCCGAAATCGTTCGTGAAGAAGTTGGTGCCGACGTAGCGGTCGAGCGAGAGCAGCGCGAGCACGACGGTCAGGACGGGGAAGGAGGCGACGATCAGGACGTTGGTGCAGAGCGAGGTCCAGGTGAAGACCGGCATCTTCATCATGGTCATGCCGGGACAGCGCAGCTTGACGATGGTGCAGATCAGGTTGATGCCTGACAACGTCGTGCCGACGCCCGCGACCTGCAGCGCCCAGATGTAATAGTCGACGCCGACATCGGGACTGTAGCCGATGTTCGACAGTGGTGGATAAGCCAGCCAGCCGGTGCGGGCGAATTCGCCGATGAACAGCGAAGCCATCACCAGCACTGCGCCGCCGACCGTCATCCAGAAGCTGAAATTGTTCAGGAACGGGAACGACACGTCGCGCGCGCCGATCTGGAGCGGCACGACGTAGTTCATCAGGCCGGTCACCAGCGGCATCGCCACGAAGAAGATCATGATCACCCCGTGGGCGGTGAAGACCTGATCGTAGTGATGGGCGTTGAGATAGCCTTCGGAGCCGCCAAAGGCGAGCATCTGCTGGCCGCGCATCATCAGCGCATCGGCGAAGCCCCGCAGCAGCATCACGATGCCGAGGATCATGTACATGATGCCGATGCGCTTGTGGTCGACCGTGGTGAACCATTCGCGCCAGAGATAACCCCAGAGGCGGAAATAGGTGAGACCGCCGAGCAGCGCGGCGCCGCCGAGCGCGACCACCGCGAAGGTGCCGACGACGATCGGCTCGTGCAGCGGCAGCGATTCGAAGCCGAGCCGGCCGAAGATGAGCTTGAGAAAATCAGGAGACATGCGGGGATCTCTTTAGGAGTCTGACTTCGGACGCAGTCCGAGGAAGAAGGACGAGGACTTGAGCGGCGCGAAGCTCGGCCGCTTCAGGCCGGCGCCGAGCAACGGCGCCGTGTCGACGGGAGCCGTGATGGACGCCGTGGTCTTGCCCTGCGGCGCATCGGGCGTGCAGGTGCCGGCCACGAAAGTCGGCTCCGGCCCGAGCGGGGTGCCGCGGCGGGCGTACTTGTCGTAAGTGAGCGGCAGGGTGTTGTTCAGGCCCTGATGACCGTTGCCGCCCTTGGCGTCGATCGCCATCATCTCGCTCTGGCACATCTTGCCGGTCTCGACGCACATGTTGAGGATCAGACGGTAGAGATCGGAGTCGATCGTGCCGTAGCGGCGCACCGGCTCGTTCTGGCTGGGCTTTTCGAGCTGGAGATATTCGGCGCGGCCGAGCGAGCCGCCGGCGGATTTGGCGCTGGCGATCCAGGCGTCAAAACCCTTGTCGTCGAGTCCCCGAAAGTTGAAGTGCATGCCGGAGAAGCCGGCGCCGCTGTAGTTCGCCGAGAAGCCCTTATACGTGCCGGCGTGGTTGACGACGGCGTGGAGCTTCGTCTCCATGCCCGGCATCGCGTAGATCTGGCCGGCGAGCGCGGGGATGTAGAACGAGTTCATCACCGAGGACGCGGTGATGCGGAATTTGATCGGACGGTCGACCGGAGCTGCGAGCTCGTTGACGGTGGCGATGCCGTAGTCGGGATAGATAAAGAGCCACTTCCAATCGAGCGCGACGACGTCGACCTCGAGCGGAGCCTTGGACTGGTCCACGGCGCGGTCGGCATGGATGCGGCCGAGCGTGCGATAGGGGTCGAGCAGATGGGTGCCCATCCAGGTCAGCGCGCCCAGGCAGACGATGATCAGCAGCGGTGCGGACCAGATCACCAGCTCAAGCTTGGTCGAGTGGTCCCATTCCGGCTCGTAGCGAGCGGCCGTGTTGGACTGGCGATAGCGCCAGGCGAACAGCACCGTCAGCGCCATCACGGGGACGACGATCAGGAGCATCAGGATGGTGGAGATGATGACGAGGTCGCGCTGCTGGGCAGCGATATCGCCGGCTGGCGCCAGCACGACGTAGTCGCAGCCGCTGAGCGCAGCAGCCAGAGGTAGTAGCGCCAGGATCTTGAGACGAGACACGGGCCGAGCCTTTGAGAATGAGTTTCTTTTGTGGGGCCAACGGGTAGCTGCGGCGCAACAATCCGGACATTGGACAATTTGTCCAATGTTGCAGTGCGGAATGTTGGGCCAGAGAAGGCCAGATTGCCCGGCGCCCGCCGGGCGGTCGGCTTTGGTTTTCAGGACGTTAAGGGCGCACGAATGGCGACGGCACAGACCCCCGCAATGGCAGACCTCCACACGGGCGAGCACGGCCACGACCAGGCCAGTCCCGGCGAGATCGCCATCGGCGTCATCATCGGCCGCACCTCGGAATTCTTCGACTTCTTCGTCTTCGCGATCGCCTCGGTGATCGTGTTCCCGCGCCTGGTGTTCCCGTTCGCGAGCGAACTGACCGGCACGCTCTATTCTTTCATGATCTTCGCGCTGGCCTTCATGGCCCGGCCGATCGGCACCGTCATTTTCATGACGGTTGACCGTGCCTACGGCAAGACCGCCAAGCTGATCTCGGCGCTGTTCCTGCTCGGCACCGCCACGGTCGCGCTGGCGTTCCTGCCCGGCTATCACGACATCGGCGTTGCCGCGATCTGGCTGCTGGCACTGGCGCGCATCGCGCAGGGTCTGGCCTGGGGCGGCGCCTGGGATGGCATGGCTTCGCTGCTGGCGCTGAACGCGCCGCCCTCCAAGCGCGGCTGGTACGCGATGGTGCCGCAGCTCGGCGCTCCGCTCGGGCTGATCGTGGCGAGCGCGCTGTTCGCCTATTTCGCCGGCAACCTCTCGGCCGACGATTTCTTCGACTGGGGCTGGCGCTATCCGTTCTTCGTCGCGTTTGCCATCAACGTCGTGGCGCTGTTCGCGCGCCTGCGCATGGTGACGACGGAGGAATATGCCTCGCTGTTCGAGACCCGCGAATTGCAGCCCGCGCGCATCGCCGACACCGTCGCAAGCGAAGGTCAGAACATCATGTTGGGGGCGTTCGCGCCGCTGGCGAGCTTCGCGCTGTTCCACATGGTCACGGTGTTTCCGCTGTCCTGGGTGTTCCTGTTCACCCGCGAAAGCCCGGTGCGCTTCCTGATCATCGAGATCGTCGCCGCCGTGTTCGGTGTCGGTGCGATCGTGCTGTCCGGCGTCATCGCCGACCGCGTCGGCCGCAAGTCGCTGCTGATGGGGTCGGCGATCGCGATCGCGATCTACAGCGGCTTTGCCCCACAGCTGCTCGATGCCGGCGCGTTCGGCGAGACCATCTACATGGTGATCGGCTTCATCCTGCTCGGCCTGTCCTTCGGCCAGTCCTCCGGCGCGATCGCCTCGAACTTCAAGCAGGCGTACCGCTACACGGCGTCCGCGCTGACCTCGGACATGGCCTGGCTGTTCGGTGCCGGCTTCGCTCCGCTGGTCGCATTGCTGCTCGCCACCAATCTCGGTGTCATCGCCTCGGGTGCGTACCTGCTGTCCGGCGCGTTCTGGACCCTGCTGGCGCTCTGGCTCAGTGGCCAGCGCGAGGCGGGCGACATGGACGCGGGGCGCTGAGGCTCAAGCGGTCGCCACACAACAGCTGTCGTAGGGTGGGCAAAGGCGCATAAGCGCCGTGCCCACCATCTCTCTCGATCGCAAAAGATGCGTGGGCACGCTTGCGCTTTGCCCACCCTACGGCAGCGAAGCTTGTGGCTCTAGATCCCGGGTTCACGCTAAGCGTGCCCCGGGATGACGCGCGCTTAGCGCACGTCAATCCGCCACGATCTTCACGCGATCGCGCACCTTCACCTGCGCGGTGCGATCGAGGCCGTTCAGCACGCGAAAACGCTCGGCGGGATGATCGACGCCGGCCATGCGGTGGGAGAGCGATTCCACGGTGTCGCCGGGCTGCACGGTGATGACCTTGATGCGCAGCGGTCGCGCGGCCTGGATCTCGTCCAGCGTCAGGCGGCGGAACGAATTGACGGTCTCGCGCGCATTGCGCTCGCTCTCGGTCGACTTCTGCCGGGCCGCGAAGATGAAGCGATAGACGTCGCTGCCGAAGCGCAGCGCATAGACCTTGAACTGCCACTGGTCGCCCTTGGCGGCGGCGGACGCGGCCGGGAAGCCGTTGATGGTGATGTCTTCGGTGGACGCCTTCTCGACGCCCTCCATCCAGCCGGAATTGAGGTAGTCGCCGAGCGACTGCTCGGCCGGCACCCGCACCACGTCGAAACGCATCGCCTGTGCGCCGCCCTCGCGCACGCCGATCACGGCCTGGGCGGTGTTGTCGAGCGTGAAATTGTCCGGCGCCTGGAAGGTGAAGCCCAGCTTCGGATGCAGGAAGCGGCGGCCGCGGACGAAACCTTCGCTGGGGTCTTCGCCGTAAACGAGATTGTCGATCGCCGCGAGATAGGTCTCGCGGTCGCGCTCGGCGCCTTCAGGCGCAGTATATTGCCGCGCAATGGTCTGCGCGTTCTGCACGCGCTCCGGGGTCGCCGGATGCGACGAGGTGAAATCCTGCGCGCGCGGATCGAGCGAGCTCTTGCCGGCCTTCAGCTCGGCATTGCGTTCCATCGCCGAGAGGAAACGCGCCGCGCCGTAGGGGTCGAAATGCGCCTTGGCCGAAATGCCGACGCCGATGCCGTCGGCCTCGAACTCCTGCTTGCGCGAGAAGCTCGCCATGGTGAGCTTGGTCTTGGCCAGCGCGAGCGCGGTGAGGTCAGGATCGTTGCTCATGTCGGTGACGACGCGGGTGACGATCGCGGCCTGGCGCGCCTGGTCCTCGCGCATCGCGGCGTGCTTGGACAGCACATGGGCCATCTCGTGGCTGAGCACGGAGGACAATTCCGAGGTGTCGCTGGCGAGCGCGAGAAGTCCGCGCGTGACATAGAGCTGGCCGTTCGGCAGCGCGAAGGCGTTCACGGCGCCGGAATTGAGGATGGTGACCTTGTAGCCCTGATCGGGACGGTCGGACGCAGCGACCAGCCGGTCGACGGTCTTGCTGACGAGTGATTCGAGCCTGGGATCGTCATAGGTGCCGCCATAGCTCGCCAGGATGCGCTCGTGCTCCTTCTCGGTGGCGGGTGTCTGCGCGACGGCCGGCTTGGGCTTGGGCATCGCAACGGTCGGCGGGGTCGCGGCGGCCTGGAACCGGCCCATGTCGCCACAGCCGGCGAGGGCCGTACCCAGCACGAGGCAAAGCGCGGCCGGCGCAGCCCGCAGGCGGCGGCCTTCATTCCGTACGTGCCGTTCTAGCACCCCATTCACGTCGCTTAACCCGTGCCTGGCCTGATTTAAGGCCTTACCCCTGTCGGCTCGTTTGCGCCCAGCAACTCGACCTGCCCCACGAGCCGCACATCAATCCGCGGCCCCGTACTTCCCTCGACCCAGCCCCGGACTCGAATACGCTTACTTTCCAATGACTTAAGGGTGATTCCAGCGCTTTCGAGCGCTGGCAGCGTGCGCTTTGAAATAGTCACGGCAAAGCCACGTGTCCAGTTCCGTCCGAAGTTGAGGTAGGTCATTGCCCCAGCTTGCCGGACCGACAGGACTTTACCCTCGACCACCACAAAGCGCCCGATCCCCGCCAAAATATCGTCCGGACTTTCCGCGTTTTTTATGGCCGACGGGTCAGCCCAGCTGCCCTTTTTTTGGCGCCGCGCCTCGGCCTCCGACGTCATCAGGGCCGCCGCGCAGTCCTTGTCCGTGATTTCGGCGGAGACCATGGCGTCGCCCTGGGCGAGCAGCACGGCCTGCACCGGGGTGTCGCTTTCGCCGATGAACACCAGCGCGCCCTGGCGGCCGTAGCGGTCGGGTGTGTCGTCGCTGCCGCGAAGCGTCACGTCGCGGCCGGCGAGCAGCGAAGCCAGCGCCTGCTTCGTCGTCGCCGTCGTCTCGATGCCTGCGAGGCGGATTTCGCGGCCATCGTCGAGACGCACGCTGCGGGCATCGACGATGGCAGCGACACGGCCTTCGCCCTGTGCTTCGAATTGGCACGGCGTCGCGAACGCGGTGCGACCCGCGATGAGAAGGAATGCGACGATGAGGTGAAGCCGTTGCGCCACGTGACCCGGAAAGGTTGTGTTGTGCGTCGATCTTAACTCAAACGATGCCAACGACGAAGGGGCCTTCGTAGGGTGGGCAAAGGCGCAACGCGCCGTGCCCACGATCTCTTCGTGGCCGTAATCGAAGTCGTGGGCACGGCGCGAAGAGCGCGCCTTTGCCCGCCCTACGGCAGCGCGTGTGGGGATTTGCTGTTACGTCACACGCTCGCAATGACGCGGAAAGATCTTGCGTCATTCCACCATTCCGCTTTGCGGAAAACATGACGCAATCGCAAGACGCGCATCGCAGCCCGCGCTTGCTGCGCTCTTGCGCATGCGGCATGATTGCGGCAACAGCGATTGCCAATAACGATTGCCAAGAGCAATAACCAAGCCGCCATCAGAGTACGGCGCGATAAGGGAGATCGTTTTCCATGAAGACTGTTTTGTCGGGCATTTTTGCCGCCGCGTTTGCCCTCAGTGCGAGCGCCACCGCGCAGGCCCAGGACAAGCCACCTCTCAAGATCGGCGGCATCCTCGACATGTCGAGCCTCTATGCCGACATCACCGGACCCGGCAGCGAGACCGCGGCCAAGATGGCGGTGGAGGATTTCGGCGGCGAGGTGCTGGGGCGCAAGATCCAGGTGCTGGCGGCCGACCATCAAAACAAGGCCGATCTTTCCGCCAACATCGCCCGCGATATGCTCGACAACCAGGGCGTCGAGATGATCTACGACGTCGCGGCTTCCGCCACTGCGCTTGCGGCCGGCGAGATCGCCAAAGCGCGCAACAAGATCATCATCTTCAACGGCCCGGGCTCGATCCGTCTCACCAACGAGGCCTGCGGTCCCTATACCATCCACTACGTGTTCGACACCTACGGCCAGGCCAATGTGACCGGCCTTGCGGCCGTGAAGTCTGGCCTCGACAGCTGGTTCTTCCTCACCGCCGATTACGCCTTCGGCCAGGACCTGGAGAAGGACACCAGTGCCGTCGTCATCAAGACGGGCGGCAAGGTGCTGGGCAGCGTGCGCCACCCGCTCAACACGTCGGATTTCTCCTCGTTCCTGCTCCAGGCCCAGGCCTCCAAGGCCAAGGTGATCGGGCTTGCGAATGCCGGCGGCGACACCGTCAACGCGATCAAGCAGGCGGCCGAGTTCGGCATCACCAAGGGCGGCCAGAAGGTCTCGCCGCTGCTCGCCTTCGTCACCGACATCGACTCGATCGGTCTGGAGACCGCGCAGGGCCTGCTGCTGGCGGAAGCCTTCTACTGGGACCTCAACGACGACACGCGCGCATTCTCGAAGCGCTTTCAGGAGCGCGTGAAGCGGCCGCCGACCTCGGCACAGGCCGGCGTCTACTCCTCCGTCACGCATTACCTGAAGGCGGTGAAGGCGGCCGGCACGACCGATGCAGCGACTGTCATGAAGGTGATGAAGGAGACGCCGATCAACGACTTCTTCGCCAAGGGTGGCAAGATCCGCGAGGACGGCCGCATGATCCACGACATGTACCTGTTCGAGGTGAAGAAACCGTCGGAATCGAAGGCCCGCTGGGACGACTACAAGCTGCTCGCCACCGTGTCCGGCAGCGAGGCGTTCCAGTCGCTGGAGCAGTCGCGCTGCCCGCTGGTGAAGAAATGACGCGAAGCGTCATCCCGGGGCGCGCATGAGCGCGAACCCGGGATCCATCGGGCCGCAGTGATCGTCGACAAATGGATTCCGGGCTCGCGCTTCGCGCGCCCCGGAATGACGAAGGAAACAACGAGGGAGGCGCCCCATGAACGACATGGTCCTGCAAAAGCTCGAAGGCGGGCTGCTCACCATCACGATGAACCGCCCGGAGCGGAAGAACGCGCTCAACCCCGAGATGGTGGCCGGGCTGGTCGAAGCGGCGCGGCGGGCGGCTGACGATGCGGAGGTGCGCGCGGTGCTGCTCAAGGGCGCTGGTGGCTCGTTCTGCGTCGGCGGCGACGTCAAGTCGATGGCCGCGGGCCGCGCGCCGCTGCCGTTCGAGCAGAAGCTTGCGAATCTGCGCCGCGGCATGGAGGTCTCGCGCATCCTGCACCAGATGCCGAAGCCTGTGGTGGCGCAACTCGACGGCGCCGCGGCCGGAGCGGGTCTGTCGATGGCGCTGTCCTGCGATCTCCGTATCGCCTCGGAATCCTGCAAGATCACCACGGCCTTTGCCAAGGTCGGCTTCTCCGGCGACTACGGCGGCACCTATTTTCTCACCCAGCTGCTCGGCAGCGCGCGGGCGCGCGAGCTCTATCTGATGTCGCCGGTGCTCACGGCGAGGGAAGCGCATGCGATCGGCATGGTGACCAAGGTCGTGCCCGACGCCGAGATCGACGCCGCGGCCCACGAGCTGGCACTGTCGCTGGCGCAAGGGCCGTCGATCGCGCTCGGCTTCATCAAGCGCAACATCAACAATGCCGAGCACCTGGCGCTGGAGGATTGCTTCGACGGCGAGGCGATCCACCACACCCGCTGCGGCGACACCGAGGACCACAAGGAGGCCGCCAAGGCCTTCGTCGAGAAGCGCAAGCCGACCTTCAGGGGCGCCTGACCATGGCGCCCTATATGCGATTGCGGCAGATCTGCCTGGTTGCGCCGCAGCTCGCGCCCGTCATCTCCGACATCGCGGACATCATGGGCCTCGCCGTGTGCTATCGCGACGGCAATGTCGCCAAATACGGCCTGGAGAATGCGCTGCTCCCGGTCGACACGATCATGCTGGAGGTGGTGGCACCCTTCAAGGGCGGTACCACGGCCGGCCGCTTCATCGAGAAGACCGGTGGCCGCGGTGGCTACATGGCGATCTTCTGCTGCAATGATCCCGACGAGCGTGGCCGCAACGCCAACGCGCTTGGCGTGCGCACCGCCAACGTCATCGACCATGCGCCCTATCACGGCGTCCAGCTCCACCCCCGCGACTGCCGTGCCGCCTTCATCGAGTTCAACCACACCGAAGGCAGCGACGACATTCTTGGCGCCTATCCGCCGGCAGGACCGGACTGGCAAAAGTTCATCCGCAAGGACGTGACGCAGGCGCTGACGGGCGTGGAGATGCAGAGCCCTGATCCGCAAGGCCTGGCCGAGCACTGGGGCAAGATCATCGGCGTTGCGCCTGAAGGTGCCGAGCTGAAGCTGCCCAATGCGACCTTCCGCTTCGTGAAAGGCGCCAGCGAGATCATGAGCGCGCTCGAGTTTCGGGTAGCGGATCGGGCGAGCGTGCTGCATGCCGCGAAGGCGAGGGGGCTTGCGGTTGCCGGGAGCGAGTTCCTGGTGGGTGGGGTGACGTTCCGCGTCGGTTGATGGTCTTCTCGTTGTCCGCCACCCTGAGGTGCTCGCCTCTTCGGCGAGCCCCGAAGGGCGACGGCCACCGGCGGGGCCGTTCATCCTTCGAGGCTTCTCATGGGACGCGTTGCATCCCATGCCTCGCACCTCAAGGATGACGGCGAGAGAGAGCAGGTCTCTGCGAAGAAGGACACATCCGCCATGCCGCATCCGCTCGACAGCTTCTTCGCGCCCGCCAGCATCGCGCTGATCGGCGCCTCGCGCGATCACGAGAAGATCCCGGGGCGGCTCTTGTCCATGCTGCGCAAGAACGAGTATCCCGGAAAGATCTATCCGGTGAACCCGAACTACGCGGATATCGACGGGCTGGCCTGCTACAGATCGATCGGCGACATCGGCGCACCCATCGACCTCGCCGTCATCATCATCCCGGCCCGTGCCGTCCTGTCCGCGCTCGAGCAATGCGCCGCCGCCGGCGTCAAGAATGCCGTGATCATCTCCTCCGGCTTCGCCGAGGAGGGCGGCGACAGCGCGGCGATGCAGGATGCGATCGCGGCGCTGGCGAGGCGCACCGGCATGCGGATATCCGGGCCGAATGCCGAGGGCTTCTTCAGCCAGGTGCAGCGCGTGGCGGCGACGTTCAGTCCGGCGGTCGATGTCAAGCCAGGTGTAGTGCCGCTTGTCGCCACCAAAAAGCGGATCGGCATCGTCGCGCAGAGCGGCGGCATCGGCTTTGCCTATTATCATCGGGCGCGGGCCCTCGGAATCGCTGTCAGCTATGTCGTCAGCGCCGGCAATGAATCCGATCTCGGCGCCGGCGAGTTCCTGGATTACATGGTGCAGGATTCCTCGACCGAGGTGATCCTGCTGTTCATCGAAGGCATCCGCGACGTCGACAAATTTCTGGTCGCCGCCCGGCGCGCTGCGGAGATGAAGAAGCCGGTGATCGTGACAAAGGTCGGACGCTCCGGCGCAGGCCAGCGCGCGGCGGCCTCGCATACCGCGAGCATGGCCGGCTGGTCGGCCGCCTATGACGCGGTGTTCGCGAAATACGGCTTCATCGTCTCCAACGACCTGGACGAAGCGCTGACGATCGCCGCGGTGCTTGCCAGCAATCCGCTGCCGAAGGGCGATCGCGTTGCCGTCGTCACCGTTTCCGGCGGTGCCGGCATCTGGGGTGCCGATACGGTGGCGCTGCAAGGCTTGCAGGTGCCGGAGCTGTCCGAAAAGGTCCAGGTTGGGATCAAGCAGTTGATGCCGTCCTATGGCACGGCGCGCAACCCGATCGACGTCACCGCGCAAGGCGTCACCTCCGGCGGCTTGCAGAAGAGCGTCGACGTCCTCGCCGCCTCGGACGAGGTCGATGCGATCCTGGTGGTGCTGTCGCTGTCGAGCGAGGTGCGCAAGCCCTTCAAGGAAGAGGAACTGACGCCGGTGCTATCGGCACAGCACAAGCCGGTGGTGTTCTATTCCTACACGGTGCCGTCCGACTTCGCGCGCCGTGAGCTCGCCAAATCCGGCGTCGTGGTACTCTCGGGCCTCACCCATGTCGGCGTCGCGATGCGTCGGCTCGTCGACTTCGCGAAGTTCAGTCTGCCGAAGCCCGTGGACGAAACCCGGCTGCCGGCACGCGACCTTTCTGTACATCTGAAATCGGCGGTCCTGTCCGAAGCAGACAGCAAGTCGTTGCTCCGCGCCGCCGGCATTGCACTGCCGGATGAGGTGCTGGTGAGAGACAAGAGCGAGCTCGACGAGGCGGTCGCCCGCGTCGGCTTTCCCCTGGCGATGAAGATCCAGTCGCCTGATATCGCCCATAAGAGCGAAGTTGGCGGCGTGCGCGTCAACATCACCACCAAGGGCGAGGTGTTTCTGGCATTCGAGGCGCTGCTGGACAATGCGCGCCGGCACCGGCCTGAGGCGACCATTCAAGGCGTGCTGGTGGGCCCGATGGCGAAGCGCGGTGTCGAGATCATCGTCGGCACGATGCTGGATGAGACGTTCGGTCCCATGGTGATGGTGGGTCTCGGCGGCATCACCACCGAGCTGTTCCGCGACGTCGTCTACCGCCCCGTGCCGGTCGACGCGGAGGCGGCGGGCGCGATGCTGGCGAGCCTGAAGGCGGCGCCGCTGCTGAGTGGATTTCGCGGGGCGGCGAAGGCGGACGTTGCGGCTCTGGCACAGTTGATCGCCGATATCTCCACGCTCGCCGCGCGGCATGGAAAGGAGATCGCGGAGATCGAGCTCAACCCGGTGCTGGTGCACGCCGAGGGGCAGGGCGTGACGATCGTCGATGCGCTGGTGGTGGGAAGGAAGTAAGCCGCTAAAGCCGCCGCTGTCGTCCCGGACAAGCGCGCCCTAAGCGCGCGCAGATCCGGGACCCATAGCCACAGGGAGCGGTTTGGCCAAGACGCGGAGTGACCAGCTTGCGCCACAACTTCTCCCTGTGGTTATGGATCCCCGCGTTCGCGGGGATGACAGGGGAGGTTGTGGTCGCTGTGGAGTGATACGGCTAGCGCCGCCGTGATCATCGCCCCCTGAAATTCGCCGCGCGACGTTCTTCCGTGGCCTTCACGCCTTCCTTGAAATCCTCCGTCGCGCGCAGCCGGGTCTGCTCGGCGAGCTCGTGATTGGTCGCGGCCATGACGCGATCGGCCAATCCGGCGCGCATCGTCGCGCGGGTGGAGAGCAGGCCGAGCGGCGAGCATTCGGCGATTTCGCCGGCGAGCTTCATCGCGGCCGCCTTGACCTGGTCCTGCGGCACCAGCTCGTTGGCGAGGCCCCATTTCACGGCTTCCTCGCCGGTGACGCGGCGGCTGGTGTAGAACATCAGCTCGGCGTTGTTCTTGCCGATCAGCTCCGGCAGCGTCGTCGTCAGGCCGAAGCCGGGATGGAAGCCGAGTTTCGTAAAATTCGCGGAGAAACGCGCTTCGGGGCAGGTGACGCGGAAATCGGCGGAGACCGCGAGGCCCAATCCGCCGCCGATGGCGGCGCCCTGCACGGCGGCAACAATCGGCTTCTTGGCGCGGAAGATGCGCACGGCCTGGATGTAGAGATGGTTGATCGGGCCGAGATTATCGGCCGGATCGCCCTTCTTCTCGGCTTCGCGCGCCTCCTGCGCCTGCCGCGCCGGATCGCCAAAGTTTGCGCCGGCGCAGAACGCCTTGCCCTGGGCCGAGAGCACCGAGGCGCGGATCTCGATGTCGCGGTCGAATTCGTCGAGCGCATCCGCGATCTGGTTGATCAGCGAGATGTCGAAGAAGTTCAGCGGCGGGCGGCGGATCTCGATGGTGCCGACGTGCCCGACCTTCTCGACGCCGATGTCCTTGTATGTGGTCATGATGATCCTTTGATGATTAGCGCAAACCAAGTCCGCGGGCGATGATGCCGCGCAGCACCTCGGTGGTGCCGCCCTGGATGGTGAGCTTCGGCGCGGTCTTGATGGCGAAGTCGAGCTGCCGCTCCAAGGTGTCGCGGTTGGTCGCGGTCTCCTCGACGAAAGCAGCAAGGTCGCGCACGCGGTGAGGAAGCTGCTGTTCCCAGACCGTGCCGATGTCCTTGACGATGGAGGCCTCGACCACCGGCTCCTTGCCGGCCTGCAGCATGCCGGCGACCGAGACCGACATGCGCCGCATGGTGTGGAGCTGCGCGACCAGGCGCCCGATGCCCTCGGCGCTGCGCGTATCCGGGTTCGGGCCGACCGCGCGAACGAGCTCGGTCAGCACGTAATAGGTCTCGAGGAAACGCTCGGGGCCCGAACGCTCATAGGCGAGTTCGCTCGTCGCCTGCTTCCAGGCGCCGTCGACTTCGCCGAGCACGTGGTCATCGGGCACGAAGAAGTCGGTGAAGACGACCTCGTTGAACTCGTACTGGCCGGTGATCTGGCCGATCGGGTTCACCTTGATGCCCGGCTGCTTCATCTTCACCAGGAATTGCGTCAGGCCGTGACGGCGGTTTTCCTTGGTCGGCTGCGACGTCCGGAAGATCGCGATCATGTAGTCGGCGATGTGCGCCGACGAGGTCCAGATCTTGGTGCCGTTGATCAGATAGCCGCCATCGGTCTTGGTCGCGCGCGTCTTTGCCGCGAACAGGTCGGAGCCGGAATTCGGCTCGCTCATGCCGATCGCAAAGCAGATCTCGCCGCGACAGATCCGCGGCAGGATGTCCATCTTGATGTGCTCGGGCGCGTATTTCAGCAGCACCGGTCCGCTCTGGCGGTCGGCCACGAAGAAGCGCCGCGTCGGCGCGTTGGCGACGCGCATCTCCTCGGTCACCACGTAGCGTTCGAGGAAGGAACGCTCCTGGCCGCCATATTTCTTCGGCCAGGTCATCCCCAGCCAGCCCTTGGCGCCGACCCGTCGGGAAAATTCGGGCGCGTCGGTGTCCTCGCGATTGGGCTTGTGCGGATCGAAGGTGCCGGCGGCGATCTCTTCGGCGAGGAAGGCGCGCACTTCCTTGCGCAGCTGCTCGCACTTCTCGGGCAGGCGGATCGGATCGAAACGGAGTGCAGCGGTCATGTGTTTCTCTCCCTGATCAGCGCGACGCCACGAGCGGCCACAATTCGTCGGCGCCTCTGGTCGCGACCAGCTTGCCGAGTTCGACGGCCCAGTGGCTCTCCGAGCCGAAGTCGTCGCGCCAGGCCAGCGCCCGCAGCGAATAGCGGTACAGGATGTGCTCGAGGGTGAAGCCAATGGCGCCGTGCACTTGATGCGCGATGGCGCCGCCCTTTTCCGCGGCTTCCGCGCAGCGGATCTTTGCCGAGGCAGCTTCGAGATAGACCTCGTCGTCGAAGCGCGTCGCATTCGCGATGGCGTCGGCGGCCGAGGTCGCAGCCGCAAGAGCCGCGGCGGATTCGCCGGCGAGACGCGCCAGATTGTGCTGCACGGCCTGGAATTTCGAGATCTTCTTCTCGAAGGCGACGCGCTCGTTGGAATAGCGCACGGAGATGTCGAGCATCGATTCCAGCGCACCGGCGATCTGCAGGCTGCGCGCAACGCCGCCCATCAGCATCATCGTGGTCTGGTCAAACTCCCTGGGCGCGGCCTTGCGCGCGACGGGCTGGACCTTGTCGAGCGTCACGGTGTCGCTGTGGTCGTAGCCGACATTGAGGCCGGACTCGATCCGGACCTTGCCGGCATCGACCAGCGCGATCGAGACGCCATCCTTGCCGTGCGCCAGCACCGCAAAATGCTTTGCCGCTTTCGCAAAGGGCACGCCGCGGGCGCGGCCGGAAAGCGAGCCATCGGCATCGAGGGTGATGCGGTCCTTCGGCGAGGCCGGCAGCACCGTCATCTCGCCCTCGGGGGATGCGATCTTCGCCTGCGCCAGCAGCCAGCCGGCCAGCATGGTCTCGGCCAGCGGCACCGCGACGGCGAAACGGCCGGCGGCGTTCAGCAGCGCAAAGCCGTCGGCAAGGCTCGCGCCGGAGCCGCCGAGATCATCGGGCACCCAGGACAATGGCAGGCCGGCTTCGCTCAGCGCCCGCCACAGCGGCGCCTGCCAGGAATCCTTCTTGTCGTTGTTGATGGTTTGCGGATCGGCGAGATCGGCGAAGATCTTCTCCGCGGTCTCGACGACGATGTTATCACTCTCCGCCACAGCGTTCCCCGTGTTTTGCCGTTGGCGCGTCCCGCCTGGTGGAGCGAACCGCGCAGGTCTTCTTGCGCCCGATGATCCGAAAAAGCCATGGCCCTGACAAGCGTTGATCGCAGGTCAACCTGCGGCGCGGGCATGGGGGCAAGGATCAATAGGAGGCTAATTCCGCTTAGCGGAGTTTGCTTGATTTGCAGGGCGCGGCAAACTCGCTAAACAAGGCCAGCGACTTAAGGCTCGCATCAGATACAGGGGAAGGAAATCCGGATGGCCAAAGATAGTCTGTGCGCAATCGTGACGGGGTCCGCATCCGGACTTGGCGCAGCAACCGCGGAAATCCTCGCGCGAAGCGGGGCGCGGCTCGTCATCAACTATTCCTCTAGCCAGAAAGAAGCCGAGGCCACCGCGGACGTCTGCCGCAAGGCGGGCTCTCCGGAAGTCCTGGTCGCGCAGGGCGACGTTTCAAAGGACGACGATTGCCGCAAGATCGTCGCGGCAGCCAGCGCCTGGGGCCGGCTCGACATCCTCGTCAACAATGCCGGCACCACCAAGCATGTCGCCCATGCCGATCTCGACGGATTGTCGGCTGAAGATTTCCAGCGCGTGTATGGCGTCAACACCATCGGCCCGTTCCAGATGGTGCGCGCCGCGCGCAGCCTGCTCGAAGCCGGCGCCAAGGCCTCGGAGCGGCCCTCCGCCGTGGTCAACGTGTCCTCGGTCGCCGGCATCAGCGGCGTCGGCTCGTCGATCGCCTACGCCGCGAGCAAGGGCGCGCTCAACACCATGACGCTCTCGCTGTCGCGCGCGCTGGCGCCGCTGATCCGCGTCAACACGGTCTGCCCCGGCTATATCGACACGCCCTGGTTCACCAAGGGCCGCGGCGAAGCCGGCGCCAAGCAGGTGCGCGACAGCGTGGTGGCGAAGGTGCCGCTCAGGGTCGCGTCGACCGCCGAGGACATCGCGCAACTCGTCTGCTTCCTGGCGATGCCGGCCTCCAGCAACATGACCGGCGAGGTCGTGCGCATGGATGCGGGGATGCATTTGATTACGTGAGATCGCGCTCCAATCTCCGCTGTCATCCCCGCGAACGCGGGGATCCATAACCACAGGGAGAAGTTGCCGCGCGACTCTGGTCACTCCGAGTCTTCGCCAAACCACTCCCTGGGGTTATGGGTCCCGGATCTGCGCTTCGCTTGTCCGGGACGACAGGGAGTTTGAGGGGCGAGATCAGCGCTTCGTGACAGTGCCTACCCCTTGATCACGCCGCTCGCCACCAGCCGGTGCCAGATGAACAGCACCACCACCGCACCGAGCGTGGCCATGATGAAGCCAGCGCCCTGGTCGGGGCTGTAATGGCCGATGGCCTGACCGATGAAGGTCGCGAGAAACGCGCCGGCGATGCCGAGGATGGTCGTGAGGATGAAGCCGCTCGGGTTGTTCGGTCCCGGCGCCAGCCAGCGCGCGATGAGGCCGGCGATGAAGCCGACGACGATGATCCACAACAGGCCGCCCATGCTCATGAGTGTGCTCCCCTTCCCGAAAGCGCGTCGATCAACGTCCGATTAAAGTTTGCCGGAGAGCTCGGTCTCGGTCGGCAGCCGTCCGTCCGGCGTCAGATGGTCGATCACCTGCGGCAGATACTGGCTGAGGCCGTTGAGCAATTCGTCGCGCGGCAGGCCGCTCTGGGCGGACAGACTCTCGATCTGGTCGGCGCCGAGTGCGCTGGCAAGGTCGCCGGGCGCGATCGGCTTGTTCTCGCCCTTGCCGACCCAGGAGTTCGCAGCCTCGCCGTGGCCGCCCTGCTGGAGCTGGTTGAGGAGATCGCCGAGGCCGCCGCTCAGCACGGTTCCGGCCGCGCCGCCGGCGAGCAAGCCGCCGAGCCCGCCCTTGAGCAAATCGCTGAGGCCGCCGCTGCTGCCGGTGTTCACGGGCGTCGGAGGCGGCAGCGGAGAGCGCTGCTGCGGGGCAGGCGCCGCGCCGGGCTGGCCTGCCGTCAAATGCTTGAAGGCCTTCCACCCAAGCAGGGCAATGATCGCCATGGTCATCGGCGACATGCCGCCGGAGGATTTCTCGGAGCTGGGTGTGGAGGGGCCGCGGGGGCCGTTCTGCATGCCGTTGAGGACGTCGAGTAGACCCATGGTGCTCTCCTTTGGCGTCTCGTTCGGCGAGCGCTCGCCGCTGGCTGCCCCCGGGCCGAAAACATATGGGGCTCTCATGACGGTTACAAGGCGGATGCGCCGCGATTGGTTGCCGGCCTCGCCTCTGCTATCGAGGGCGGGTCGTTCAGGGAGCAAGGCGAGGTGATGACGGATCGACCGATCGTGGTGGCCGGCGCGGGCGCCATCGGCTGTTTCGTCGGCGGCATGCTGGCGGCCTCGGGCCGCCGTGTCGCGCTGCTGGTGCGGCCGCGGGTGAAGACCGAGATCGAGCGGTTCGGCCTGCGATTGACGGATTTCGACGGCTCCGAGACGAAGCTTGGCGCAGGGCAGCTCGCGCTGTCGGAGGACCCCGCGATCTTCCACAGCGCCGGCATCGTGCTGGTCACGGTCAAGAGCGCCGACACCGCCGATGTCGCGGATCAGATCGCGCAGCATGCGCCTGAGGATGCCGTCATCGTTTCGCTGCAGAACGGCATCGGCAATATCGCGGTGCTGCGCGACCGCCTCGGTGGCCGCCACGTGCTCGCGGGCATGGTGCCGTTCAATGTGATCGCGATGGGCGAGGGCCGTTTCCACCGCTCGACCTCCGGCGACATCCATGTCGGAGAGGACGCTGGGAACACGGCCGCGGCGCTCTCGGTGCCCGGCCTCACGGTGCGCGCGAGCGGTGACATCACCGGCGTGCAATGGGGCAAGCTGATCATCAATCTCAACAATGCGCTCAGCGCATTGTCCGACTTGCCGCTCGCCGCGCAACTGGCAAACCGCGACTGGCGCAGGCTGTTCGCCGACCAGATGGCCGAGGGGCTCGCCGCGCTGAAGGCCGCCGGCATCGCGCCGGTCTCGGCAACGCCGATCCCGATGAACTGGACGCCGGCCTTGCTGCGGCTGCCCGACACGATCTTCAACGCGATCCTGGGGCGGACCATGAAGATCGATCCCGAGGCGCGCTCCTCGATGTGGCAGGATTTGAAGCAGGGACGCAAGACCGAGATCGACTATCTCCAGGGCGCCGTCATCGCGCTCGCCGAGCAAAACCATGTCGAGGTGCCGCTGATGCGCCGCATTGTTGCGCTGATCAATCAGGCCGAGGCAGCCGGCAACGGTCCGCCGCGTCTGACGCCGCAGCAGATTCGCGCGGTGGTTTGAGTGCAAGGAGGGATCGATGAAACGTAGCTTGATGATCGGGCTCGCGCTTGCCGCGCTTTGCGGCGCATCGACGCTCGCTCTTGCGAGACCGCCGACGGTCGTGAACTCGCCCGGCTATGATAGGCGGTTGCAGGAGAGCAGGTCGCAGTTGGGCAGTTCGCCGACGACTGCGCCGGTGGATGTGCCAACGGTCAAATCGAAGCGCGGCAAGAAGAAGCAACCGAACTGACGCTCCGCACCCGCTGTCGCAGGGTGGGCAAAGCGGAGCGTGCCCACCAACTTCTTTGTCTTGCCAGGGGTGGTGGGCACGGCGCTTTGCGCCTTTGCCCACCCTACGATCATCGCGCAATGACGGCTGTAGCTCAGCCCTTCTTCGCCGGCTTGCTCGGGGTCGGATTGAACAGCTTCTTCAGATCGTTCAAGCTTTCCGACAGCCGCGGCCATTCGCAGGAGAATGAGCCTTTGGTGCACGCGCCCTTCGAGCGCTGACCGACGGTCTGCTGCACCTTTGGCCGCTCGACCGGGACGGGCACGCGCGCGACGTCGGTTCGCAGCGCGACCTGCTGGAGTTGCCGCGCTTGCAGTTCCTGCTGCTCGCGCTGTTGACGGGCGGCGGCCTCGGCCGCTTCGTTGCTGCGGCGCTCTTTGGCGAGATAGGCGGTATAGGCTGCGTCGATCTTCTTCTGCTCCTCCGGCGTCGGATTGGGTCCGGCGATGTCGAAGGTGCGATCCTGCAGGAAGTCGTAATAGGAGTATCCGCCGCCTGCCTTGCGGCGGCCGGCGAACTTGGCGTTGCAATCGGCAAGTGCGGATGTCTTCTCGGACTTGGTGGCGGCCTTCTCGGCGGCGTCGGCGCATTCCTCGAAATCGACCGGCGCGCGTTTCCACCATTGCGCCTGGGCATGCGCGTGCGTCAGCAGGAAAAATCCTGCCGCGGCAAAAAGAACCAGCGCCGCACGACGCAATGCTATCACGGACGACATTCTACGAGAGCATTCCTTGCAAAACTCAACCCGAACTGAGTCGAGCCAGATTTTTGCCTCTTTATCGCCGGCTTGTCACCCATGGAACCCGGGAATTTCATGGCTGGGATGCTGACATTTTGTGCTTGACGTGGCGCATGAGTCACAGCGCCGCCTCGGCGGGCTGCTACACTTCGCCTTGCGAGCGCCTCATCTGAGGCGACGCCAAAAAAGACGCCAAGAAAACGAAATGGAAACGCCCGATGCTGCTGCCCCTGTCCGACGTGCCGCGCTGGTACGCTGAACGCAAACCACATGGCACGATCGCCGTCCGTCACGGGCAGGACACGCTGACCTGGGACGAGCTCGAGCGCGGCGCCAACCGGCGCGCGCGGGCATTTATGGCCAAAGGCGTCAAGCCCGGCGATTTCGTCGCAATCGGACTGCCCAACGGCAATACGTTCTTCGAGACCTCCTTTGCGGTGTGGAAGTGTGGTGCGACGCCGACCTCGCTGTCATGGCGGCTGCCGCGCGGCGAGGCCGCGGCCGTGCTCGACATTCTCAGGCCGTCGCTGGTGGTCGGCGGCGAGGCCGACTGGAACGCCCCGAACCGCCTCCCGGCGGATTTCGTACCGGCAGGATTTTCGGACGAGCCGCTCAATCCGCCGGTGGCGCGCTACTGGAAGGCCATGACCTCGGGCGGCTCGACCGGCCGGCCGAAGGTGATCCTCGATCATCAGCCGGCCGTGACCGACACGGTCGCCGCGCCGCCGCTCAATATCCCCTTCGGGGTCTCGCTGCTCAATCCGGGTCCGCTCTACCACAATGCGCCGTTCATCGTGTCGCACTACGCGCTGTTCACCGGCGGCCAGCTCACCGGTCTCGTCAAATTCGACGCCGAGGAGACGCTGCGGCAGATCGAACGCGAGCGCGTGCAATGGGTCAATTTCGTGCCGACCATGATGCACCGGATCTGGGCGCTGCCGGAGCAGGTGCGCAACGCCTACGATCTGTCGAGCCTACAGACCGTCTTCCACATGGCAGCTCCGATGCCGCCCTGGCTGAAGGAGAACTGGATCGCCTGGCTCGGGCCGGAGCGGGTCTGGGAGCTCTATGGCGGTACCGAGCGGCAAGGCTCATGCATCATCTCCGGCACGGAATGGCTGACGCACAAGGGCTCGGTCGGCAAGATCGGCGAGATGGCGAAGCTGCGCATCATCGGCGAGGACGGCAACGACGTCGCGCCCGGCGAGACCGGCGAGATTTATTTCCTCAACAACGACGGCAGGGACGCGACCTATCACTATCTCGGCGCCGAGCCGAAGCGCCGCAGCGATGGTTGGGAATCGCTCGGCGATATCGGCAGGCTGGATGCGGAAGGCTATCTCTATCTCGGCGACCGCCTCGCCGACATGGTGCTGCGCGGCGGCGCCAACATCTATCCGGCCGAGGTCGAGGCTGCCGTGTCCGAGGCTCCCGGCGTGCGCTCCTGCGTGGTGGTCGGGTTGCCCGATCCGGAATTGGGCCAGCGCGTGCATGCCATCATCGAGCCGGAGGGCGACGCCGACGGCCAGGCGATCGCCGACGCCATGGCGGAGTTCTTGAAGGACAGGCTCAGCCGCTACAAGCATCCGGAAAGCTTCGAGATCGTCGGCGCCCCGCCGCGCGATGATTCCGGAAAAGTCCGCCGCACGCTGTTGCGCGACGAGCGCGCAACGTGGATGAAGGAAGGGCGCGCCTTCCGGATTTGGCCGGCAAAGGCGCGGGCGCATGCCGATTGATTGACGGAAGGACTCCAGGACATGACCATTACCATCGCAGCCAACAGCGTGCCGAAGCCGCCGGCCGAGATCATCGAGGGCTTTCGCGGTGCGCCGACCTCGGTCATCTCGGACAATCTCGCGCGGCTGCCCGGCGCGGTCGGGCTAAAACCCTATCACCGCGGGGCTAAGCTGGTGGGCACGGCCTTCACGGTGCGCACCCGCCCCGGCGACAATCTCGCCATCCACCGCGCGCTCGAGCTGGTCGGCCCCGGCGACGTCATCGTGGTCGATGGCGGCGGCGACGAGACCCGCGCGCTGGTCGGCGAGATCATGAAGAACATCGCGCAGTGGCGCAAAGCCGAGGGCTATGTGATCGACGGCGCGATCCGCGATGTCGCGGCGTTCGCGGCCGACGACTTTCCCTGCTACGCCCGTGCCGTGATCCATCGCGGTCCCTACAAGAACGGCCCCGGCGAGATCAACGTGCCTGTCACGATCGGCGGCAGCGTGATCTCGCCCGGCGACATCGTGGTCGGCGACGAGGATGGCGTGGTGTCGTTTCCCGCCGCCGGCGCCGCGGCGCTGCTCGAAGCCGTCCGCGCCCAGGTCGCGCGCGAGGAGGAGACCATGAAGGCGATCCGCGAGGGCCGCTACCAGGGCTCGTATGGCAAGTCCTGATCAGGCGAGAACGAAGGGGAGGATGGCGTGAGTCAGAGGGAAGAATTCCACAATATCGACGACACCAGCGACGGGCTGTTCCGCGAGCTCGCGGCAGGGGTGACTACGCGCATCTTCTCCGGCGAGCAGGCGATGCTGTCGGTGGTGACGCTGGCGCCGCATGCGCAGGGCACGCTGCACCATCATCCCGAGGAGCAATGGGGCGTGCTGCTCGACGGCTCGGCCATCCGCGTCCAGGGCGATGAGGAGATTGCCGTGAAGAAGGGCGATTTCTGGCGCACGCCGGGCAATGTGCCGCACACCATGCGCGCCGGCCCCAATGGGGCCCGGGTGCTGGACATCTTCAGTCCGCCTCGGCCAGAATACAGAAAAGCGGGGTCGGGCTTCGGGACGACTTAAGCGCTTCGCGCTTAGGGTATCTTCTTGAGCATGATCTTATCGGAAAACCGCTGCACACTTTTCCGGATCATGCTGTAGCGCCAAAGAGCAAAAGCCGGGCGCTGAAGCAAAAAGGGAGGGGACCATGACGATCACACGACGTACGCTGCTGGCTGCACCGGCCATTCTCGCAATGGCACCGGCGGCGGCGCAGGCTGGCAAGATCACGCTGGTCGTGCCGTTTCCGCCGGGCGGCT
Source organism: Bradyrhizobium sp. CCBAU 65884 (assembly GCF_028128835.1). Taxonomy (NCBI): domain Bacteria; kingdom Pseudomonadati; phylum Pseudomonadota; class Alphaproteobacteria; order Hyphomicrobiales; family Nitrobacteraceae; genus Bradyrhizobium; species Bradyrhizobium sp. CCBAU 65884. The sequence goes on along the minus strand of NZ_LBJU01000108.1, from coordinate 54,679 downwards.
CGACCGATGCGATGGCGCGGCTGTTGCAGGCCAGCCTGCAAACCAAGCTCGGTCGCATCGTCGTGGTCGAGAACAAGTCCGGCGCCGCCGGCGCGCTCGGCGCGGCGCAAGTCGCCAAGAGCCCGGCCGACGGCACCTCGTTCCTGGTCACCTTCGATTCCCACGCGGTGATTCCGTCGATCCTCGACAAGCCGCCGGTCGATGTCGAGCGTGAGCTGATGCCGGTGCTGCTGATCGGCACCGCACCCTATGTGATCGCGGCCGGCGCCGGCCGCCCCTACAAGAGCTTTGCCGACGTGGTGGCCGCCTGCAAGGCGACCCCGGGCGCGGTGAAATATGCCTCCGTCGGCATCGGCACGCTCGGCCATCTCGCCATGACCGTGCTCGGCAGCAAGGCCGGGGTCGAGATCATGCACGTGCCTTATCGCGGCGGCGGTCCGGCCATGAACGACGTGCTCGGCGGCCATGTCGATCTCATCGCGGGATCGGCGGCGCTGGTCGCCGCCCAGCTCGGCACCAACATGCTGCATCCGATCCTGCAGCTCGGTCGCGAGCGGCTGCCGGCCCTGCCGGATACGCTGACCGCGATCGAGGCGGGCTTTCCCGATTTCGAGACGCTGGCCTGGTGGGGCATCTTCGCGCCCGCAGGCACGCCGCCCGATATCGTCGCAGCCATGGCGACGGCGTCCAAGGAAATCCTCAGCGAGCCCGCGACCGCCGCCCAGCTCAAGGACACCCAGCACATGACGCTGCTGCTCCAGGACGGCGCGGCCTTCAAGACCTTCTTCGACAAGCAGGTCGCCTATTGGGGCAAGGTGGTGAAGGACAACAATATCAAGGCGTGAGGCCGAGCGGCAGCCCTTCGTATTGGGCAACGTGGAGGGCTTCCGATCCCGTCTCCGCTTTGATATGTACACCTCCAGGCAACCCGCCTGACTTGCGGGTTCCGCGGTCCCGTAGCTCAGCCGGATAGAGCGACGGTTTCCTAAACCGTAGGTCGGAAGTTCGAGTCTTCCCGGGATCGCCAAGTATTTCAAGATCATAGTCGAGGAGGCCTCTTGAGCGTGGCACCTGTTTGGCACGAGCGCGGCCACCACACCCCGGAAGGAGCATCGTACCTGGGTGCGACGCCGGCTCGTAGCGCGACTACAGCGTCGGATGGCATCAGTAGCAATCCGCTCTGAATTGCACTTGATCGTGTCGTGCGGGTACTGCGAGTCCTTCACTCTTAGCTTCGTCAAAGATGTCGTCTTCCACTGACGCGTTAGTGAGACACACGGCCTTCCGGGGATTATCCTCGCCTCGGCCTTTCGCACACGGTAGCGCAGTTGCTGCAGCTCCGCAAACAGTGCGACGAATGCCTGAACATTTCGTGCAGAATAGCCGAATGGCCAAAAACCTGACTTCGATTACTCATACAAGCCAGATTATGACTACTGAAGTGACGGTGGCGATAACGGGAAAAATATGCGCCGCTGGCAAATATCCGCAACCCGAAGACGAAAATGAGTTAAATGGCGGAAGACCGTGTGCTCGCTGGCGCGCGTCGAGCGTACTTCTTTCTTTCCACGCTGTTTTCGTATCGATTTCGCGTCGAAGCTATCTCTGCACAAGTTTCGTCACACCCGCAGGTGTAGCGACCGAATACGATCAAAGACACGATGCGCCGCGATGGACGCTGGTGAGGTCATTCATTCTGCACGCGTGATTGTCGCAACCACCAGCGCATCTCCGGGATCAAAACAGAAGATTGGTTCGTGTATGTTCGTCGGCGAGACAGGCGCCGGCAAATCGACCCTTATCGAAACTACGGCGCTACAGGATGCGGAGCAGGGGAATGACCCGTCTTCCTCGGGTCCACACTGCGATCTTATCGCGCGCGTCGCTGCACGAATTCCGACACAGCCGCAGCGCAGGGTGAACTCGAACCATTCTCGCTTAGGATTCTCGGCCCCCGCGGAGAGTAAATAGGCATTGCTTGCGTAAAATTCTAGAGAATGGTACGACACAATAACGATGGACAACATGCTGTTCGCACGAGCGAACTTGGTCATTCATACCTCCTCACCGGACTGCCAGCTGCCACAACATCGTTTTTGCTGGCACACGATCGACAAGGAGAGTGGAGACGGCATTCGTTAATGACCTAACCAACCGGGTCGGCTCTAGGATGCTTTGGGGCCTTGGCCCGGGAGCTCAAAGAGAACGCCGACCACTTCCAGTAAATCGGTCAGCACAGATAAGCCTTGCGATTTGTCCAAACTAAGCAACTGGGCTGGAGTGGTACCGTCAGGGTTGAGGCTTTCCAAGACGACGATCTTGTTGTGGACGCGCAGACGCTTGAAGTACCTTTCGCCCGTGTCGTCTATCGCCACGACAAGCCGCCCTTCGAGCCGCATTAATGTGTCTGGACTAAATGTCGTGGGATGAGTGACAAGAAATTGCCCGTCGAGCGCGATAGGCTCGGCGCTTCGACCGTGTACTTCGAACAGACGCGCATTCGCTAAAGCTTTTTCGACCAAATGAAAGTCGCTTACCGCCCGTACCTCCTGGTTGACGTTATAGGGCGGTGGGGATGCAATGTGGGAGACGAACAATGTCCCAACGATCTTTTTTTGCTGCACCATTTCTTTTGGTGCGATCACTGGCTGAGGGAGTTGATGAGGTTCGAGCGTTTGCCCTGTTAAGACCGCCATCGTTGGGTGAAGATCTGTTTCGCTGTGTCGGCGGGCCAACAGCTGTTCGCCAAAAGTTGCGACCACCAAGCTGTGCTTGGTCACGGGGGCAAAATTCGAAACGATCAGAAAGTCTCCGATTCCTGCGACCGGATCGAGTGTAGCGGCCGCTAGCTGGTAGATATCGTGATTGAAGAGTTTTACAGGTTGGGCTGAATCCCATTCCTTGAGGGTGACGATTCCATCGCCCGCTTTCCCGTCCGTCTTCGCCGCAGCGGCCACGCCGGTCTTCATCAGCGTAAGTGCCTTTAGCGTGTCCCTGTGACCGTTCGGGAACGCAACAACATTGTCCCGCCACGCAAACATTCGCGGCTCGCCAGCAAACGCTTCGAATTGCGCGCATACATGGAACGCTTGATGCAACTTGGGCCGAAGTTGGTTATCCCAGAACTTCTTTATATCGGCTGCCTGCGCCAATCCCAGGGTTTCGTTATCTTTGTGGTGAGGATCATTGATTATGTTCATTTCTTTGCCGCCGCCACCCATGAGCATGTCAACGAGCTCTTTAAAGGGCTGGCGGTTGAATGGAGCCACGTGCGTCTCGCGCAAGCGCTTCAACTCGTTTCGCAATGAATCGAGGCTCATATCCGCAATCTCCGGGCTTTCGGCCCGCATCATGCACTTCAGCAAATCTTCGCTGTAGACTCTTACAGCGGCAATAAACTGCCTAGCGACGGAGTCATCGTTATCGGCTTCGGCTTTGTAGTACAGCCGATCGACGTTGGTACCGTTTACTATTGTCACAACGGGTGACGTTTTGTTGAGAGGAGCAACTAGACCTTGTTGCCCGCTCAACAGATGCTCGTCAACGAGAAATTGAAGGAACTGGCGTTCATGCGTCGTAATGATCAAGTGCATTCCGAGTTGGTCGGGCGAATCCGCGTTGGCGAGGCGAGCGATTTCTTGCGCCCATTTTCGCTTGTTACGGGGGTCAAAAGTAACTTGGGGGTCGTCCATAAGGACAAGCGGCATCGGGTTGGAGCCTGCCGCCTCGATTGTCTCTTCGCGCAGTGCAAAGACAAATGCCCATAGGATTGCACGCAGCCACGATGTGTTTGCGACCAATAATGCATCGATCTGAAGACCGGGTTCGAAGCCGCCCTGCACATTGATTGACTTGCGCCCCAAGGATGCGTCCCGAAACAGGAAGCGTTCCTTTAAGCGAATCCTGTCGAGGACCGCGCGTATGCGACCGGAAAGAGTCGTTATCGACCTTGCCGTTTCTGCCCCGACTAGGTGCCTTAATTCTTTGAGCGGTTCTAAGGCCTCAATGATTGCTTCGCGAACGCGCTGATGCTTTTTTATAGCCTCCCATTTTTCGACGGCGTCCGCCGCAGCAAGCAGATTGACAGCAAGCTGATCTAGAGGTTCTGCTTTCTCGATCGCTTGTTCAAGAGTATGCAGTTGGCCCGCGATGGATCGCGTGGGGGGATCATCTTTTTCCGTCGTCTTGCCGATGAGTTGCGACCACGCGTCACGAAAGGCACTTGCATTGCTTTCCCACCACAGCGCGAGGTCAGATACGACCTTGAGTGAATGCATGGTTTGGCAGAGGTCGATCACGGACTGAGGAGCACCTGGCGACAAGGCCTCCATGGTCGGTCCCGTAAAATCCGGGAGGGCAGCCGCCTGTTCATCGACAATCTCGTTAGTGAGTTTGGCGATACCGGTGAGCACATCGCTGAAGGCTTCATTCGTCGCAAAGCGAGAACGCGCAGCCTCCGAATACGCGCTCTTCGGAACCATCGTGCGAAGAAGGTCGAAGTGCTTTCGGACGTCGGACGTCAATAGTGCCTGCAATTCCCGATCTATGGCGCCGCAAGCGTCGTCAATCTTCCGTTCTGCCGCGGACGCGTGCGCCCGCAATTCCACAAGTTGGGCTGCAAGGCTCTTTTGCTGTTCATTTGTAAGCTGTCCTTCGCAGAGCGGGCATATCGCGAGAGTGTCGCCTTCAGGCTCAACGAAGTATTGCGCCGCTAGCGCCTTGAGTCTCAATCTTGCGTCTTCCCTCTGGCGCTCGTGCCAATGCACGGCTTCGTCGAGTTGCTTTTTTGACGCCACTATAGCGTTGGGAAGAGACCTAAAATTCTCATCCTTAAAAGCGGTTTTCAGAGCTACCCAGGCTTCGAACTGTACGATTCCATTTCCTCCTAACTTCGTAATAGCGCGAGCGCTCTCTGCAGCTTGCTTTACCCGGGCTCGAACGGCCGCAACGCTTGTGTCCAGGGTGTCTGCAATCTCGGTCTTGAGAGTTGCGATGTGTTCGGCAGCTTGAGCGGAGGCCGACTTCGCAGCGTCAAGAAGTGATCTATGATGGTCTTTCTCGCCGAGTGTTCGGAGACTGGAAAGGTCGATCGCTAAGGCTTTGGCGTGGATCTCTGCCTTGCCTATGTTCGTTGTGAACGAGCCTACAATTGCGTCAATGCCTTGATCCTTAGCATATTTGTAAAAGCGTTGGGCTTTGTTTCCCAGCTTCGCTGCGCCATCGGCGATATCTCCAAGTTGGTCGAGGCCCGTGAGAAGCTTTACGCCCTCATAGAGCGACTGGCTTTTGTCGCCAAAACCTATGCGAGGGATTCGTGCGGGCATTAAGAGCCCGGTCTCAAGCAGTTGGGGAATTGTCGTCAGCCTCGCATCTACTGATACTTCAATTGAGGCTGCGCCGTCTTTAGGCGACGTGAGTTTGCGTTCCGCCAGCGCTTTCTCGCCTTTTTCGTTTTCAAAGGTGAGCCGTACCCTAGCGACGGCCTCTTTTGCGAGCTCTGCGGCGGTCTTGGGGTAGGACACGATAGAGGGCCAGGAGCCGACCTCTTTTCCTCCGGTACTGTTGACTGGTGCTCGTTCTCCTAATTCATCGATAAGTCCATCCTGCTCACGAACGCGCTTTCCTGTCAGCGCCCATAGGATGGCGTTGCTTAGAGAAGTCTTCCCACATCCGTTCTGCCCTTCTAAGCACCAGTTTTCGCCGCCGATGATCATGTCGAAAGATGGACCGTCCCAAGTCGTCAGGCCTGCGAAATTCTTGGCTTCGATGCGAGCGAGCCTCCAAGTGCCACCAGCGGCGACATCCGTTTTGGTTGCGGTCGATGATGCGGGATCATCTGTGGCCTCCCATGCTGCTATGAGACCAGGGAAGAGTGCCTCGCTCGCCTCAGCGACCTTGGAAGGGTTTTGTTCGACAAGAAATCTGAATAGCCGTCTTAGGCCGGGCGTATTAAGCGTTATCGAGCCCGCCTTGTGGGTGTCGAACTTCGTCCAGGAAAGAGGCGTTCCCCTCAGCAACTGGGCCTTTGCTTCGCTTAGCGATATCTGCATTTCGTCCCCCAGCTTTGTATTAGAGGTTTGCGCCGCAGCAGCTTCCGCAAGTCCGCCCAAGCACGCGGGGCTTATCAAATCAGTTGTGCAAATAATATATATGTTCCTGTGCGAGCACCTAAGCTAGATGGATCAAGGACAAACCACAACTCATTCGTAAGCACGAAGCCGATACCCTTGCTTCAGAGTTGAATATGCGAAGAAGCCTCCGGGGGTTAGGGATTGCCTCGCGTACGAGGATAGTCGACTTGGCTTCCTTAGGGCCTGTCGGCAGATCGATGACAGTCCCGCGCTGCTTCCCCTTCGCCACAGTCTTCTGGTTGATCCCGTAGCGCCTGGGGCTCTCAGGCTCTCTTGACTATTTTGTATTGCTGGACGGACTGCCTCAGTCGTGGTGGCGCAGCCGTGTAAAACTTGTCCTATAGTGCTTCCTTCGAATCGTGCGATAAGGATGCACCATCAAAGTCTGGGACAAAACATTGGCCGGAAGGGGACTATCAGGGGCTCTCAACTGACGGAAATGAATGAGGCCGCGGGATACCGTCCCGCGGCCTCGCCACCGGAATTTGTGAAAAAAGTTTAAGTATGAAATCATCTCCCGGCGTTCCGCGAGTAGAACGCTGTGTTCCGAAATTGGCAATCCGGGCATCTACGGAAAAAAGCGCGCAAGCATGAACCGGTCGGCTTGATTGTAGCGCCCGATTCGCGGGCCCTGGCGAAGCGTCCTGCCGTACGCGCCGCGCCGGTTTGATCACCATGCGTTTGCAGGTGCCTGGCGACGCATTCATTGCCTCAGAAGCCCTCAAGACGCCGCTGGAGACACCCCCTGACTCTCTATCCATGCCGGTGATCCAGGGGATAAGGCGCAGGATTAACAACGATGCCAAGGCTTTACATCCATCTTCCCCCGGGCCATTTCCAACACGACCGTCTACGAGCTAGCTCGTCGCCGTCCTCTGAGGCTCACCGCCTCATCGGAGCCAGCGTCGTCGCACTGAATGCCGCCGAAGGGACTCCATCGATCATAAGCTTTAAGTAGATGCGGTAGTTGGGCAGCTGCAATAGATCAATCTCATCAAATCGTCCCTGAAACTCCCGAGCAAGATATGGCGCATCCTCCGAGCCAACTCTGAACGAAATGATTGTCCCTGCATTCCCTAACACCGCGTGACGCACCTCCGGCTCAAGCTGGTGAAGATACTGATGGGCGACTGTAAAGCCGACCCGATACTTGCGAAGTTCTGAGAACATATTCGCCATGGCGAGCGTCGTAAAGTTTTGAAACTCGTCAACGTAGACAAAAAAGGGACGCCGTTCATACTCCGGTAGGTCGGCGCGGCTAAACGCAGCAAGCCCGAGCGTAGTGACGAGCAATCCGCCCAGGAGCGACGAGCTGTCCTCACCGATTTGTCCTTTGGCCAGGTTCACCAGCAGTACTTTGCGCTCATCCATGATTTGCCGCACGTGGAGATCATGCTCGGGAGCAGTTAGCAGTCTGTTGAGTATCGGATCTGAAAGGAAGGCGCCCACCTTGTTCTGGATTGGCGCTGTGCTGTCGGCACGGTAGCCAAACGAGAATCGCTCAAACTCTTTTATGAAGAACGTCCTGACCGTCTCATTCTTCAAGTGTCGCGCGATCTCGGCGCGGAACTTCCGATCCGACAGGATGCGCAGCATGTCGTGCATCGTGGCATGCGGTTGCTCCAGCAGCGCCATCAAAACATTGCGCAAAATGTGCTCCATGCGCACACCCCATGCATCCGGCCACATCTTCTTGAATACTTCGATGAAGCCCGAAGCTGCGAGCGCAATCCGATCTTCACGGACATGCCGCAGGGGATTGTACCCATACGGCTGGGAGGGATCGCACGCATTTAAGTAGATCACGTCTGATGTGCGTCTCGGGGAAACCTGAGCCGCGATGCGCTCCACCAAGTCGCCGTGAGGATCAATAAGAGCGATTCCACATCCGCGCTCGATGTCCTGGAGCGCCATCGTCTCGATCAAGGTCGACTTGCCGGTACCTGTCTTGCCGATGATGTAGATGTGTGAGAAACGGTCTTCGTCCTTCATCCCAAAGGTGCAATTGTCGTTGCGATAATCGGTGCGAGCGAAGCATGTTACTCCGGGTGACATGAGCCACATTTTCTCACTCCCCGCGCACCTACAGAGAGAATGTAACGCCTTCCCAGGTCACGTCGGGCTCGTGACCCACGAGCACGATTTCGCCTCTCCACTCAATTCGCGTCAGCGGCGAGAATCGTTGCAGACTTGATCTTTCGACGTTCCGCCGCGCGATCCGGGACCTGCCATGCATGTCCGGGCCCCGGCGGCGAGGCGGAGGCATCGCGACGAGCGTCCATACGGTCGATTGAGCATTTCTTCTAATTTCGCTCAGTAGTGGACGCTCGCTCCGCCTCGCGAACGAGCACCCGAATGGGTCGGGTGCTCGTAGCGAGGAGGACACGATGTCCAACATTTCTCTTGCCGAGAGAGTTCAAAAGCTGGTGACGCTCTGCGACCAGAGAGGCTTCCAAGACCTGGACGATCTTTTGCTGGCAGCTCTCCTGAATGATGCGAGCCCCGCGATCTGCATGACGGCGGGGTGCAACAACACCGCCGACATGGAGCCCGATCAAGACCAGGGCTTTTGCGAAGCATGTGGTGGCAAGACGATCGTCTCGGCACTTGTGCTCGCCGGCCTGATCTAGGAGGGCGACGATGCTAGTACGCAACTACTACCACCGCGAGGATTGCAGTCGCGAGTGGAGCGACGTGTGGTCCGCACAATGTGACGATGACTGTCCGTACTGCGGCGCTTGTCACATGACGCCCTACAGGAGCGAGGACGCGGAGGAGTGCGATGATGAATAGTATCGCCCTTCTCAACGATGCCTTCCGGCGCACGTTCTGTGGCGGCAAGGTAATGATGACAATCGGAGTCGCCGAGCTACCCGACTGCGTAAAGGCCGAGGCGCTCCGTCAGGTGGCGGATTTCTCCGGGTTTACAGAGGAGAACGATCCTCATGGCGAGCACGACTTCGGAAGCTTCGACCTGGTGGGGCGAAAGTTCTTCTGGAAGATCGACTACTACGACAGGAAGATGCAGCACGGCTCCGAAGATCCAAGCGACTCGGAAAGGACATTGCGTGTCCTTACGCTGATGCTGGCAAGCGAGTACTGAACAGAACAAGAATTGACCGCCTCCCGTCCAGACGCTGCGGAAGAATGCTCCAGCAGAGCACCGTTGCGGGGAACATCGGAAGGCCAGCCGGCTAGCTTATGCGGCTGGGCGCCGATCTGTGCGGATTTCCTTGGACCTCGTGTCCACACCCTCGCTCATGGCGAGGGTTTTTGTTGCTTGGCGTGAAGTGCAAGCGCGAAGGGAAACGCCTTCGCCGTACGGAGTTGCCCAGGAGGCTGGCGGTCATGCACGTGCCCACGGCCAGCGTAGCACGCGTGGCTCAATGGGGGCCAATTTCATAGCGTCTCCTCGGAAAACATCGAGAGCTGCCCTTTGCTGCAACGCGCTGAAGACAAGCCATAAGTGGAGCACATGCCATGAACAAAATCCGCCTGGCCACCATAGCTGGGGTGACGAACCCCGGATGTGGCAATTCCCATATCGGCCAAGGCCAGCTCGGCATCGCGACCAATCGCCACTACGACTTTCGGCTGCAAGCTCGCGATGAGCCACCTTAGCAGCGGCCGACAGGCTTCTCGCTCCGCGCGAGTATGGCATCGATTCGACTGAGGATCATTTGGCTCGTGGGGATGAAGGGGAAACACATTCCACAAAAAGACGGGCCTGTCGATCAGCTTCAAGGTTTGCCAAACCACCTTTGCCGTTCTTTCAACGACAACGGGCCCTCTTGTAGCTCTCTTTAGAGGCAGGTCACCATAAAGATGGGAATGGTCATAAAGATGAGCTTCATCTGTTAGAGCAAGGCCCGTTCGGCGCCCTCCACGATATCCGAGATCCCGAGCAATCCACAACGAATCAACGGAGATCTTAAGGGCTGCATCGATAACAAGCTGAAGGTTTTCTCGTCTAATCCGCGGCGCATCATGGCGGTCAAATTCCTTGCAGCCATCGGAATAGGGGTTGAACGCATCTTTGAAATGCAAGCTGGCGAGCTTTTTCACAAACACCGAGGAATTCATGCAGATACACCATCGATGGTCATAGAACGCTTTACCAAATCAACTTTTAATGTTCCGCGACGGTGCATACGCAGGAATCTAAACGCTTGATTCCCTTGGAGGATAGCCTCCTCCCATAGCCAGAGGGGCGACCGATCGACTTCATAGCCGCACACGAACTGTCGGACGTTCTTCAAGAAAGTGAGGCTCAAATCGCCGGGCTTCTGACCATCGAAAAAATCAAGATCTTTTGCAACGCCAAAAACATACGTAGCTACTCCTTCCTCAATGAGAACGGCTCGCGCACCATCCTGACCTTCGTCGATACGTGCCTCGCTCTTTCGCTTTCGCCGCAACAAAGCGCGCGTTACCGGCGACCAACCCAGGACGGCGGCATAAGCGTAATGAAATACATCGTGGAACCGATAATCATCGGCCAACATAATGTTGTCGGTCAATCTGTCTCCGATGAATAGGTCATTGCAGCGCTGAAGCACGTATCGTTTGCCGTTCGCCGCCTCTCGCTCATAAATTTCGATGGAAAGCGACCGCGGAAGCCGCTCCTCCTCTGGGAACGCATCATCAAAGAGTGCTGGATACTTCCGTTCTCGCGGCCATCGATCAGCGGCCTTTTCTAAACTCATCCGCGCGGCCGACTCAAGCGTTACACTTGCTTCGTTCGATGCAAGAATCAGCAGATCGAAAATTTTGCGGAGTTGAGCCGCAATCGACTGCCTATCGCTGTCATACGAACGGCCTACAATCCCACTAGCTAGGGTTCCGCCAGCCGCTGCAAGACTGAGCAATGTTCTTTCAAACTGCGCGACAGGGGTATTCAACTTCAGCACATGCTGAGGCTGCAATGCTGAGAATGTGACATCATCGCCGGCCTGACTTCCGACCCGAGCCTCTTCGAATAGGGAGGCTAACGGCACGTCAGCAATTCGAGCAACTGTCGCAAGGTACCAGAGCGTGTCTCCGAATTCCTCTAAAACCGCACTTTCGTAGTTGACGTATGCAGCCGTGTCGCGCTGCTTCTTCTTAACCTCGCTGAGCAAGCTGCCGATCTCCCCGACAAGTCCGAGCGTGGGTAACGTCAATCCTTTCCCCGCAAATCTGTCAGTCTCCGCGGCACGAAGCTGGTACTCGTTGAGACCCATTGGGCCGGTCGTTCCCATATCCCAGCCGCTCCCTAAGTGGTGACGTTACTTCTTCTAAGATGAAGCCACTCATATGGAGGGCCGCGATACCCCATATCGCCGAGAGACCGGACCCAACACTCAAATTCTTCCAGAAGGTGAGCATCGTCGAAGCGAGACTGCCCCAAGCTCGAATGCACGATACGCCTGCCAAGCTCATCCTTAAGACTAGTCGGCACGCTTGGACCTGTGCCCCCGAAATAGATAAAGTGGTCGCTAACCAGAACTCGATTTACGCTTGTGTCACGACCGATGTGTTTGAGGTTGGCGCTGCCGTCAGGCAAGCTGTGAAAAGAGTCACGCTGGCTCCATGACCCTGGCGAGATCTCGCGAAAATATATGCTGTCTCCACAGCTCTGCTTGCGGCTACCTGTTCGGTAGGGCTTCTTCTGACGGAATCGTGGATCGACATCATAGTCGTCGAATGACAAGGCTTCGGATACTCGCATGGCGTAAACGAGATATCCAGCTCTTCCGATTTTCTTGTCGCCGCTGCCGCTCCCAAGCAGCCAGTCACCGACCTTTGCGTATCTGCGAATTTTCGGCTTGCAGGTTGCAAGCGTACAAAATCCATAAAATGGATTCGGCGCAAAACCGCTGTCATACCGGACTACATAAGTGTAGAGAGACATCGATTCCGCTCAACAAGGATGCCGCTTTAGTGAAACAGCGGCCGTCGGACTACCGTCCGGCTTTTCCCACCCATCCTTTCGGGAGACGATGGCGTCGACAATTGAATTGCCGTGCCAGCCGACCACGGCGTCACCGTATTCGATCAACGCCTCAGGTAATTCGCATTCCTGAGCGCCTTGCTCCCAAACACCGACGATATGCTTTCCTTGCTGTGCCGCATATTCGATTTCCCAGTTAACCCACTCGCTGTTCTTGGTCTGGGGAGAGACATAAACTACCAACGTCCCGGCCCATTCGATCTGCGGCGCAAGGATCTGATTCTTAATGTAATCCTCGCTCTTCGCGTTGTTCGGATTGCTGGAGTTTATCGACGAGTCGCGAATATCCATGCCGTTCTTGGCCAACAAGTCCTTTAGCTGACCGAGGCCCGCATCGTCTTCGTGGATGTGACTTATGAAAACGTTTTTCGTAAGCTTTGCCATGGCAATACGTGCTTCCTCCTCAAGTAATTCCACTGTTCAATTGCTCGAGTGTGGCACAGATTCTTATTTACACAAGGGGAAGTTGAGTCGAGCATAGGCGCTTTGGACAAACGCGGCGACCGCAGTTTTGGGGGCGCCCCGTCGTTCACTCATGCGCACGTGCAGCACGCTGGACAGGGGGTTTTGATTGAGCGCGTCAAATTCGAGCACCACTTGGAGGCAGCATCTCGCCGCCCTAAACCCTGGACCTTCTAGTATTTTTGATGCTGACTTTCTCGACCGCTTCGGCAAACGCATGTGGAATCCGTGTGATGCGGACAAGGTCGCCGCGCACACATTCCATGTCGAACTCATCTCACGGGTGGCAACTCAACCTCTTGGATATTCAAGCGGAGTTGAGCAGCGAGCGCTAGCGAGCATTTTTGAGCTTTTTGGTCGCGCAAGGGCCATCACACAGCAAGAACCGAACTGCCAGACGTTCGAGACCATCGTGTGGCACGTCTTGAATACTTACGTCAGGCCGTTCACCGCAAAATGGCACGAAAGAAGTGAGTCGGGGGAGCTCAATGCGCTGGACAGTAGCGACATTTTTCGTGCCGAGCTTCAAATCATCCAAAGGTGTCTCGTCGCACTCGATGACGTGTTGAACTCAATCCCTGATCGCGAGGGGTTGTCAGCATCGATTGCGGACCGATCAATCAACCAGGCCGTCAAGATTGAGATGGAACGACCAGTCGGCTGGCGTCCTTTGGGAGAAATCGCAACCTGCAATCGCTCGAACTTAAGCAAGGCGGAGGAACAGAAGGTTTGCGAGAGACGAAAGTTCTATAAAATTGCCGAACGAGACTGGGCCGCGGGTTTGGCGCTTTCAGGCGGGGGAATAAGGAGCGCAACCTTCGCGATAGGGATCATGGTAGCTCTCTCAAAACGAGGTTTGCTTCCGCAATTTGATTACCTTTCCACCGTTTCTGGCGGAGGCTATGCCGGATCTTTCTTGACGCAGTTGCTGGGGACGGCTGCACCTGAAATCAATTTGAGTCTTCGAGAAACCGACCTGCCATTCAAAAGGAGGGAAGGGGAATCTGAGCTTCTGCGGCGAATCCGGCAGGGTGCGAGCTATCTTTCTGGCTCAGTCTGGGAACGTTTCACGCTGGCAATGGCGCAGGCTCAAGGCATCTTCTTGACCTTAATCATTGTCTTGTCTCTGATCTCCGTCGTCGCCTTCGGTGATTATCTGCTTCGCTCGGAGATTTCGGATGGAACTTGGAACGAAATCGCGCTGTACTCCTCCATCGGACTCATTGGGCTCTTCCTGGCCGTACCACTGCTGCGCGGATGGTCAGGGCAATCTCTGGCTGGTGAAACGAGTTGGATGGCCCTTCTCGGTGCGCTGTTCTTGGTGCCACCAGTATGGGTCGGGCTAGGTGGCATTCACCGCCTGATTGATCTCCTCCTGTTTGAGCGGTCAGGCGTTGAGCAATTGATCATCATTTGGACCGTCGTCGGCTCAACGTTCATTATCATCGGTGCCGCATTTGCGCGCATTAGTCTCTCTCGGCCGATCATTCTGTCCGCCACCAGTATGGTGGCGCTCGCTGTCGCGGAAGCGTCAGCGTACAGGGCGTTCCAGATAGTCGGCTTTGGATCAGCCGCATTGTTCACAGCAGGAGCCCTCTTGATTTCGACTGCGCTATGGTTTGTCCTCGATATTAACACGACTTCGTTGCACAACTTTTACCGTACAAAGTTGGCGAGGTCATTTTTGATTGATGGACAATGCCACCCGGCAAGGCCCATCAAGCTGAGCGATGTAGACAGCTCCCGATCTCTGTTCCCGATCTTGAACTGCGCCTTGAACGTTCCTGGTTCATTTGATCCGAGGATGCGCGGTCGCCATGCTGACGTGATGTCATTCACCCCTGTGGCCGCAGGCGCCTCTCTCATAGACTATTCACCCATCATGGATTGGGAGAACGCTAATCCTTCTCTCGATCTCGCAACCGCAATGGCGCTGTCTGGAGCAGCGATGTCACCGCAAATGGGCTTACAGACCAAACGGTACAATAGCTTTTGGTTGACCGTTCTGAATCTGCGACTGGGTGCCTGGCTTAGAAATCCGAAAGCCACTGGCCAAAAAGCTCCCCGACCAACGATTAAGAATCTGCTCCAGGAGATGCTGGCGACGGCCGATGAGAAAGGTACCTATATCCAAATTTCGGACGGAGGACACATAGAGAATCTCGGAATATACGAACTGTTGCGTCGTAGATGTCGGTTTATCGTCGCTGTTGACGGCGAGCACGATGAAAAAATGACATTTCATGGCCTAACCAATCTGCAGCGTCTAGCCTACATCGATTTCGGCATCACAATCGAAGCTAATCTCGAAGATCTAAGGCTAGGAAATGAAGGTCTCAGTCGATCTCATTTTCGTTTCTGCCGCATCAAGTATCCTTTGGGTCAGTTGGACCAACAAGAGGAGATTGGCTATCTCGCCTATCTGAAGCTTTCACTGACTGGCAATGAGGGCGAGTTCATCAGACGATACAAGTTGGATGAGCCGGCCTTTCCTCATCATTCGACTGCCAACCAGTTCTTTACTGAGGTTCAATTCGAGGCTTACCGGGCCTTGGGGGAGCACATTGGTGATAAGATGTTTCTCTCGGCGATTACTTGCCTAAGCGATGGCCCTGCGGTCGACATCCAGGATTGGTTTATCGGATTGGGCAACGCCTTCCTCGATCCGTTGCACTAGGAACTCGCCGGAAATTCGGAACGCTTCTTGCAATACGCCCATTCCGCCCCTCATCGCGGGGGACCGAAATGTCGACCGCGCGAGGCCATTCTGTGAGTGAAGATAGGGCTGAAGGAGTGCGATGCGCTCAATGTGGCGAACGCGGCGGACATTGGTGCGCCGGCACACACAAATCGCCGGATCATGCCCACCACGCGCCTCCCCAGAACCTTTGGCTCGCGCCCGCCTCCTCGTGCGATGGCTCGCAGCACTCTTGCGTGCCCTCATCCGGCCGCTCGCCGAAACCGTCCCGGCTCAAAAGATCGCTTAAACCGGCAGTCGCCCGCGTTCTTCACGGAGGACTCAGAAGCAGCATCAGCGGGGACCGAAGTCTATTCGCTGAAATCGGGTAGGCGAACACCTTGATCGTTTCAGGATCAAATTGATCCGTCACCTACAAAGTCCTGCAGTTGACCGGCGCGATGTTCTCTGGACTGGATGCGCTTTCAGATCTTTCACGAGCTTGCGATTGCAGAGACGACATTCAAGGGCCGGGAAACGCCAGAGATAGGGTGAGCACCATGGCAAGCGGATTTCCCGGAGTTGGTCATCGGTATTTCGTCGATTTCATCGCCTTTCAGGTCGAGCTCGATTTCGTGTCGGAAACATCGCTGACCTATTACAATCTGGATAAAGATGGCAATAAGGTCGGATCGGAAACCGTGACCATCAAGGTCGAGCCGATCACCGACGGAATCTTTCTGGTGAGTTGGCAGGAGTCCGACAAGACGACGGTCGTCCACATCGAGAACTACAACCGACAGACCATCGTCACCAACATCACAGAGCCTGATCTCACCTTCGATCAGTTCCACGGCTCGTTCAAGCAGCTATCATGAGCACGGCCACTCCCAGCACGGCCCTTCCGCCTACGCTGAAGATCAGCATCTTTGTCTTTGAAGGCTTCGAGCCGATCGGGCTTCGCCGAGGCATTCACTATCTCTCATTTTCTCGGCCAGGACTACGCGGACCCGCCACCCTATCCTTTCGCGGTGACGCTAGTCGGGCGTCAGGTCGAAAGCGTGAGGAGCACCAACGGTCCTGCGGTCCTGCCGGATCAGGATATGAAGCAGGCGCTGGTCGATCCTCCGGATGTCCTGATGATCCCCGGCGGCGGCGGGACTTGGCCGCTGCTGGATGACAAGGGGGATCCGGCCGGCGTCGCCGCGTTGCTCGACTGGATCCGCCAGATGGACGGCAAGGTGAAGCTCATGACCTCCGTCTGCACTGGTGCGGCGGTGCTCGCGCGTGCCGGATTGCTGAACGGCCTGCCGGCCGCGACGAACCATGGCGCCTTCGCCTGGGTGACACAGCAGGGATCGAAGGTGCTCTGGGACAGCGTCTCCCGCTGGATCGACGCGGGCCGCTACGTGACGTGGGCGGGCGTATCTGCCGGTACAGACCTGGGCTTCTACCTCGTGTCCAGGCTAGCCGGCCGCGCCGTCGCCGAGAATGCTGCTAAGGCGGCGGAGTACGATTGGCATCGGGATCCACAGGCGCCGATTTTCTACCCCCCGCACGCTGAGGCCTGAATGTTCGACGGAGGAGACATCGAGTGATGAAACATAGGGAGCTGATGCGCATCGATCAGATCACACGCCGCGAGCTTTTGGGAGCAATGGCGGCCACCGCTGTGACCCTTCCGATCAAGCCGGCCCTTGCGGCCGCGAAGTACAAAAGGTGCAACGTCACCAGCGCTGAAGGCCAGAAGGCGCTGGCAAGCTACGCCAAGGGCGTCGAAGCGATGCTGAATCTGCCTCCTGCGAATCCCCACAATTGGTTCCGCAATGCCTTCATCCACCTGATGGACTGCCCTCATGGCAATTGGTGGTTCTACGTGTGGCATCGCGGCTATCTCGGCTATTTCGAGCAGACGATCCGCGCGCTGAGCGGCGACGCCGATTTCGCCCTTCCCTACTGGGACTGGACCGAGCTGCCGCAGATACCGAACGCCATGTTCGACGGCGTGTTGTCGCCGACGGACAGCGCATACAAGCCCTACACCGACAATCTCGCCGTCTTCACTTCGTTCATCAAGCCGGCGCTGACGCAATATTGGGAAAGCCTGTCCTCCCCGCAGAAGAGCCAACTGGATACTCGCGGTTACAAGCAGGTAAAGGACCTCTGGAATGACGTGACGGGCAACGGCGTTTCGGGCAATGAAGGCTTCGCGCCGACATGCAGCGCTCGCTATCTGTCGAAGAGCAATCCACGCCTCGACGCCGACACCGCGAACGCCGTATCCAGGTTCACCGTGATGTCAGGGTTGCTGCCACCCGAGTTCAACAATTCGATCAATTATCTTAGCTTCACAAGCATCAAAACCCCTTCGCACAATACCGCGCCGCCCAACTCCCCGACAGCCTTCTCCGTGCTCGAGGGCCAGCCGCACAACCTCGTCCACAACTGCATCGGCGGCGCGGGCCCCCTCGATCCGGGGCCCTATGGAAACATGACCAATTTCCTGTCTCCGGTCGATCCGGTCTTCTTTCTTCACCATGCCAATATGGACCGGCTGTGGGACGTGTGGACTCGCAAGCAGAAGTTGCTGGGGCAGCCCTATTTGCCGAAGGGCAATGACTTGAAGAGCTTCTCGGACGAGCGGTTCCTGTTCTTTGTGGATGGCGCCGGAAACTATGTTTTGAATGGCAAGGCCGGAGACTATCTCGACACGGACCGCTTCGACTACGACTACGACGACAAGGGGTTTGGCGAAGTCCTTATCAGGCAGGAGGTCGCAAAGCTCACCACGGCAAAGGCGCCCGTCGTCGCAGCGCACGTGTCCGCAAACACCGCCTCCGTTGCGGTTCCAGTCACCACGCTGCTGGGGCGTGGCAATACCGGTAACCCGCGCCCGCTGATGGCGCAGGTCACGCTGGCGCGCCCCCACGGCGCGTCCGGTGTCCGCCAGTTCCGCGTCTTTGTCGGGGCACCGGTGAATGCAACCAATCTCGGGGTCGACAGCCCCCACTATGCGGGAACGGTCGGGTTCTTCGGGCCGCAAATGGCGGGCATGCACATGTCTGACCAGGCAACCTTTGCAGTGCCATTTCCCACCACCCTGCGCTCTCTCGCCCCATCCCTTGCCACCAACGCGACGAGTGCAAATCTGGCTGTCAGCGTCACGCCCATAAACGGAGAGGAGACCGCTCCCGTGCTCAAGGCCGTTTCGATCGGAGCGTTGTAGGCTGTGCGCCGCTGGGCGATCGCTCTGACGCTCGCAGCGTCGCTTGCACATGGCGCAGAGCAAGAGGGAATGAAGCGCACACTCACGCTGCCGCATTCCATCGGTCCAGGCGCGATCGCATGGCTTGAGGTGCAGATCGGGCCTCTCGCGCCAGGGCAACGCGTCCGCGTGACCACGCGAACCGGCGAGCTGCTCGGCGCTATCTCGCCATTCGGCAGAGCCGAGCGCCAGAGCCCCGGCACTTATTCGCTGCCCGTTCCTCCGGATGTGATCCACGACGACGCTCTTTCCGTGATCGTGACGATCACGGAAGCAAATATGCCCCCCCGCGCGCCGACTCCCACGGAAGTGCAGAATCTGAAATTGCTTGCTCCAGGCTCCGCGAAATAGAGACGACACACGAATCGCTGTGGTTTCGCTCGACATCGGGGCAATCAGGCTAGCAAGATAGTCGCCATTCATCCGGGCCGACGATGCGCAGGCGTATGATCGGGCGTCGTCTCCCTTTGCCCTAGGACAAGCTCGATTCGACTCGCGGCAACCTCGAGTACAGCACGGCCATTGAAATACCTCATCTTCCGAATCACGGGGGAGTGGTTGGTATCATTTGCATTTTTTGCATTGAGTGGTAGTATGCAACACGTCGTTTCTCTCGTCGACCGCGTGCTGGAAACGAATTGTCGTGGCCAGCAGTCCGGTCGAGGAGGTATTAATGACCAAAAGTGCTCTTACGAGTAATGCGCTTTCTATCGCATTTGGGGTTCTGTGTGCATCGACGTCCGGGTATGACCCGTTTCCCGCGGTAATCCTTGGGGTGATGGGAGCTGCCTGTTGTCGGTTGACCTTTCACGCACTTCTTGTTGTGGGAAAGCAGTGAGCTCTTCAAAGGGCGCCGGATGAACAACCGGCGCCTTTTTCTATACCAGCGAGCGAGCCGCACGGCGCTCAGGGCGTTGGCGACGAACGAGTGGGGGGATGGAATCCCTATGTACACGCGTCCCGCAGGGACGTGGTAAGCTCGTCCCATGAGAACGCACCTAGTGTCCTGAACCAGAAGTTCGCAATAGCCGCCGTCCACCTCGCCGCCATCGTCGCCTATTGGATCAATTGAGTCTGAACCCTAGTATCCCCGGTATCGCATGTCCGAACACAAACGCGGAGCCTTGCTTATCATCGATGGCCTTCTCGGCTCTTACGCTATAGCTACCTCTCGCCAAAAACTCGTTCGGCAAGTGCTGTTTGATCCTTGCGGCCTCACGCTCCCCCTGTGAGGCAAGCCAAAGGATGCGTTCCGCGATCTCCAGCCGCAGAGCGTTGCCTCTGCTCGATGAACGTGGAGCTAGCAAGTACTTCGTCAAGAACGTTGCGGAGCATCTGCACCGTAGCAGTGTCGTAGGCCATGCGCGAATATCCATCTCGACAAATCACTAAGCAAAAAATATTGCGCTTCACTCCGAGCAGCTGCAATTTGTTGGACCAAACTACGTAGCGCGCTTTGATTGCAGATTTATGACGATTGCCATCTTGGTTGCTAAGATAATACCGCCAGTGACGTTGCGCGGGACCGATGGGCTATTTGTATCCACGAGCGAAATCTTCAGGATATGCTTGAGCAGAGTTTGAACGTTGTAGTTGCGACGCCGATCAATCCATTATATCCTTCCACGTGAAGCGCTAGGAGGCGACGTCCATCCTCCTTGAGCTTCGGCACCTCGCTGGGTGTCGATTTTAAGGAGGATGGCATGAACATTGATCCAACTGCAGGTTGCGCGCTTCAACATGCGAGCGCGGTCTCTGACGGTGACTCCTTGGAAACAGAAGCAAGCTTTCGGAATTTGTATCAGTGTGCCTTCTGCGAGACGTGCTGGAGCTCCGAAGATGCAGTGCCGGGTGAGCTTTCTGAATGCCCGGGCTGTGGACGGGAAACGTCAACATACAGCTGGTCTCGATGGATTCATCGGCACTCAAGTTAAGCAGATCTTTAAGCCCCGCTCGCGCGGGGCGATTTTTTTAGAGAGGCGACAATGCCCAAGGAAAGATCAGCGCCAAGGTCAGATTTAGACTGGCTCGTCTCCATGAGGAGCAAAATCCAACAACTGACACTCGACGTCTACAACTTCAGCAGCAGGCTCACCGACCAGGAGCGCAAAATGCTCTGGCCGGTCCTTGGATATCTCATTGGGATTGCCTTGAACGGAAGCTATCGGAAATACAGAAGCACGGACACGATATTCTGAGGATATTACTAGAAACAAATGCTGTTGGCTTTCCGCAGGACAAAGCGACGTTGCAATGGATGGCAGGTTACTACAATAACAACGCCATTCTCCGACTTTCCGATATGTATTCGGATCCGATTGCGCTTGCGGTAGTAAAGGACGTTATGCCTGAGAATGTGCATGATACGGTTATCGGATGGTATCGACCCGAGCGCCAGTCAGAGTTCTCAGAACTTGCGCCGACTAAACAGTGGGAGCTTGCGTTCGAGGCGTTCGAAATGACTTTCAGGTTGCTGAAGAGAGCTGCCCGCCGGGAGTGAGCCATGTCACGCATCGCAACTGAGTTCTTTTTTTGGTTTTGGCTATTCACCCGGTTGAACTCAGGCCCTGCCGGGCCGCTACCAGCGATTACCGAAAGGATGCTTGACCCGTCGCGCGAGAGTACGCCGGCGGAGGATAACGATCTTGAGGTTTTCAAGGGCGTCCGGGAGTTCAAGAACCTGATCTTCGGGTCGTAGAAAGGGAAGATCGAGCCCAAGAAGTTCTATTTTGTGCGCTCGATTGTCGTTTTACGAGACGGGTGTCGTTCTCATTAAGGCTTTTCCGCCTGTTGTTTGGCTCTCCGGCCAGTCCCTTCTTGGGATCGGCTGTCGTTGTCCGTCGTCAGATAATTTGAGACTGATCAGGCTTTTCGCGAAGAGAGGCTCTGGCTCATCTGGGTTAGAGTTTAAGCAGCCTGCAGTTGATGCTGCAAGCGGCGGTTTGCGATGGTGTCGCGCTTGATGCGGTTTCGCTCTGCGAGCATCGCCTCAGCCCTGCCGAAGTAGACATCGGCCGGCGTGAGGTTGTCGATGCTCTCATGATAGCGGAGGTGATTATAGTGTTCGACGAAGGCCCGTACTTGACGTTCGAGATCACCGGGTGGGTAGTAATTTTCGAGCAGAATGCGGTTCTTCAGCGTCTGATGCCAGCGCTCGATCTTTCCCTGAGTCTGAGGATGGTACGGAGCGCCGCGCACATACTGCATGCCCTTCTGGTCGAGCCACTTGGCCAGATCGTCTGCCACGTAACTCGAGCCATTGTCGCTGAGAAGCCTTGGCCGGTGCGCGACGGCGATGTGGTCAAGACCGGAGGCGGCGAGTGCCTGGTCGAGGGTGGCTGTGACATCGGAAGCGCACATGGTGGGACCAAGCCTCCAGGCCACGATGTAGCGCGAGAAGTCGTCAAGCACGGTCGAGAGATAGTACCACCCCCATCCGGTGATTTTGAGGTAGGTGAAGTCGGTCTGCCAGAGTTGGTTGACGGCCGTCGTCTTGTCCTTGAACTCGTTCGCGGCCTTGATCACCACATAGGCCGGGCTGGTGATGAGGTCATGCGCCTTCAGCAGCCGATAGACCGACGCCTCGGATACAAAGTACTTTCGTTCGTCGGTGAACCGCACGGCCAGCTCGCGTGGCGACAGCTCAGGTAACTCCAGCGCCAGGTCGATGATCTGGCCCCGCACATCGTCCGGGATGCGGTTCCAGACCCGGTCTGGTCGAGACCGATGATCGGCCAGCGCCTCAACGCCTCCCTCGCGGTAGCGATCATACCAGCGATAGAATGTGGCGCGCGGGATCCCGAGCTTGTCCAGCGTGCGTTTGGCCGGAAGATGCGATTGCTCGACCAAATGGATGATCTCGGCCTTCTCGGAGGCGGGATACCTCATGCCTCGTCCTCCCCATCTCCGTTCATACTTTTTTTGAGCAGACGGTTCTCCAGGGTCGGATCGGCGACGGCCTCCTTCAAGGCGGCGGCCTCCCGACGGAGGTCCTTCACCTCGCCCGTGGTCGCAGCTCGCGCCGTGTCGCCGGCCAGGCGGCGCTTGCCGGCCTCGAGAAACTCCTTGGACCAGCCGTAATACATCGAGGCGGCAATGCCTTCTCGGCGGCAAAGCTCGGAGATGTTCTCCTCGCCGCGCAATCCCTCCAGCACTATGCGGATCTTCTCTTCCGCCGAATACTGCCGGCGGGTCTGGCGCCTAATGTCCTTTAGCACTTGGTCTGCCGGCGCTTTGCCCGGTCCGGATTTCTGCTTCATCTTCGCTCCTGGTGGCTACGATGAACCAGAAATCCTCCCTCCGCAAAATCCCCCTGTTTGTCTCACAGGCCCTGACGGCGAACACGCAAATCCGTAAGGGCGCCTAGCCTAGTCAATGGGCAGCAGGCATGGCCTGGGCGTAATCCAACGTCCCTATCACCGCAGACTTCCATTCGAATCCACTGCATCACTCCGTTCGGTGAGCGATCACCCGCGGGCGTTTCCTTGATTGAGTTCAGTAATGAAAGGCAGTCGGAGCATCGGGCCGGGACGTTATCGAGACTTAAGCCAATAGCCGGCATTTACCAGCCGCATCCACCGAAACGCGGCTGGCGATGTCCCCTGATCCGTCGTACATTAATTTTGTGGACGGGATTTGCGTGCCATGCCGCAAGAGCCTCCAAGCCGGGTCGAGCGCAGATTGTCGGCAATATTGGCTGCCGACGTTTTCGGCTACTCGCGGCTCATGCACAATGATGAAGAGGCTACGCATTCTAGGCTGGCAGCGCTTCTGAGGGGCGCGGTTAATCCGGCAATCTCTGAACACCGCGGCCGGATCGTGAAGAACACGGGGGACGGATTCTTGGCGGAGTTTCCGAGCGCCGTCGAGGCGGTTCGCGCCGCGATGTTATTCCAGGCCCGCATCAAGGAACTTACACTAGGAGAGGTGGAGGAGAGCCGCATTGCCTTCCGCGTGGGCGTCAATATAGACGACGTGATTGTCGAGACGGACGACATTTTTGGAGACGGCGTGAATATTGCGGCAAGGCTTGAGAGCATCGCAGAACCCGGCGGGATTTGCATCTCGTCTTCTGCCTACGATCACGTGCGGGGCAAGATCCGGGCTGAGTTCGCCGACTTGGGCGAACAGAACCTTAAAAACATTGCCCGCCCAGTCCGGGCCTATGCTGTGGTGCAAGAAAAAGCGAGCACAGCCACATATGCTGAGCACGCGAGCCCGGGCGCCCTGTCAGCGTCTCGCCGTTCTATCGTTGTGCTTCCCTTCGCTAACCTCAGCCGTGATCCGGAACAAGAGTACTTCGCTGACGCAGTGACCGAAAGCCTGACCATGGACTTGTCACGGATCAGCGGATCGTTCGTCATCGGTCGACACACCGCATTTACATACAAAGGCAAAGCGATCGATCTCAAGCAACTCGGCCGTGAGTTAGACGTCAACTATGTGCTGGAGGGGTCGGTTCAGCGTGGCAGTGATCGATTTCGCGTGAACGTTCAGCTCGTAGACGCCGAAACCGGCGCGCTTTTATGGGTCGATCGCTTTTACAAACCTGTCACCGATCTGTTCGAGATGCAGGATGAGATCGTAACACAGCTTGCTAACGCCCTAAGTGCTCAACTCACTGAGGCAGAGGCGAACCGAGCGAAACGATCGCCACATCCCAATTCAATGGACTTGTTTTTCCAAGGTAGAGCTTTCTGGAATAAGGGATGGACGCCAGAAAATATGGCAGAGGCGCGCGGATGCTTTGAGCGGGCGTTAGAACTCGACCCCGCGAATGTCGCTGCGATGGTCTCTCTCGCAGGTGCCAACACAGCGATGGCAGCGTCTTATTTGACCGACGACAGGGCCGCCCATCTGGGGATGGCCCAGATGAGATTGGAGAAAGCGCTGTCCCTCGCGCCGAACTATGCCGCGGCCCACGTTGCGCTGGGTGGCGTTTTGGTTGCCACAAACCACGTGGCTCAAGGCATATCGGAGTGTGAGCGAGCGTTGGCCTTAGATCGTAACTCGGCAGAGGCGCACGCGATCATCGGAGACGCCAAAGTCTTTCTGGGTCGCGGGGCGGAGACTGAAGCCCATATGAACGAAGCCCTGCGCCTCTCTCCCTGCGATATGTTGGCCTTCCGCTGGCTGACGATGATCGCGTTCGCCAAGCTGCAGATCGACGCACCGGTCGAAGCAGTCAACTGGTTCCACCGCAGCATCGAAGCCAATCGGAATTACCCGATAGCGCACTTTGGGCTTGCCACGGTAATGGCGCTGCTCGGTTCGCTCGATGATGCAAGGGCCGCCGCGAAGGCTGGACTTTCGCTTGATCCAAGCTTTACGATCCGCCGCTTTCGTGACGGCGCATCGAGTGATAATCCAACCTACTTGATCAAACGCGAACGCGTTTATGAGGGCATGCGAATAGCCGGGGTGGCAGAAGGGTGACGTCGGGGACGGGGCCACGAGCGACAAAACGCCGACCTGCGCGAGTGGAAGCTACTGAAAGCCGTGACAGCTCGGGGAGGTTCAGGCGCCTCACTTGTCACCCGGATTGCTCGATCTGCTGCCTCCATCCACGTTAGTGCAGTGACGAGTTTCTGAAAGCCATATCGGTCGCTTGCAATGATACTCATGTACTTCTGCATCAACTCCCGACGCCTCTCCAGCGTTCCGAACGCCGGTGGTTCTCCAGTGAGTCAAACTGAATCCAAAGTTTGCCGTCGGATGACAGGTACAGAGGATTGATGGTAACCGGCGTGAGGCCCCACCTAGTTGTCCCTCGGCTAGCGCGATACAGCCTGAGCGGATCGGTGGAGGTGGAACGATGGCAATTGCCATACTTCATGCCAGGAAGGTGATTCCGATCGTCGTGTCGATGTGATCACGGGGGAACGTCGGTGGCGACGATGGACGGGCGAGGAGAAGGCCCGGATCGTGGCGGAGAGCTTTGGGGAGGGCGTGAACATCTCCGACGTAGCGCGGCGCAATGGCGTTGCCCGCGGGCTGCTCACGGTGTGGCGACGCCAGGTTGCGGCGGCGGTAGCGGGCACGGCGCCGAGCTTTGTGCCAATCCAAGTTGGGTCCGAGAGCAGCGGCACAGCCGACGAGCGTATTTCGCCGGCACAGGAGCTCAGCGCGCCGCCGACCAGGGCCTGCGGGGTGATCGAGATCGAGCTGAGTGGGGCGCGCGTCCGGATCGCGCCGGGTGTGGAACTGGCGACGCTTTCGATGGTGCTGTCGGCGCTCGGGGTATCCGGTGATTGCGGTGAGGTCCGACCTCAAAGTGGTGCTGGCGGCACACCCGGTCGACTTTCGCAAATCGGTGCACACGCTGTCGGCGCTGGTGAGCGAAGCCCTGCGCGCGAACCCGTATGGCGGCGACGTCTTCGTGTTCCGCGGCAAGCGCATGGACCGAGTGAAGCTTCTGGCGTGGGACGGCAGCGGCATGGCGCCAGTAACGAAGTGGTTGCACCAAGGACGTTTCACCTGGCCGCCGATCCGCGACGGCGTGGTGCATCTAAGTGCGACGCAGCTTGCGATGCTGCTTGACGGGTTGGAGTGGACGCCCGTCTCGCCCAAGCCTGTGAAGCAGCGGGCCGTTGTTGGGTAAGAGGAGGATTGGAGCGTGACCGTGCGACACTCGTCGGTTGGGTCAAGCGTGCCGCCTGGTGGCTCAAGAGCCTCTACGAACTGCAGCTGCGGATGATCCAGGCTGCGCAGCGCGTGTTTTGCGACGAGACGCCGATGCCGGTGCTCGATCCCGGACGACATCGCACCCGCATCTGCCAGCGGGCATCGTCAATCGTGCGCGGCGCCCCGGAGCGCGGCTCGTCGTGCAGCCCGGCAACGCGCTGCTCAATAAAACGCCGCCGCCACTTGCCTACGGTCTGCCGGTCCAGCCCCAGCTTGGCCGCCACTTCCGTGTTCTGCCCGCCTTCCGCACAGGTCAGCACGATCCGGGCTCTCAGAGCTAGCGCCTGCGCCGTCTTCCGCCGCATCGTCAGCGACGTCAGTTCGGCACGCTCATCAGCGCTCAATGCCAGGGAGGCAAGTTGCTGGACAGCCATTGGAGACTCCGTCGCGGCTTGCCTCCATCCTTGGCACAGCGACGCGAATCTACTGCGCAATCTATGATTGCGAACTTGTGACTCGGGACACTAGTTTTGCGGTTGCATCGTCAGGATCAATTGTCCAAGCAGCCACCCGCGATAGCGGTCGAAGACCGGACCCGCGGTCAGCCTGAACTTGAGCTCCACGCTGCGCCGATCTTCTGAGATTGTGGTCGTGAGATCGCTAACGCGGCTGTCAGACTGCGGAACAAGCCTTGCCTCCACGATAATATGTCCAGGGTCGGCATTTTTCCTGATTACATACGCTCTCGAAGTCGGCGCGACATTGGGGTGTTCGTCAAGAGTTTCACTAATTTGGTAGGATCGCTCGATCGTCGTTGGGCGAGCCGATGTTCTCTGCGCGGCTGAGCAGGAATCTCCAGCATAGGCTGCGGGAGGCACCTCGAAGAGCGGCAGCGCAAGGTTCACGCGCGTGAAAAAGTCAAAGCTGCTTTGATTTTCAATCCCGCCATGCACGATCCCCACGACATTGAGCTTATCGTCAAGAACCGGGCCGCCACTCATGCCGCGGGCCAATCCAAGGTTAGTCTGTATCAGACCATTGGGCGCCGAGATGGAGGTCACGACGCCGGGGCGAATGGAAAGATCAAAGCCCAACGGAAATCCCAGCGCCATCAGCTTGTGTCCGGTTTCGATGCTTGGATGTTTCACAACGCAGAGGTATGGGAATTCAATGCCGATGTCTGGTGGGAAACGAAGCAGTGCGGCGTCCGACGCCACCACGCCGCGAGGTGGGCTTTCGAGCGGAAACTTCGTCGCATGCCTGGATCGCATCGAGCCGCGAACGATTAGCTTTGCATTTGCTGGCAATTCGACTTTTGTAACGTGAGCCGCAGTAATCACCCAGCCGCTTTTATGGATAAGAAAGCCTGTTCCCTCGCCAACCTTGGTCTGCCTAGCTTCATTCGTGGCTGGGTCGAGCGTCTCCACATGCACCTCTATAAAGACCGTCGCTTGCTCCGGAAACTACGTCGGCTGCGCATTCGCCGACGCTAGCTGCATGCTAGCGATAGACAACATTGCTACGCACCAACGCAAAGCGCCGTTCATTCGCTCATTCCTCTTGTGCGGTCTCTCACCGGGCCGCGGCGCGCTCGACGCCGTTATTGTGAGAACTCGGTTTGAATGCGCAGAAGTTGATTACGAAGAATGGGCAAGGAGGCAACATAAGGCGTGATGGTTGCGACCTGATCAATCTTGTTTTGGGTCAGGACGCCCGCGACCGCCGGGTCCTTGGGGTAGTACTCCGCAATGCGCGTTTTGTCTTCCAGCGAGAGCTTTTCGTTCGATTCCGTGGAGTAACAGACGCTTTGCGTTCCTTTCAGAAACATCCACGCATCGAATTGATACTTCATAATAGATTGCTGATCGAACGCGCCGAAACGATAGGCTGCCGAGTTCGCGAGTTGCTTGATGTTTCTATCGACGACCTGCTTTGACCAATTGTTCGGAGGTCCACCAAGGACGCGATAGATGCCGGGAAACTTGCCCGTGCTATCCACGATAACCTGACCGAACTGATCCGTTGTCGGTTTGTATCCGGCCTCGTCCGCCCATCGCCAGTCGCAGCCGCCGGTTGGATGCTGATGCTCATGCTCAAGGCCCAGTGCATGACCAAACTCGTGCCTTACGACGGATTCCCAGTCCTGCGGCAGGCTTTCGCTGAAACCTTGATAGTTCATTGAGGCTTGGTTCGGTCGCACAATGTCCGGATCGCGGCTTTCAATTCCAACAGTCGACCAATAGCCGACTTGGTTGAATGATATTCTGATATCCGCCTTGTAGTTTGCGTCCGATGTGGACCAAGTACGGTATTTGCCGCCCGCGTCCTTTCCGAAGTCAAACTTGATGTTGGCGAATTCACCCCATTCCAACGCGACCTTTTCGATATTGGAGTGCAAGGCATTGTCGCCGCCGAAGAAGGCGACCGTCACGATGCGCCCTGGCTTCCATTTCGCGGCCTCGACGATCACCATGTATGGGTGAACGGCCGCATTGCCGGGCAGGGTCTTCATAGCGTCAAGGAGCTTGTTACGCTTCGCCTTTCTTTTCTCTTCAATTTGCGTCGGGATGGACTCCATGATGCGATGCGTGACCCTTAGTTCTTGGCTCCAAGCCTTGTTGGCTGACGGGTCGGCGCTGATCGCAGCGGCCGCGACAACAAGCGGGTATGCAGCGCGATAAGACATTGCTTTGACCTTTCTAGCGTCGGCCCTCATCGCAACGAGCCTCAGCTCGACCGGCAGCTATCACTGACCTGTGGCTAAAGATCTTCAGAAGAGCTCTGTCACATCAGACAACCAACACATTTTCGATAGCCGGCGAACTCAACGGCCCAAGATCGCCTTAAGCTCGCGGACCTGCGCTTCGAGCTCCTCAAATCGGCGCAGAACGGCCGCCCGGTCGAGGCGCTGGGTAGCCGCTTGCGCGGTTAATGCCGTGGGCGGCTCAGATGATGGGATAGGCGTGATCCCGGCGAGGGCGATGCCCCGTCGGAATCGCACGTAACGCGGCACTACATCGCTGTTCGTGGTGCCGCCATCTAGGGCGAACCCTGCTGTCACCCAGTCATTAGGATTTTGCCCGTGCAGACCAATGGTGGAGTAATCCCCCCAGACAGGCCGTCCCGGTGCGGCGTTCCCCTGCGCGGTAATTACCAGCCGCCAAACGTTTGCGGCATCGTCGCGCGCGCCCACGATATGGCTCGGGAACAGCCCGGCGACTGTGCCATAGGCGAGCCCAACACCGACTTCGCCTGCCATGTTCGGCGCAGCGGCTGGGTAGGCGAACGGGAAGGTCGAGTTCCAGATGTGCGGCTGGTCGACTGTATTCCAACTGGCGGGGTCAATCCTCGCAACCCTGACGTGTGCAAACGGGAAGGTGCTGTCCTTTCCAGCCGTCCAGGCCAACCCGATCCGATTGCCGGCAAACCAGCCGGCCGTGATCCGACCGTCGGCGCGCCCAAGCCATTCGGTTCCCGGCCGGCTCGCGTACTCATCGGAATTCCACGGCGCAACGCTCACGCTGTGAACGGTCAGAGAATTCTGCGCCTCCCCCCATTCATAGACTCTAATTTGGGCGCTGCTGGTATGCGCGGCTACGTACATGGTCGTATCGGCGCCATGCACGGGCCGGAGTGAGCCTACGTCGCTGGTGGCCAGGAACCGATAGTTGAATCCCTGGTAGTTCGCCAGCGCATCGAGCGGCAGCCGTAAGAGCACAGCTCGGGTGAAGCCGCCGCTCGCACCGAAGCCAAAGCTGTTGGTTGTCAGGTAAAGATGGTTCTGGCTTGCCGCCATTGCAGGGAAGTCGAACCACTCCGCGGTCCAGTTGCCTACGTTTTGGGGAGTGAAATCATAGAAGCGCCAGCTCCGCGCCGTGATGTCATTCCCGCGGGCGACTGCTACGCGAAGGCGGTTCGTGCCCTGGGTCGTCGGATGGATGTACTGCAGCACCCAGACCATGAGGTCGCGGCCGCGGTCATAGTAGGCGAGCTGGTCGCAGCAGAAGTTCTCATCCACCGGCTCGGGGAAGGAGGCAGCAGGATCGACATATGTGAACGTCTGACCGCCATCGGTTGAGAAAGAGGAGAACCAGTTGGCCGTGTACAGGATCTCGTTGCCGCGCACGGCGACCGACGGCTCGCTGATGAGCGCGGTGAAGTTATTGGTCTCGACATCGCTCAACTCTCGATTGGTCACTAGCTGAACTGCCGGAGCCGCGGCTGCTTTCGTATCCGGAGTCCCAGTAATGTTAGTCTGGGGGGGAGGAGGCGGCGCTTCCTCCATGGCCCGGCTCAAAGCCCGGGGGGATATTGCTTCGAGCGGAATCGGCCGATGATGCAGCCTAATGTTTTGCGAGCGCTGCTGAAAGATTTGCCGCATAGCGGCCGACGGCTGAAGGACGGCTTGCGGGCTGATGCGGGTTTCGGCTGGGGGCGAGGCGACCGCTTGGGTTGTCTCGACCACCTGTGCCCCAGCGACGTTGGCGAGTAGAATCCATACGGCTAACGCGAAAAAAAAGGAGCGTAGCATCTGCATGACTAACCTCCCTATGATCAAAATAACCAAGGATGGCACGCGAAGCGTGCCATCGTCCTGGAACACCAAGCAACACCTCTTTGGCAACTGGGCGCCTCAGAGGCTAACAAGAACCTGGTTGAGCTCTCCTCGCCTACGACCGGCGGCTCTCAAGGTCGATCCTGCCGCAAGCTGCCAAGGATAGCTTCGAGCCGCGTCAGGGCCTGCTCGCCCGACGCATCCCCGCGATCTACCGCGGCCCGGACAGCAGCCGCGGCCGATAAGGCCTCCACACAAGCATCCTTCGCTCCGCGCTGGGCAGGCGTGTCACGAGAGCCTTGTGAGGTACCGATCGGACCGGCCGGGCGATGAGTCTGCGCGGTCAAGCGCTCCCGCAGCACCCTTTCGCTCTGATCGGGGCGGTGGTTCGATCCGGTGACGGGACCGGACGGTGCTACGGCGGTTGCCTCGCTGGCATTACGCTGAGACGTACATATGGTCGCCAGCGCACGGTCCAGCTGCTGGACTGCCACGGTGATGACATCCGTGTTTCGGGACTGTTGCACGACCTCGCGCCGAAGCGATTGCACGGCGCTATCTACCTCGCTCCAGACGGCAGTAAGACTAGAGGGTTGTGTTGCCATTGCATTACTCCGCGGATCGGCTAGCGATGCCGATGCGGCTACAAGAGCGGCTAGGACAAACCATCGCTGCATCTCAATGGCTCTCGCAATTTGCGCGGTCGGCCCCAAGCAATCTTAACTAGCATACGATACGCCTCACAAGGCCCTGTTGCAAGGTCTTTGCCCCGCGGCCTCATTATCTACGATCTGCGTCATCTGCGCACATGCGGGAGCCTTATCGCGCTCGTCCGAAAACGTCACCGCCGGCTGGCACCCTTTTTCGCCCGGGGGGCTCGGTCAGATCCGCTCAAACGCCTGCTCCATCGATGCGTTCTTCAGCTGCTCGAACATGTTCAACTTGCGTCGGCGTTTACGAGCAAGCGCCAAGTGCGCCTGCCGGTGACAAGTGCGTCGCGCGATGCGACGGCCGATGCATGCTCTCCAACGGATGACCACGAGGCAGCGGTATACGCAGCAAACCAGTGGCATCGCCAAAAGGTCGCAGAACGCCCGAGGGGCACTGCGGCATACCCCCGCAAAGTCCTGCTTCGGCAACTCTGGATCAGCTAGGCTGAGGTCCCTTGCGAACCCGCGGTGCGCCGACCTGTGCGATGAGAAGGTTCCTGGACCGTCTCTAGATGCCGTAATGGGGCCGGCTCCGAGCAAGGGGTGATGGCGGTGGCTGTCTCCGTCTCCAGATGCTTGGGGCCGACCCAAGTCGTGACCCGTTTGATCATCTATCGGGGGACAGCCACCATTGTGACCCCTTGCTCGGAGCCGGCCCCATTACCGCATCTAGCAATGTTGCGTGGTTGCCCACGGGTTGCCTAGAATGACGATGAAACACGATTGACACTGATTCTTTGCGAGTACAAATCGCACAGATTGTCGAATTGTCCACGCGAGCGAAGAATTGGCTCGCTCTGTGCCACTGAGCGATATGCCTGAACACGTGCAGAATTTTCATTTTGGGCGCGATGCAGGAATCGAACCTTTCCGGGCACCTCTGGCTTATTGAATGTCTCTGGCCCAGGCCAGACAGTCGTTTACGAACGAAAGCGGATCAATTGGACAGCTTCCAGTGGAAGCCCGCCCAATTCACGGACGGCCCCTGTGGTCACGGCTCCGCGCCTGGCCCTCGTTCGAGTCGGCGCGCAACATGTGCACATGCACAAACCTCCCAACAATGGTAGAGTCGAGATGCCAGCCGGCGATGATAATTCGCCGACGCCGTATGGTTCTTTGAAAATTCCCGACTGTTTCGGAGCCGATGCTGAGTTATTGACCACCGCTGAAGTGGCCGACCTACTGAGAATTTCCACTTCTAGCGTGCGACGCCTGCAACAGCGGCGACGCATCTCCTTCCTTAAAGTGGGCGGCAGCATTCGCTTCGCCAAACACGACCTCCTTTCGTATTTGGCGAGGCAGCGGACCGACACAGTCGATAAATAACGGATATGACAGTACGAATCATAAAAAACTCGTGGTGGGTCGATTTCACGGCCAACTCCACACGATATAGAAAACGTAGTCCTGAGAACACAAAGGCCGGTGCGCAGGCGTACGAAGCTACCTTGCGACAAAAGCTAGCACGTGGCGATTCGATAGATATCGGAGCGCTGCGGCCGAAGGACCTGACCTTTGCCGAGTTCGCGGTGAAATGGTTTGAGGACTATGTAAGACCGAACAACAAGTATTCTGAGCAACTGTCGAAGAAGTACATTCTGTCTTCATCTCTGCTCCCGTTCTTTGGTCGCAAGCCGATGGGACAAATTAAGGGGTATGACATCGAACGTTATAAAGCTCAGCAGGTCCAGCAAGGGTACACAAACAAGACGATCACGAATCGCCTGACGGTGCTCAACAAGTGCTTGCTCACCGCATATGAGTGGCTTGAGCTTGAGGGGGCGCCGCCGAAGATCAAATGGCCAAAAAGAGCGTTGCCGGAAATTGATTATCTTTCGCCCGAAGAGTGTGAGCTGCTCCTTTCCGAGGCGAATGGCCTAGTGCACGAATTGGTTCTGACGGCGCTACGGACAGGTATGCGGCAAGGAGAGCTCAGGGGCCTTCAGTGGTCATCTCTCGATTGGCTCACGGGCACCGTTGCGGTGAGACATTCATACGATGATCGTGGGAAGATGCTCGTCGCGCCAAAGAATAACCGCACGCGGCATATCCCGCTCGACATTGATGTGTACACGATGCTTTACCGGCGTAAGAAGGACACCGGGTACGTGTTCCGAAGCTGGGAGGGCCGCCCGTTCACCAATTACCGAATGCACTACGCGATCCGCAAACTCTGTAGGAAGGCTGGGTTTAGAACCATCGGCTGGCACACGCTTCGCCACACGTTTGCTTCTCACCTAGCAATGCGCGGAGTGCCACTGCCGGCTATCAAGGAATTGATGGGACATTCCACCATAACAACAACCATGAGATACGCCCATGTGGCGCCGTCCACGCTCCGGACAGCCATCGAAATGCTGAACCCAAAGACAATGATGGCGACCGATTCTGGGCAACCCGTGGGCAACCGGTGGCAAGAGGTCCAAAGGAGCGAGGCACGTCAAAAAGCCTCTACGACAGAATACGCTTGATTCTAGCGACGAAATCATGACATCGCGCGAGAAACGTAGACCATCTGTCTTGTGACCCTACGGGGAATCGAACCCTGATCTGCGAGCTTGGATTTGAGCTTGGAAATGGACCAAAAAGAAGGAAAGACTAGAAGTAGAGCCAAGAATCGGAGGCGTTCAATCGTACTCAAGTTAGCCGGGATTAGTCAGACTTTATCACTTTTTGGGCAACCCGTGGGCAACCACGCAGTTATTATTAGCAAAGGCGATACGGCAAAGGTGATGAAGCATAACGTAAAAGCCGCCATATGGCGGCCTTTGCGTTGAAGAGACCGAACTGGCGACCGAGCAAGTGAGCCCTGATTGACCAATGCCAGCGGCGAAAGGTCGAAAGGATCGATGGATGTCAATCGGCCCTTTAACTGCGGGCTGTTTTCAAGCTGCCATTCTTTCTCTGAAGTGGCACGCCAGTGGCGATTGCTCCGTCGGAGCTGGTCGGGGGTACGGAGACGGAGCGATCGCGGCTCGGCGCGACGATCGCCTAGCGGGCTTGGATAATCGATGCGTCGTACATGACAACAGTCCGGAACGTCAAAGCGCGGCAACCGCGTCGGTCTGCAACCTTGCCTCGCCCAACCGACCGACAAACTCCACTTGCGCTTGGTTGCCGAGATCGAGACGTGCGGCACGAAGCGCAGACACTTTGAACAGCGATGCTGCCTTTATCATCGTCCGCTCGACGGATCAACAGCGAACGTCATTTTGACAACACCTTCCTGTCCGCCTCGAACGCTTCCTGATCTTTCGGGTCGGCAAGCTCAAACCAAGAGCCGGGTGCAGACGTGGCGATAACCTTGGCAAAGAACGATTGTGGCTCCCAATCTTGCCCTTCGCGCTTCTCGAAAATGATGACTCCGTCGCGGGTGAAATAACTAGGTCCGGGAACATTGCAGTCGACCGAAAGCCCGACGCGCCACAGCCCGCCCTTCACGGTTTGCTGCTCATCTATCATCGGCGAATAATGCACTCCGACCGGCTCGTCGATAGAACAGCGGCCACGCCGCAGAAGATCGCCCAACTTGCCCTGCGCGGTGGTTACGAAGTTGAAGTTGGCGGGATTATGCAGAAAGTGACGGTTCACGCCGCTTTCGCCGTTTGTCACTTCGTCCGCAATGAGCGAGAGTGCGAACGCCTGCCAGCCTAGTTCCATCGGCTTTGCATACGGCGCCACAATTTTCACGGTGCCATCGGGCGCCACCTCCCAGGTCACAGTATATTCTTCGTTTGTTTTATCGGCCCGGTGTTTGGCCCACGAAAAGATAACTCGCTCGCCCGAGTGGGTCTTTTGACCAACCTCCCATCCCCTGGGGATGAAGTGTGCTACCTTTGAGACCTTAGTGAAGATTTGCTCCGCTGTCTCATCATCCTGCGCTCGCCAAGTTGATTTGACCTTGTCGACAAGCGGATTGTCGCTCGTACGAACACCATCGCTCTTACTGGCCAGCCCGCCTGGCAGAATGAACCATACGCCAAGGCCGACACAGAGGCCAAGACCGAGACAAAACCAAAGCACGCGCCGTTCGATCATTTTCGCTTCCCCGAGCAGGTGGTTCCTATACCGTTGTTGTTGGGGGTCGGCGGCGATACTTATGGAGCAAGGCGACAATTTCCACGAGACCGGGTCGGGATTTCAGTTCGGGATTGGGGTCCGGAGGGAATAGCGCGCCGTCGGCCCTATTTCACGCGTGGCCGATTACTTAACTTACCGCAGGCCGATGGACGTGTTTCAAACGATCCAATATCTTTGAGCCTTCGCTGAACGATTTCGACCAAGATTGCTCCGCAAAATTCAGGTGGCACTTCAGTAGCTCAGACGGGGTTTTCGAGTCGGCAAGAGCTCTCAGAAAAGCAGCCTGGTCGTGCAGAGAGGAAGCAGCCAATTTTAACGTGTCATTCAGTGACGCGGCGAACAAGTTCCTTGTCGCTTCGATTGATTTTTGCCATTCCGGAAACGTAAATGAAACGCGCGATGCAGCTGCGGCCTTTTCTCCAAGATGATCAGTCGCGCCGCCTGCTCCAGGGGGTGACGCCTCAGCCAGTTCGGGCCCACGTGTTCGCCGTTCGCGTTTCTCGTCTTCGTGTATAGTCGCGGTCATCCGATATCTCCCGGAAAGGATTTCTACGTGCTGAGTGGCTCGCCGCTCAGTTTCAATCAGCAAGCTTCAGAGGGTACCACCACCTTCAACATGTCATACCTGCCTTATCTGGTAGCGCTCGATCGGGTAATGTCCAGAATCTTTCGCACTTTTGATCAGGGGACGGCGGCGCAGGAGAACTGGCTGGCCAAAGCCCCGACGCACGCGTCACGGCACGCCAGCTAGCCTCCGCGGCATTCCTCGCAGATCACTTCGATCTCTGGCAGCAGACCTTGCGGCGGATCTCCGGCAATCAAAACCGGCCGAGGAATCACTACGCGGTCTCGCGCCGCGGAGGGACCTGTGGGGTGAGCGCAACCAAAGTGTTGCTTCGTTCACTGCAGTAAACGCGAATGAGAATGCGGGGAAGTTGAGCCCGCAGATCACTTTCGCGCGAGACCGTCTTGTGGGCAACAGAACAAGAATGCTACTTTAAATTGCGTGCGGTAGATCTCTTCCTCATTGCAAACATACAATTGGAGGTTGTCGTGACAAATGCAGCAGCGGCGCTTACCCACTCGGTATCAGTGACAGAGAATTCCGATGGACGATTGGAGGTGTTCAGTCTCGGAATCGACAGGGCGCTCTGGCACATCTGGCAGGAAAAGCCGAATTCAGGTCCATGGTCGAGTTGGGCCTCGCTTGGTGGCGTTCTCACCAGCTCGCCCTCCAGCGTCGATAACTCCGATGGTCGGCTGGAGGTCTTTGCGCGCGGAACCGATAACGCGCTCTGGCACATTTGGCAGGACAAGCCGCATGCCGGACCGTGGTCAGGCTGGGCCTCGCTCGGCGGCACCGTCACCAGCGATCCGGCCGTGGTCGACAATTCTGATGGTCGTCTCGAAGTGTTCGCCCGTGGTACCGACAATGCGCTGTGGCACATCTGGCAGGAGGAGCCGCATGCCGGTCCGTGGTCCGGTTGGGCCTCGCTTGGCGGCAAGATCACCAGCGATCCGGCGGGCGTGATCAATTCCGACGGTCGGCTCGAGGTTTTTGCGCGCGGGACCGACAACGCGCTCTGGCACATCTGGCAGGACAAGCCGCACGCCGGTCCGTGGTCAGCCTGGACCTCGCTTGGCGGCCAGATCACCAGCGACCCCGCCGCGATCGCCAACAGCGACGGCCGGCTGGAAGCGTTTGCGCGCGGGACCGACAACGCGCTGTGGCACATCTGGCAGGATAAGCCGCACTCCGGACCGTGGTCCGGCTGGGCATCCCTGGGCGGCGTTCTCCTGAGCGATCCACTCGCGGCCTGATACGGAATGCACAAGAGGCCGGCCGTCTCACAAGGCGGCCGGCGCCTAACTGACCCATCATGATGATCCACCGCAAGATTGGTGGCGATGCGGTGCTGGGAGCTCGCTTCGGCCCGCTGCTCGATCTGGCGCAGCGGGTGCGCAGCCAGTATCAGCATCAGCGCGGTCCAAAGGTTTATGCGTCACATGCCCCGGAGGTCGAGTGCATCGGCAAGGCCAAAGCCCGCGCGCCTTACGAGTTCGGATGCAAGGCAAGTATCGCCACCCCCGTGACCTTCCCGAAGGGTGGACAGTTCGTGCTCCATGCCAAGGCACTGCACGGCAATCCCTTCGACGGGCACACGCTCGGCCCCGTGGTCGCCGACATGGAGAAGCTCACTGGCGTGGAGGCTCACCGCATCCATGTCGACAAAGGGTACCGCGGCCACAACCACCCGCATCGGTTCAGGGTCTGGATCTCGGGGCTGGTCCGCCGCGTCACGGCTTCCATCCGGCGCGAGATGAAACGTCGTGCGGCTCGGTCGCTTTACCTTGCGACGAACAAGAAAAAGGATGCATCAACCGGCGCACTGCTAGTCTGGCAGTTCACCCAAACTGCATTGTCGTTGCCGGCCCGATCAGCAGTGTTACACCAAGCGTTTTCCGCACCGATCGTCAAGGTGTCCGCCTGAACCCACCGACTCCAACCCTTGATTGCTTGTACGTTGTGCCCGAAATCGATCTGATATATGCCAGCCCCTAACCTTTTGGTGTTCGCGGTGTTGCAACCGAAGCAGCCCGCTATGCTGCCGTCTGAGTTGATTGCCGCTGTTAAAAACACGACTCCTCTGGTCGGCTGCACTGAGCCGGGCGCAACACTGAGAGCGCGCTCCTGCCCTGGAAGGGTGTTGTTATCCTGTCTAGCCGTCTGTGCGACGGCAACACTGGAAAGGGCGATTCCCAAACACGTTAGTGCGATAGCGGCGACAGAGCGATCCATGATATCTCTCCTCTACTATTTGCGAACGCCCCCTGCCTTTGGCAAGCCGGCGCTTTGACCAGCGTCAGCTTCGTTAGCAACGTTGGCATGCCTCCTTCGCCGTAATCAACAACTAGTCCTGGTAGGTGAGCACGCGCTTGCTGTTACAACTCGCGAAGTTAAGTGCATTTTCGAAGCTCAATTTGCTTCGCACGAGGCCGTGTCCCTGGCGCAGCTAATTGTTTGGGCAGCCGCCAATCCTAGTAGGCGCCGCATGCCCCTCTTGGCGCTACAAACCTTGGCTAGACCGGATAAGCCGAGCTGCTAGGAATTCCAGATCTATGCCATGGCTTGACGAGGAAAGGCAATTTTCCGACGAGAGCTGCCGTGTATTGACCCGTCATTTCGTTCGACCGAAGCATTTCGTCCTGGGTTGACCAGGCGAACGGAGCCTGATGCCTCTGCAATTCCATCGCGCTTCCGAAGACCTGGAAATATGGAGTGCGAGCAGCGGCGGCTATTCGTTCGTGATCAGCTTCCAGAGCCCGACCGGTCGTGGCTTCCGCGGAAGGTCGGGCTACGTCGCCTCGTGGCGTCCGCTTGACCAGAGCCGTGGCTCGATCAGGATTCTCGGCTGGCCGCTCCAAAGCTTCGCTGAGGCCGAGAATGCGTGCAACAGTATGCTGAATTACCTTCGAGACGTGAACTGATTCCCACTCGCTGAGAATACCGAGCTTTGCCAAATGCCCAAGTCGCGAGCGCCGCCCAGGATACTCGATCGAATCTCACCGCTCCCTCATTACGTAAAGGCGTTGAAGCATATGCTGTCAGTCGATGCAGACGAAGTTGATCTTTAGGAAACGGCATTTGGATCAGGGGTGCGCAATGAGTAGCGGGCAGCTTGACGATGAGTACGACCGCGAGGAAGCCGAGGCGATTGCCGCGGCCCTTGACCTCACGCCCGACGAACTAAACGAAATCGAGTATACGATAAATGAGATCGCCAACGACGATGGGCTGGTTTACGCATACGGCGTAGAAATCAAAGAAGGAGCCCCGCAGCACATCCCCGACCGCCTTGCGGGACTGCCCAGGCGGGGCAACTTAGTGCTGATCCATCTGGCCGGAGATGCCCACGACGCAGATCAAGAGCAAATGGAAATAGAGATGGCCAGGACCACCGTTTACAAAGTGAAGCTCTACAACATCGCGACGGATGAAGTGGTTATCTCTCGACGCATGGCAACCTACGAGGGCGCAGCCAAGATGGGAGGGTGGCCGGTTGAAGGCACGGGTCATGTAGTTGACCTAGCTGACCTAGAGCCCGGAGAGGAATGGACACCTCGCGATTTCGATCCGACCACGATACGACGGTGCTCACGACTGAGCATCCGCTCATTTGGCTAACGAAGCACTTTTCTTCGGAACGCTGTTGCGACTGGTGTCCTCGAACACATGCTGGCGCTGGCAGCTGGCCCTTGATTAGAAGCAGCATCAGCGGGGGGCGAACGTCTATTCGCTGCGTTGCAGAAGTCGAAATATCGGCCGATCGAGTTGCGTGCCTCGCTGACTGTAAAAGAAGGGACTTGAGCTGACACTGGGTGCTTTGTCGCGGCAGGTGTCCGACAAAGATTTCATGTCCGACCTCACGCAGCCGGCAACAATTCCTCTCTCGACAGAGCACTTGCGTCAAGCAAGGTTTGCATCGGCGTCTACCACCAGCGCCCTGATGCGGGCGCGCCTCATTGTAAGCAGCGATCCACTCATCGAAAGTGCGAAAGACTCTGTACGTTATCACTCGATGCGGCCGCACTTCGCGAGCTCCTTTCAAAAAAATGGTAGGGCCCGCCGCCAAGCGCGCTGCGGTCGCGCATCTTCAGGCCGTCATGAGCCTGTCGGAACGGGCGGGCCTGCTCGATCGTGGGCGCGGATCGGAAGATGATCCGCTATTGCTCCAGCCGCCCGCCGGACGCAGTTCTGCGCGGCCGGTTGCGCGATCTCGCCAACGAGCGGCGGCGTTTCGGCTACCGCCGGCTGTTCGTCTTGCTGCGGCGGGAGGGCGAGCCATCAACCGGATCTACCGGCTTTATCGCGAGGAAGGGCTCAACGTCCGCAAGCGGCGGGCTCGCCGCAAGGCCGTGGGCCGGGTCCAACTCAAAACGGAGTTCCGAGAACCCTCTGATTTTCGGGCGGCCCGGACGCGGCCAAACCAAAATCCTTTCATCCGCACGGGACCCTATCACCTCTAACGTCAGATTGAGGTCAGACTGATGATGTGCAAATATAGAGCAGATGTAACCTCGTCTCTGTGACAAGATGATTTCACAACCACCTCAAAATATATGGTCTCTTGATGACGCGCTGGGTCAGCTTCGCGCGATGGATCCCGATCTCCGCATCGACAGCGCGGAAAGGCTTGGTGGCGGCATAGAGTTTGAGGTATTTGTGCTTCGGATCAGGAGACGAGCTCCATTCGTCCTGAAATTTCCGAGAGAGCGCTGGATTTCCAACGACAACGATCAGGGACTCGATAGCTTCCAAATCCTTCATCAGGAATATGCGTTGCTCTCGCGGTCGCATAAGTACGGCATACCAGCGCCGAATATCATGGGATATCTTTGTCCTGACGAAGGGCCCCATGTATTGATGATCGAAGGTATCGAAACAGATGCGGTACCGGTGGATGATTTTCAATTGGGGCGCATTGTGAAGCGCCTGCACGAACTGCCGTCGAGCGGAATACATCCGGTCGCGCAGCGGGGCCAGTCGGCGTCAACAATCGTGGCCCGGCTCACTGCGGCCCGAATGGCCGTGGTCGCGAGATTTGTCGAATTGCCGGGCACGCTTCCAACAGAAGAATTTCTCGCACGTTATCTTCGACCAATTGATCGCTCCCCCTCTTTGTTGCACATGGATCTTCGGCCGGCGAACTTTCTCAGCCGTCGCGGTCGTCTCCTGGGATTGATCGACTGGTCCAATGCCTTGACCGCCAATGCCTTGCTCGAGCTTGCGCGGGTCGAGGAATATGGCGGGCTGACTGATCGCTTCGCTTTAGGTTATGGCTCGACCGAGCTACAAGCCGAACTGCAGCGGCCGCTGGGACTCTGCTGTCGCCTCTATACCGCTGCAATGCTCGCCATCGTGTTTCTATCAGAAGCGCCTGATCGTAGTTTAGCAACGATCAAGGTTAAGCGATTGAGGGACCTGCTAGAGCAGCTACGCGCTGTTAGTGATGATGGATGAACGTATTGCCGCGCGCCGCCGGAGCTGGGACGCTCTTTGCCGGCAGTTCGGGTCCCCATTCCACACGATGGCTTTCTGCTCTGTCGTCCAGCGTTATTGGCCCGGCGCAGATCAACCAAAGCACATAGCTCTGCACAGTGGTGAGGTTTGCCGAGCGGCAATTCCCGGTTTTCTCTACAAGGCCTGTCCGCGCCTTGATTATTATCGCAATAACGTCAGCCCCCCCTTGACCGGTCCAATCATCGGCGCGCACGCCCTCGTTTGCTGGCTTGGCGGGCCTTTTGCGCGCACGAGGTCCGCGATGATCGAAGTCCTCGAAGTCCATCTCGGACTGTGCCGGGATAGCGGCGCAATGTCATTCTTGTTCGGGATTGACGGGCGCGACCGTGTTCTACTCGAGGATCTTGCCGGCGCCGGCTATCGTCTCGGCCGGCTGCAGACCAACATGGTGTTGCGGCTTGCTCCCCATCATGCCGTTGATCCAACCGCGAGCCTCAAGAGGAAGGAGCGAGCGGAACGAAGGCGGATCATGCGGCGCGCCAGCGAAACCGGCCTAACGCTCCAGATCATCAAACCATCGCAAGCTCTCCCGCTTGCCGAACTTGTCAGATCAGGGGTTCCTCGGCTCGACGGCCAAAACGATATCCTGCCGCTCGCGTTTCTTCGCGGTTTGCTCAAGGCCGATTTGCCGGGCATGGAGGTGCTGCTTGCGGTCGCGCCGAATGACACGGTCGCCGCCATTTCGCTGAACTTCATCTGGCGCGATACCTATTACCTCTGGCTCGGCGGCAACCGGAAAGATCTTGCAAAGCCGTTCTATCCATCGGATTTTCTCTATCAGCACGCGATCATGCGAGCTGCTAATCTCGGACTTCAAGAAGTCCAGGCGGGCCGGTCTCCCTACGCGATCAAGCTTGCTTATGGGTTTGGCGCTATTCCCATCATTTGCGCAATTCATCCACTGACTGCAACAAATCCGAACACCGTAGATGCCTGGCTCGTCCGCCAGACTGCCCGACACCTAGCGACCTATCCAGAGATAAGCGTCTAGACCAGCTTCCCAAGCTGCCCGCACATTTGCCGCGTCGTCGTCAAGCAGCGCGATCATATATGGTGGCACTGAGAACGTACGGATCAGATAATCCCACATCGCGTTCTGCGGTTTTCGAATACCGAGTTCCGCCGACAGATAGAGGCCGTCGAATGCGGTCTCCGGCACCTTACTGAAGATGACCTCGCGGCCGTTAGACCAGTAATTGCTCAAGATGACAATCTTCTTGCGCCCGCGAACGCGATCTAGGGCCTCCAATAGCGATTGATCGGCGACATTGGCTGCGAGGAAGGCCGTCCAGATTTCCTGCATCGCCTCCTCAGAGAGCCCAAGCTTTTTGCCGATCTGGCCGAGAACCTCGTCTGCGGAAATTCGTCCAAGGATACCCGCATACGATGCCTCGTTCTCGAACAAGAGCGCCGCGAGATCTCCTCGAAGGCGGGGATGCCGGTCGGCCAATATGTTGATCTCCGGCGTCTCCTTAAAGTTGCACAGTACGCCGCCAAAATCCACCAGCACGACTTCGATCGGCGGGCGAACCGCACGGTCAATATTGCCGCAATGCAAGGATCGGAGGTTCGAAAGCGTGTTCATGGCCATTCGCGATACGGCATGATTTCGAAGAACATCGTATCAAGTAAGACTTCGCTTGCAATCAAACCAGATCCCACCTAAGATTGTATTGTCGCACCACTAAAACTATGTTCGCTCGGGCCACAGCTGATTTCGGGGGCGATGTGGCGCGACGATGAGGCTCAACGGTCCGGCCATGAAAAGCGTGATTGTCCAACTGCCGTTTCCGTCGCAGGTGACCCCGGATCCAGTCCTCGATCGATACTATCACTCCTACGCTGAGTATTTCGCGTCGATAGTACCCGACTTTCGCTTACGTGCAGGAGACCTCTGGGAGGCGCCGCTTTGGGTCGCACATCTGGACGCGGCAATTGGAGAAGAAGATACCGAATTTCAGGATCTCAGCTTAATGCAGAGCGATGGCGAAGCCTTGAGCGAGCACCTCGCGCGCAGCGCTAAAGAGCCGGCGCTTTTTCTGTTCTCGCCATTGGCCCAGAACCTCGACCTTGCGACAGATGTATCGATGCGGCTGATGCGCCGCGGACACCGAACCGTAATGGGAGGGAATATGGTGGGTGTGGAGCCGCACGGTTCCTTCTCTATGGTCTATGCAGGGCACGCGCAGCACGGTCTTCTAAAGAAACTCTCCTCCGGCGATCTGACTAGCGATGTACGTCTTGGGCACCAGCCAGCAGACTTTGGTTATCGCCCCAACTATCGACATTTAGCGCGCTTCGCCAACCGGGTTCCGCTTGTACGTATCAATGCAAGCCATGGTTGCCTCTACGACTGCTCGTTCTGCGGCGACGCGTGGAGCCGTCAACTACATCTTGTGCCGCTGCAGAGCCTGGTGGACGAATTTGACGACATCGGCCGCCATTTTCCCAACGTGCGTTTGGCCTACATCGGAGACAAGACATTTGGTCAATCGAGAGATGCGGTAAACAATCTTATCGCCGCCAAACCCGACGGCTATCGCTTCGTCGTCCAAACCCATGTTCAGGCGATGTCCGAGTGGCTGATCGATCGCATGGAAGAGCTCGGCGTGGTGGTGGTCGAGATGGGCTTTGAGACAGCCGACTCGAAGGTGCTTCGCAGTGTGAGGAAGAGAAATGATCCGGAGCGCTATTATACATGGATCGAGCGGCTGAGTGTCCGCGGGATTCATGTCGTTCTCAATCTTCTCGGCGGCTTGCCTCACGCGACGATGGCAGCACATCGTCAGACGATCTCATTCCTTGAG
This sequence comes from Bradyrhizobium sp. CCBAU 65884, assembly GCF_028128835.1. Taxonomy (NCBI): domain Bacteria; kingdom Pseudomonadati; phylum Pseudomonadota; class Alphaproteobacteria; order Hyphomicrobiales; family Nitrobacteraceae; genus Bradyrhizobium; species Bradyrhizobium sp. CCBAU 65884. Next base: position 10,295 of record NZ_LBJU01000108.1, on the reverse strand, counting down.
GACACCGCCCGTCATGTGAAGCTCTACAACCTGTACAATTTCGTGCCCTATCCGAAGACACCGATCTTTCCGTCGCTACGGCCGCGGATCGTGGATTGGAATTTCGCGAATTGGCGCGAGGATCGGCCGGTAGTATTTTTGCCATTTCATCAGACAGCTGGTGAACTCTGGACGCTGTTTATCGAGCTCGTAAAGTATTGCGATCGTCTGGTGACGCGCCGTATCGAGAGCGAAAGATGAGAGACGAACGCACCATGCGAACGAACTGGCTCTATAGCCTCAATCGGAACAGCTGGCGCTGTTGGCATAATTATGCGCCGCCACCTTGGTGCACGAGCGGACCAGGGTTGTTTGGTGCCAAGTCACTCACCTTGGCCGACGATGACGAGGATTTCGATGTTGCCGTATGCTCGGTCTGTTTCGATAGTACGGCGTCGACACACATAGGCGCGCGGGATGGGCCACTGTCGATACGGAGAGCGAGCCTCGGCTTCAGTACTCAGCTAAGTTCGCGCGAGCTCACAGAATTGACGAACCTGCGGACTGGACGACTTGGCGCAGCTCACTCGCGATCCATGGCAGACTTCGGCGATCTTCGCGTGTTTCCGAGCAGTCCGCAGCGCCAGGTGGAAGCCACCGCGGCGGAGGTGTTCGAAATGGCTCATCGCGGCCGCCTCCTGATAATCCTGGGCGGGGAGCATACGATTAGCTTTCCGTGCTTTGCAGCAGTGCGGGAAGCGATGCGACAGGCCGGAAAGTCCCTCGGCTATGTCCAGATTGATCATCATTTTGACTTTGGAGAGCACTCGATTCTGCATGGTGCCTACTACCACGGCTCCAACGCGCGCCGCATCTCCGAGCTGCCAGACATGCGGCTGGATCAGATCGGGTTCATTGGCCAAGGAGACATCACCGGCTCGCGTCAGCTCGCCATGCTAAACAAGAGCGGGTGCACGATTCGCCATCGACGCCACATCCGCGAGGTTGGCTACGCTACAGCGCTCCGTCAAACCCTCGATGCGGTGTGCGCGACAGCGTCGGATGGCGTCTACGTCTCCATTGACATTGATGTCTGCGACAACTCCGCAGCGCCGGGGACTGGTCATGTGACAATCGGCGGTATTACCGCAGATGAATTGCTGATGACCGCGATGGTCCTGCAGGAGTATCCAGTACGCGCGGTCGACATCGTCGAGGTCAACCCACACCGCGACGACATCGGCCGGACCAGCGCTATCATAGCGAGACTCCTTTACGAAATGCTTTTAATCGACTGGGCGGGGCCGTCGTTTGAATAGTCGAGGGCGAGACATGAGGAATGCGACGGCGATGCGGCTCGCTGAAGGCGCCAGAATACCGATTTCCAGCGCACTGGTGGAGAAGCTTGTTGGGGGGCGAGCGGACGACGAGTGTGTGACGTGGACGGAGTACGTTACATCTGTAATTGATCGCGCACCACACGGTGTGATCATTCCGCTCGGTCAAGTGTGCGCGGATCGACCGGCCGCAACCCATGCTGCGCGCGCAGTCGCAGACCACCTCGTGTCTTCATGGCGAAAACGATGGTTCCTCGATAATTTGACTACGGAAATAGGTGAAGATCAGATAACTGAAGTCGCTTTAGGCAGACGAACGCGTAGCTTGCTTCCGCACCACGATGGTGGAAATAGTTCCTACCTCACGCCAAGTCGGTTCGATGTTGCGAGTTGGACCGCGGAGTTAAGGAGAACCTTTTCACCACAGGCTTCGACGACCCGCACACACAAGCTCTACCAAGGGTTCCTGGTGCTGCAGGTCGGCGAAGGCGAAAGCGTCACTCCTTACTACGACCTCGTAACGATATTGATGCTGGCCTACCGGCATCAGATAGGCGTCACGAGCACTTCAGTGTTGGAGCTGCAAGACAAGTGCGCCAAGGACCTGCGGCATTGCATCGCCCTCCTCCAATCTCAGGGAGGGGGCTACCTGCAGCTTAGCGCCCCGTTGGGCGCGCGTAATCCCAAACATATCCTCGTCAACCTGCACAACATCGACACTCCTTTTAGCGACGCCGAGGTTGCGGCATTCCCCGAGATCCAAAACAGCGCGCTGTGTCCCGCACAGGCGCTGTTCGAGGAAATGATCCTAGAGACAACAGGATTCCCTTGGAAGGTGGTGCGTGGGCTGACCGAACAGTGCTTGCAAGCAAAGGAACTCGACTTCGTGATTGGCCACAACATCATGCTGATGCACGGCGCACTGAATGGCGGCCCAAGTCGGTTGCTCCGCCCGGTTTGCGCCGTATTGGAGGACGCGTCGGGGCCAGCTTACGAGCATTGGCTCTCGGTCAACTGGCACACCGCGTTCCGTCGCGCAACATCCGTTCTCGACCAGATCCAATGGCCTTTATCGCGGATCTGAGACTGAACTCCAGATGGAGAAAAGACTCACGGCCTCATTCCAAGGCATTGTAAAGACACCATGGCCCTCGTCCGCGTAGCGGACCGGTGTTACCTCGCCCCATGGATTGCGGAGACGTATCATCCGCTGGCTTCTCTTTCTTTCCCAGAGGCCGACAATCGCATAGCAGTGATCCGGGATCACTTGGGTATAGCGATAGAGGCGAGCCGAAGTCGCGGGAAACGTACTCAGCACGACCGGCCGTCTGGCAGCGATATGCGCCACTGTTTCTCGCCACAGCCTGTCTGCCTCGGCAGCGCGAATCTTGCGATGGCACGGCGGCAGACCCAGCAGCAGCGATAACGCGTGGTGGGCGGTCCCCCCCGTCGCGAAATGCCCATACCCCTTATTAAGAAGTGCGACGGCCTTTTCCAACAACGGCCACCAGAGCGCAGCTCGCGCCGGATCGGCACTAAGAAGCGTTGCGGCGCCAAAGAGGAGCTCCCCGGAAGGTCGCACGTAAAATTCCTTGCTGACAACGATCTCCTTGCGCACGAACCGCCCGAACATCTGATTGTGGCAGTAGAGCGAAACGGAGTAACTGCGCGTGTCGACCGGATGAAATAGCCTAGCAAGACGATCGCCGCAGGTTGCCGCGACGGCCGTGGCCGCGCCGGCTAGATGACAGTTCGGGACTTCGCCTTGTATAACGTCGCTTGCCTTAGGCTTTCCCTGAAAGAGCCGACCAGTGATCGAGCCGATGTCGAACAAGGTGCCCGAGTGTCCTGAGACAGCCTGCGACAATCGCCTTCGGGTGCGATGGTCACCGGTGGAACTCGGAACAACTAGTGTCCCAAGCGCCTCTTCGAACCGCTTAAACAGTGTTACGACGATTCGGTCGTCCGGCCGGGCCGCAATGAACAGAGGTTTGGCAAACCCACCATGCTCACCAATTGCCGACCGCTGAACCAAGCCGGTTCGCTCATTTCTGAAATAGAGCAACACGCCCGGTTCTGAAATCGGGCGAGGTCGGCCGATATTGACCAGCTGATATCGGCATGTCCCAATCGCCCTGAAACCGATTCGAAACAGCGCAACAGCTGGATGCGGCGCACGGCCATCACAAGGCAGGCGTAAAGTCCGCGATGGACCGAGGCGAGAACGATGCCAGCGAACGCGCAAGCGGATAAGATCACCGGCGCGCGCGGCTATTTGCCCCGCGAAGACCCCGTCGTGACCGACGACCGAAAGCACCTCAGTGTCCATCCAGGTCAGGCGGCTCGACACCAGACGCGACAGATTAATCGCCTCAATCACCGCCTGCGGTTTGGCGTGCCCCCCAATTCGGCCATCAGCGCCAGCCGAACAAATTTGAAGACGAAAGCTATCAGAACTCCCGCTCATCGCGATAACTGCACTACCTCGGATTGCCGATTTCTACATCCTACGTGCCGCTTGCCTGCTTAGCAACCTTTTCGCGAGTACAAGTTTACGCATTGCCTCAAGACCATGCCTTCGTCCAAATCCGGCAGTAGTCTGGCCGCAGCGTTAGCATTTTCCAGGATAGTCGGGCAGCTGAGCCAACTGGCCCATGATCTGAGAGAGAGATCGCTTGTCTAGCACGCAACTATCGAGCTCGAGTACTGCAGCGAATGGTCCGTAGTGAGCGTTTTTTGCAGGCTGCAGCGCAGGAAAAGGATTTAGTGAGGAAGCCGGCGAGCTAATTGTGGTGGTCGAGGCCGTTGCCGATCGCGACTACTTCAGCGGCGTGGAATTCCTAGTCGCGACGCAGCTACCAGGATTGGTTGGCATCCAAACCAATTCCATTGGCACCCGGCTGCTGGCGATCTAATGCACTGCCAACATTTTTTGCGGAGCGATCTCAAGGAAGTCCGTGGCTATTTGGTTACTGGCCTCTGCAAGTAACATCGCGGCCGGCGCTGGCGGAAAATGCGCAATGTGTTTAATGCGCTTGCCTGGCAAGTTTACGCGTCTATGAATCAAGAGCGGCCTCGATACGATACCGGCATGCCACACACCGGCCACCAAGTCTCACCCAAACGACTCGAAGAGTTTCGTCGCATATACAAAGAAATGACAGAGAAGAGATTACGTTTCACCGAATTGCGGGTGACCAGGGGCTTTGGCGCTGAACGACTCCTCGTATATTCCGACGATTTCGATGTCAGATCTATCGACGAACGTTCGCTGCAACGTTGCCAACTGAGATTCAATTGACGCGACTTGCCGATCTTCAGCTTCCGATGATCTCTGACAGTAAATAGGGTATTTCATATGCGGCACCGACTCGCGATTCTAGAATCGAAATCGATCTTACGCGAATCAGATGTCCACAGATCGTGCCAAGTTGGCTCGAGTATACGAGAGGGTGCGACATGCCATTCGGGCACAGACTTCCGCTGAATCTGCTTGTTCACGGCGAGCTCGCGGCAGTTCTCGACACAAACGGCTGCAGTGAGCTCAGCCAGAAAAAGTCGCTGCCTGAAAAACCAGCGTTCAAACATCTAGGCCTGCGCGTGGGTCTTGAGCCGCCGCTCATGAAACCGGTGATAAAACGTGATCTTATCGGCGAGTGCCTCGCGCATGCTGCAGGCCACCACACGGCGGCCCCCGGCATGGTGCTTGGGGCACGAGCCCAAGCACGCTGGCATCATGCCGCAGCCACTGCACCCTTCGCTGTGAAAGGGATTAAAGCGCCAATATGGCATCTCGGCGGTTGTCACGTCCCGCATTGTTCTATCTATATCGTCCGTCAGAATGCGCGCGAATGTCGAGTGGGAAGTGCCCACAGCGGGAATGCACTTGCCGAGGTTGCCGTGTGGATCAATCGTGAACGAATTGCGCACAACTGCGGTGCAAGGGTAGCGCTTGGGCCGCGGCATGCCGAACACCATGTAGCCCTCCGACTCTAGGAAGCGACGGAACGTCAGCTCCTCCTTGGCGAACTCTGCGTTGGTGAAACAGTCGTGCGGGACGCAATCCAGCAGACCTCGGCTGGTGTTGATGAAACCGAGACGGAAATCGATGCGGTGATCGACCACGCCGTGGCTTTTGAAGAAGCGGACGACATATTCGGCCTCTTTGATGTTTTCCCGATCCACGTTGATGCGGATCGTGAGGGACCCGGTGGCCTCGACGATGTCCGGCAAGTGCTCGGCCAAGAACCGGTAATGGGCCGCCGCCGCCGCCATCGGGACTTGGCGCCGCGCAGAATAGGTCTCGGGCATGCCATCGAGGGAAATCTGCAGCGCCTTGATACTGAGCTCGGGCAGGGCGACCACCCTTTCCGGCGTCAACAGGACGCCATTGGTCAGCATCTCCGCATAGTAGTCGATCCCGACGTCGGCGCAGATCGCCTTGAATGCGCGTGTCATCGAGGTGATCGCGGCATAGGCGATCAGTGGCTCGCCGCCGAACCACTGGACCACCAGTTGACGGCTGTTGGCCAGCTTGCGACGGACGAACTCGACAGTCGCCTGCTGCATCTCTTCCGACATGACCTTCGTCTTGGGCGTATTGCGTTGAAAGCAGTAGCTGCAGTGCTGGTTGCAAGACATCGTCGGCGCGATGGTCACAAACAGGCGTGATTCGTCGGCCTTGCTTTGACGCAGCCGCTCCTCCTCTTCTCCAAACTCGTCCAGTTCGGCCGGCACCACGAAGCCAAGGGTCGTGAGACATCTCACAAGCTCGCGATCCGGGGTGGCGTCCTCGTGCTCCAGGCTGTCGAGACACCTTTGGAAAATGGTCCAGCCGGTCTTATCCAATTCAAGCGTCTGGCCGTTCCTCGCGTTGAACAGGAGAGTCGTGTCACCAGACTCACGGAGGGGGATGTTGAAGCTCGACGGTTTCCACTTCCGCGTAGCAGTCATGCTCGTGGCGCTCCCCTTAGCTGAGCCGCACGCCTGGCTTGTCGTTGAAAGGACACAACGGCGGCGTGGTGTGAACGGATCCATAAGAGAAATAGGCGTCCCGGTAACAGCGGCCCTTCTCCCACATGCAGGTCTCGAAGGAAGGACAGGTCTCGCAACTGGACCCGGCGAACCGCTCGCGGCTAGGATGGATAAAGTTGAGCAATCGGGAGCCCGTCCAGATTTCGCGCAACGATTGGTGACGGGCGTCGCCGACCAGGAACGGCTCCTCGTAGGCCATCTGCTCGCAGAGGAAGGCGCCGCCGTCGGGACCGATGCCGAGCGCGTGCCACCCTCCGCCACAGCCGATCCGCTGGCTCCAGATCTGCCGCTTGCGCTGCGGCGTCAGCTCTCCGGCAGACGTTGGGGCCCTCGATAGATTTTCGTTTATCCTAATGTCCGGATACTTGGCTCGGATTGCCTCAAACTCGCGAGCAAGCGTTGCGTGATGTGCCCCGGTAACGAACAGATCGTCCCTGTGGCGGTGGAACGAGCGCGCATAGCGCACGAAACTGAAAGTTCGAGCGCCACAAGGGTAGAAGAAATCAACGATTTTCTTTGGTTGATTTACATTTAATCCAGTAATCACTGCCTTGATGATGGGCTGTATGCCGAAAGCCATGAAGCTCTCGAAGGTTCGAGCCGTTAGTTGCGTGCGGGGTTTCTTGACGTTCAGCACGCGCATATTCACATCCTCGTCGGCAGCATCGAAGCTAAGCTGCACGGGCCGCTCGATTATACCGTTTATCTTCTCCTTGAAACCGGCGTCGACTAACCGCGCGACCGCGTTGCGGTCCAGAAACGCTTTCGTCGACAGGAGGAACAGCATCTTGTGCTCGACCAGGAGATTGAGAAAGTCGATCCCGTCCCGCCGCACGAAGGTGTCACCATTGTCAGGTGAGCACATGCGCACCCCCATAGCGGCAGCCTCCTCGATCAGCTCGCGCCAACGTTCAAGACGCATTTCCTTACCCGCTTTAATGCGTCGGTCGGCGTAGCAATAAAGGCAGTCGGTTTGACAGCGGTGGGTGAAGACCGTGTAGAGGTTGATCGGCGCCTTTAGACGAAATCGAGTCTTCACCCCATGCATCACCCGCGAATATGCCTGCGGATCGATGACGAAGCAGCGCGGGTCGAAGCGGATCGCCTCGGTAATCGGGGCATGGGCAATCTCCAGAATGCCGTTAGCACCGATGCCCACGGGGGATACGCTTGCGCGCACCAAAGCGTCGATACTGGAGAGCGTCTCGACGAGGATCCCAGCCGCGGCCTTTGGGAATAGGCGATAGAAGAAGAACTCAATCTCACAAAATCGCGAGACTCCGTCCAGTAGTGACAGGGCGAACCCCTGGACCGGAGTTAGGAAATGGATGTGCGTATTGATGTAGTCGAGAGGGTAGAGAATCGGCCGATTCCCATCTCGTGTGAAGATGAAGTCCCGGCGCACTGCGACAAATTGATCTGGCTCAATGGATAGCTTTGTCATATCACTCCTCTCTCGCACCCTCGGGGGAGCTGACCGGAGTCTGGCGGGGCACCATCTGGATGCGATTGCACCCGGATGGCCCCACCCCATTGGCTCGGCCTACCAGCAGATCATGCAGGGACAGACGGTGCAGCTATCGCAGCCTGCCGCGAGTACGGGCTCGCCAAACGCCCGCGCCCCTTGACCAGGGACGAGATCAACTTTGAGACCTTTCTTCTTGATCAGGGTCTGCATCTCCTGGATCAACTTCTCAGACTCGTACTGCTTAAGCAGCGTCCCGAGATCGGCGTCTCCACCCTTGATACCCCCGCGCTCTTCGATCGTCTTCATTTCTACTCTCCATCAGAATATTCCACTCCGTGCAATAACTTTACTCACCCTTAGATTGAGAGTCTTTGATGCAGATCAACCTGTCTTCCAACCATCTCTGCTTACAGCCGCGCGAGTGCTGCCGCGGGCGCGAGCGGACTAGCTGTGGAGCTCGGCGGAACTACGGTGGTGCGTTTGGAGCGAATTATCGGAAGCGGCGGAGTCGTCAGTGCGTCACATGCTTGAAGATATCCGTTCGGCTGGAACAAGCGCACGAAATCGCTTCCTTATTGTGGCTGCCCGCGCTCCTCTGCGGGGGCGGGGGGAGGAGAGTCCAGAAGCGACGCCGTGTCGCGTGCCTGTAGCCCATGCAGAAAGAAGGCTCGGCGAACGGCACGCTGGTACTCGTGATCTAGTTCCAGTCGATGGCCACCTCGAACCAATAGGAAAAAAGCCCTAGAATAGGCCAGCGCGATGGCTTTACCTATCGCCGGAGAGAAGACGACATCGTCCTTTCCCGCGATGACCAAAACCTCCCCCCCATAACGACTCCGGTCCAACTGCAGATTCGGCAAGGGCGCATGCTGATGCAGAAAATTCCTCAGGACTTCCCTGGACCAGAGGTAGAGCGGGATGTCATAGCCATATAAGGACGCCGCACGCTGTAGATCGCTTCCAAGTAGCTCGTACATCCGCACTTTCGCGGCATCAGCGGCGGGCAGGCTTAGCAGAGTGCGGCGGAGCGCCCAGCTCAGGCTCGGGCGCAGCTGATACCAAGCATACGGCAACGGGTTGTGGCTCAGCTCTCCGTGAATGATCTTATGAAGCGTTGCCAAGCCCGACTGTCCTTGTCGCCCGAGTTGAAAAACCATATAAGCCAAGGTTGCTCGCGTGCCATTCTCAAGCCGTGCAATCTCCGACAGGGAGGCTGCGGCTTCCGGATCGAGCTCAACGAAATTGCGGGCGTAGGTCCATCCGTGCTGACGGGCCAAGTCCGGCGCCCCCGTGGCGGCCAGCAACGTCCGGGTCACGTGTTCTCCATATCGGTGTAGATACTGCTGCGCAAGCACGCCCGCGCCTGAGGCTCCGAAAACCATGATGCGCCCGTCTGAGGGCAGCAGTTTCGCTGCCACCATGTCCTGCCTTACGCATTCGATATCCTCGACGCGCTGCCAGGAGCCATAAAGGTTCATTGCGCGGCGCAGATCCAGCTTCCCGTTTGGATAGACCTCGGGGAAAAGCGTGGGGGTATGGCCGCGGTGGCCGATCAGCACATAGGACACCCCGGGAAGCTGCTCATCAAAGAAGGACAAATCCATCTCCGGGCCTACCAATTCCATTTGCCCGTCCGTCAGAAAAAAAACAACAGGACCTTTGGGATTGAAGTTAGGGCTGAGCACATAGAACGCGCGAAAGCGTCCGCTGCTTCCATCGGTATAATCCACTGGAAGATTAAGATATCGATGATGCGCATCCGGCGGCATGCCTGGGTAGTGCGCATCGAGCGCAAGCCGCGCATCCGGTGGCTCTTGTGCCGCATGCCATCGTCTACAGCCCCATATCCCGCCTACTGCACCAAAAATCGAAAGTATGACCAGTAGGGACCCAATCCTTCGACGCGAATTTCTCATGATGGAAAGTCGCCTTGGCCAGGCTGCGTGGTATTAGGATCGAGAATACTACTCGATTCTCGAGCCCACCTAACGATTTCGACGGTGGAAATCAAACTGCTTCTTCATGGGCTCCACGTGTGGGTAGTTCGTCGGTGAAGCAGGAGTGGGCGACGCTGTCCTTGCGAAACCAGAGGGCTGACGGCATTCGGTCAGGCACATAGCTGCGGGGCAAATGATCGGGTCCTCACCAGAGCCGCGGGTACTGTCCAGAAATCTTTCACACTTTTGATCAGGCGACGGCTCCGGTTTCAGAGAGTTGTGGCTGATAGAGCGGTCGCATGTTCATGTAGCATTTGGTCGACCACGCCGTTCCGGCAATGTGCCGCAGCCGGACCGCCGCCAAGTTGAGATAGGATTGACCGTCGGGGAAGGCGCCGACGACACGGTTCGCCGCCGGATCTCCTTCATGATGCGCTCGAGCGGATTGTTCGAAAGGCATAGCAGGCGAGCGTCTCGTGAACCGCCTGCTCGACGAGATCAGCAGCTTTGGCCATACGGCTGGCCCGCAGATCCGCGATG
>NZ_LBJU01000107.1:0-94861 GCF_028128835.1 Bradyrhizobium sp. CCBAU 65884 | reverse complement strand
AGCAGGGACCCATACCGCGTGATCTATCCGCGGAGGGTGGTGTGAGTACCTCGGGAACGCCGCTTCACTGCCAGTCTTCGCCAAACTTCTCCCTGTGGTTATGGGTCCCCGCGTGCGCGGGGACGACAGCAGGGACCGAAACCGCCTTGACTTCGGCCACATCTCCGCAGAAAGAGCCGGGGCCTTCGCATGATTTGACGGGCCCGCCCGCAGCACACAGGTCAACTCATTGAAGAAGCTACACTTCTTTCCGTAGGTTCGAATCCGCTTCGCCGCCTCGCCCCGTTCTCCCTATATTGAGTTGATGCAAGACCAGATGCGCAGCTATCTCGACTTCGAAAAGCCCGTCGCCGAGCTCGACTCCAAGGTCGACGAGCTCAGGACGCTGGCGGCCTCCGGCACCGACATCTCCGATGAGATCGGGCGGATCGAGGACAAGGCGGCGCAGGCGCTGGCCGACCTCTATCAAAACCTGACGCCGTGGCAGAAGACGCTGGTCGCGCGGCATCCGCAGCGGCCGCATTTCAACGATTTCATCAAGGGCCTGATCACCGAATTCACCCCGCTCGCCGGCGACCGCAAGTTCGGCGAGGACGAGGCGCTGGTCGCCGGCTTCGGCCGTTTCCGCGGCGAAGCGATCTGCGTGATGGGCCAGGAAAAAGGCGATTCCACCGAAAGCCGCATCAAGCACAATTTCGGCATGGCGCGCCCCGAGGGCTACCGCAAATGCGTGCGGCTGATGGAGATGGCCGAGCGGTTCGGCCTGCCGGTGCTGTCGCTCGCCGATTCCGCCGGCGCCTATCCCGGCATCGGCGCCGAGGAGCGGGGCCAGGCCGAAGCGATCGCGCGCTCGACCGATGCCTGCATGGCGCTGACCGTGCCGAACGTCGCCATCATCACCGGCGAGGGCATGTCGGGCGGCGCCATCGCGATCACCACCGCCAACAAGGTGCTGATGCTGGAGCACGCCATCTACAGCGTGATCTCGCCGGAAGCGGCGTCCTCGATCCTCTGGCGCGATGGCACCAAGGCCCAGGAAGCCGCCAACAACATGAAGATCACCGCCCAGGACATGCTCCGCTTCGGGGTGATCGACAGCATTTTGAAGGAGCCGGTCGGCGGCGCCCACCGCGACCCCGCCGCCATGATCGCCACCACCGGGGACGCCATCGCCAAGGCCTTCGACGAGCTCCGGGGCCTCGACGGCGACGCCATCCGCAAGCAGCGCCGGCAGAAATTCCTCGATATCGGCCGGAAACTGAGCTGATTCGTCCCGATTCCGGTGCCGTAGGGTGGGCAAAGGCGCGAAGCGCCGTGCCCACGTCTTCGCATCAATGGGGCAGAACCTGGGCACGCTGCGCTTTGCCCACCCTACGAGACCTGTCGGGCCGCCCCCGGTAACCCCGCATTAACCCTTTTTTTGCCCAAATCAGCGATCTCAGTCCCAGATGGGCCGAATGGCCCAAGTAAGGTCCAAAGTCGCGTCCATTCAGTCTTCGTTGACCATGCCGATGGGCCAACGGGCTCGTGATCCCCGCTCGGGTTGCGACCACATGACCCAGAGGTTAGAATTTTAATCAATGGCTTCAGGGCATAAGCGCTGGGGCGTGAGCTGAAAAAGCCCGTCACGACGGGTCCGGTTCTCCGGTCGGATCATGCTCCATCAGAATTGGGGTTCGCGCTTTCTGCCCGGCACGGTGTGGGGTCCATCTTGATTTCTCGTTCGCTTGCTCGCGCGCTTTTGGCTTCGGTCGCGCTGATGACGGCCAGCGTCCTGCTGGCCGGCTGCGATACCGACCAGGTCTCGCTCGCGACCAACGCCAAGGCCAACCAGCCGGTGCCGCCAAAGCTTCTCGCCGCGATGGTCGAGAAGGACATGGATCTGCAATCGCCGATCCTGGTGCGCCTGTTCAAGCAGGAGGCCGAGCTCGAGGTCTGGAAGCAGGCCCGCAACGGCCAGTTCGCGCTGCTCAAGACCTATCCGATCTGCCGCTGGTCCGGCGACCTCGGACCGAAGGTGCGCGAAGGCGACCGCCAGGCGCCGGAGGGATTTTATTCGATCAACCCGAGCCAGATGAATCCGCAGTCGGCCTATTACCTCTCGTTCAACACCGGCTATCCGAACGCGTTCGACAAGGCGCTGGGCCGCACCGGCTCGCAGCTGATGGTGCACGGCGACTGCTCCTCGCGCGGCTGTTACGCGATGACGGACGAGCAGATCGCGGAGATCTATTCGCTCGGCCGCGAATCCTTCTTCGGCGGCCAGAAGGCGTTCCAGCTGCAGGCCTATCCGTTCAAGATGACGCCGGTGAACATGGCCAAGCACCGGAACAATCCGAACATGCCGTTCTGGAAGATGATCAAGGAAGGCTATGATCATTTCGAGGTGACGCGGCAGGAGCCGAAGGTCGATTTCTGCGAGAAGAAGTACGTCTTCGACGCGGCGAAGCCCGCGGACGCAAAGCGCGATCCGGTGTTCGACGCCGCGGCAAAGTGCCCGGCCTATGTGATTCCCGAGGACGTCGTCGCCGCCGTGCGGGGCAAACAAGCCAAGGACGAGGCGGAATACGCGAGGCTAGTCGCCAAGGGCACGCCGGTGGCGCGCATGAACACCGGCATCGACGGCGGCATGAACAAGATCTTTGCGGCGAAGATCCCGGAAGGCTCGACCGGCCTGTCCGAGGGCGCCGAAGGCACCACGCTGCAGATGCTGGCGATGGCGAAGGCGCCGGGCACGATCCCCGGCCACGTCAATCCGCCCAAGCCGAACCTCGACAGCGTGGCGTCCGCGCCTGCGCCGCAGGAAGAGCCCGTCGTCGCCGTCAGCGCCCCCGCGACCGGTGCCCGCGTCGCGTCGGCTCAGCCTGCCGAGAAGTCCGGTGGCTTCTTCTCCAACCTCGGCCGCAAGATGGGCATGGGCTCATCCGACACCACCGCGACCACCCCGCCGCCGCAAGCCACGGCATCCGTGGCCCCGGCCACCACGACCACGACGCCGCCGACCGCGGCGTCGCGGCTCAAGGCCGCAGTGACCCGGTTCGTGCCGGGGCATGACAAGTCCAAGGACGCGACAAAGGAAGCGGCGAAGGACGCGCCGAAGCCGGCTGCGACCGTGGCCGCCAAGCCCGCCGAACCGGCAAAGCAGCCCGACACCCGCCTCGCCGCAACGCGCCCGGCGCTGAAGCCGTCGGTGGCGGATGGTGCGAGTGAAGCGACGCAGATCATGGGCGCCGCGCCGGTGATCTCGTCGAACTCGTTCGACAGCCGCTTTGGGGCGATGAAGTAAGCGGGCACACCGCGCACCTGTTCTCGCGATCGACCATGCCTCCCCGTCACCCTGAAGGTGGCCGCTTCTTCAGCGGCCCTCGAAGGGGGACGGCCCGGCTGGCAGCTCGCCCGTACATCCTTCGAGGCTCCCGGCGCGATGCTGCGCATCGCGCCACTCGCACCTCAGGATGACGGTGTTGGCAGGATGCGCAGTCCAAATGACGATCCATTCAATCGCCTCTTCGGATTAAATTAATTCTCTTTACCCGAACCGCGACACACCCTATACTCCCTCGCCATCTCATCCTGCCGGAAGGGGCGGGTCGCGATCGTCACGGTTCGTGGGATGAGTTGCGGTGGACGCGGGCGGTGTTGGCGCCAGGTGCGGTCGCAGGGCGGGTAGTCCCCGTGAGCGATCAGCGGGCGCGGTACGACAACGCTGGCTGCGTACGGCAAAATCGTGTGGTCCTGGCGCCCGCAGGCTGGCGTCAAGTCTCCGCGGTGGTGTGCGTGCCCGACCGGGTAGCGCACATCAGCGATCTCGCGAGGCGACGGGGGCAAGAGTGCATCGCTCCCCGGGGAGAGCGCGACATAAGCCGTCAAACCACTGCGCAGGGAAGGCCGGTTATCGGGCTGCACCTGTGTTTCCCCTGTGAGCGTCTATCTACGCATCATTGCACAGGGGCCCTCGGGTGCCAGCCGGTACCCGGCCTTCCCTGCGCCCTTCCGATTCCGAAGGGCGCCAGAAGCGAAGCAAAACCCGGGCGAAAAGCGCCGCGGGATCGCGATGTCATGTCGGCTGTTTGACGCTGGAAGAACCCGGGTGAGCGCGGATTAGCGAGGTGTCAGCCTTAGCTCGGAGAGCGAAGCCGGGAAGCGCTATCCGGCAATTTCGCGAGCGGACTCCCGCATCGTTCGCCGCGGCTCTCGCTCGGCCGAAAGTTACGCGTGCAAACCGCGTTGTCAGGACGTAATCAGATATCTTTCGACTGTCTCCGATAGAGCCAAAAGCATGCTGCAACGCACTTTCCTTCGTACGGTGATTTTTCTTTTCGTTCTGTCGGCGGTCGCAATTCCGGACCAGCACGCGCTGGCGGGACCACGCGACGATTTCAGGGGCACCGCCGTCGTCGAGCTGATGCAGAAATACGGCCACCCCGATCAGATCGTCCCTTTCGGCCGCAAGGACCAGGACCGCGCCTATCACTGGCGAATGAAGACGACGGCCACCTTCGAGGCAGCCGACCAAGGCGAGCGGCGCGGGGATTTCTTCTGCGATGTGACCGCCATCGTTGGGCAGAACGGGCGGGTCAAAACCTTCGAGGCCAGGCCCGCGGATGTCGGCGCCGGTGCCCTCGCATCCATCGAAGCCTTCGGGCCGCTGTGCCGCAAGGCATTCGGCTCACGACCGAACCGGACTCGCGGCGAAAAACTGGCCAGGATGCGGCTTTGAGCAGCGGAGGTTGAACAGAGCGGTCCATGGCATCCTTCTACGCAGAGAACCACCTTCGACACATCGCCGGGCTGGAAAAGCGCCACGGTCCGATCAGCGACGAGGTCGTCACAGCCCTGCGCACGCTGATCAAGCTGATCTGTCGTAGCGAGGACCCGGTCGAGGCCATCCCCTTTCTCGACCGCTGCATCTCGATCCAGGAGAGCCTGCATGGGCCGCAGTCCGTCCTGGGCGACCTCGATGAATGGATCGGCCATGCAGGCCGCGTCGACTTCAAATTGGTCGAGCCGTTTCAGCTGCGGCGGCTGGCTATCAGGACCAGGCTCTCCGGCGAGCACAGTTGGCAGGCCGCCGAGGAATGCGAAGCCATCGCCCGGAAATGGGCCTCCGCCGGGGATTATTCCCGCGCCAGGGCTTTTCTGGAGCGAAGCATCTCGATCCTGGAGAAGGTCCACGGCGCCGTCAGCGTCGAAGTGGCAGCCGCCGTCGACACGCTCGCCGAGATCGGCGCGCGCCTGGCGAAATGGGCGGACGCCGAGACGAATCTGCAGCGCAGCCTGCATCTGAAAGAGAAGATATTCGGGAAGAGAAGCGAGGAAGCGGCCCGGACGCTGCTCACCTCCGCCATCGTCCATGCCAATTCCTGCAAACTGCAGCGACACGGGGCCAAATTCGAGAGTCTGCGCAAGGCCGTGACCGCCTTCGCGTCCGGTCTCGACATCATCGAGGAACGATTTGGACCGGACAGCCTGGAGGTTCAGAAGGCTCTCGAAGCCATGATATCGGCCTATCTCGACTGTGGAGAGTTCTGGAAGGCCGAGCCTTTGCTGAAGCGGCTGCTGGAGATCTGCGAGCGGACTTATGGAGACGACGCTGCGGCCCTGCTCTGGATCCTGGCGGAGTTCGCCACGGGTTATGCGCGCGAACGGGTGGAAGATGCCGAGCCGGTCCTGGAGCGGGCCTTCGCGGTGCTGCGGACTTTCCTCGATGCCGGCAAGCCGATCTTTCGTCGCAGCATCCTGGACATGGCGGGCAACCGGAAGGTGCTCTACGGCGGCAGTCAGAAAGGCGTGCTCGAGACGCTGGTCCAGGCGTCGGAGACGTTTCGCGACAATCTGCGAAAGCGATGGGGCGCGTAGGTGGACCTCGGATGACAGATTACGACACCTGGAAGCTGCAATGCCATTGCTGCGGCAAGACCTCCGAGCATTCCGTGCTGATGAGCTCGAACTCGTTCGGCTCTCGCGACCTCGACCAGCGGCCGCCGAAAATGTACCGCTGGACCATCGCAAGCTGGCTGCAGGAATGCCCCTATTGCGGCTACGTCGCCCCGAGCATCGACAAGGGCGACGCGAAGGCGCGGAGCTTCCTCGATACCGCCGAATTCCGCGCCGCCTCGCTCGACCCTGCGCCCGACCCGGTATCGCGCCGCTTCCTGGTGCGCGCCGCGCAGCACGCCTATGACGGAGAACGCAGATCGGCGTTCCTGAGCACGCTGTCGGCGGCATGGGTGGCCGACGACAGCAACCGGCCGTCCGACGCGGCTGCACTCCGCCTCAGAGCCGCCGGTCATCTCGAGGGGCCCCGGATCACCTCGATCGATACCCGCCTGCTGCTGCTAGACGTGCTGCGACGGGCATCGAGCTGGGAAGCCGCCGAGGCGCTGACCGCCGAATTGACGGCCGAAGAGCTGGACTATCCCTTTGCCGAGATCGTTGCCTTCCATCGCGACAAGATCGCGGCCAGGGATGACCAGCGACATACGATCGGCCAGGCGCTCGAGGGCAAGCCGCCGCCGCCGGTCGCGGTCGAGGACCCGGAGCTGCTCAAAGCCATCGCACGGCACATCAAGATCGTTCCGAACCCGCGAAGGACGTGACCATGAAGGCCGCCGTCCTTGCCTTTGCCGTTGCACCTGCCTTGGCTCTCCTGACGGCTCCTTCTCTCGCTGCGGGAAGCTGGAAGCTGGAATTCGACAATCGCGATCTTCCCTCGCTGAGCTACAGGGATCAGGGCAAGGTGACGTTCATGCTGGGCTGCGGACGCGCTCTGGGCCTGCATGCAAGATATCCCGGCGAGGCCGGCCGCGCCGGAAAGGCAACGATCACGATCGGAAACGGCCGCAAGTCGATCAAGCTCGCTGGCGAATTCGAGGAGATTTCGGCAGACGACGACGCGACCAATTTTGTCCAATGGGATCTGGGCTACTCGAGGCAGGACCCCGAGCTGTTCGGCAAGCGCTGGAAGCGGGCCCAGGCGCGCCTGCTCGGCCTGATGGAGAGAGCGTCGCCGCTGACGATTTCGAGCAGGACGACGAGCTACCAACTTCCCAGGATCGATGCGGCCGGCTGGCGGGCCGCCATCGAAAGGTGCGGCGGCTAGACCACAATCGCCTTCAAGAAGGAACTTTCCGTGATTGGGCACTCTCGCGCGACCCGCCTTTCGGTTTCGGTCAGCGCCCTCTTTCTCGCCGCGATTTCGATCGTCTCGGCCGCTCGGGCGGGCGATTACTGGGAGCCGAAGAATTACGCACCCGTGACCGACCCCGCGAAGAAAAAGCAGATTCACGATGACGGAGCCGCCATATGGAGAGAAGGCAACGAGGTGTACGAAGCCGGAGACTACAAGAAGGCAATCGAGATATTCCAGCGGTCGATCGTCAAATATCAGATCCTTCGCCTGACTGACGACATCGAGATCGTCAAACGCGCGATAAAAGCGTCAGCCTGCTTGGATCGGCGCAAGTCCACCGATATCAACCAGCTCAAGGAGCTCATCGGGGAGCATGAAGACAAGACGTCGGGCTCGATGACTCCCTACCCGAATTCATGCCTGCCTTTTCCTGAGTTGGTGGCGGCGGTGCAAAAACGGATTGCGGCTCTTCAGAACACAAACAGATGACTCCGGACCTTTGCTCTTCGGCCGTCCATTCCTCGAGGCTCGCCGCACGATGACCGGACCAGCGGCACGTAGACCGGATGAGCGAAGCGATATCCGGGGATGCTGCGAATGCCCCCGCATGTCGCTTCGCTCATGGGGGCTACGGCAGCTCGAGCTACGGCGCCAGATACCGCATCAGCTCCGGATTGCCCCGCACCTCGCCCGCCTCTCCCTGCAGCGCGACGCGGCCGCGGTCGAGCACGTAGGCGTAGTCGGCGACGCGCAGCGCGAGGTCGAGGTGCTGCTCGACGATGATGACGGCGATGCTCTTGGCGAGCTCGATCAGGCGTTCGGTGATCTCCTCGATGACGCCGATCCAGACGCCTTCGGTCGGCTCGTCCAGCAGCAGCAGTTTTGGATCGCCGAGCATGGCGCGGCCGATCGCGAGCATCTTGCGCTCGCCGCCGGACAGCGTGCCGGCGGGCTGGTCAAGGCGCTGGCCGAGCTTCGGGAAGATGGTCAGCACCTGGTCGACTGCGTCTGCCTTCTTGCTCGCGAGCGAGCCGACGGCGAGATTGTCGCGCACCGACAGGCGCGCGAACACCGAATGCTCCTGCGGCACGTAGCCGATGCCGGCGCGCACCCGCTCCTGGGTGGCGCGGCGACTGATGTCGCGGCCGTCGAAGGCGACCTCGCCCTTCCAGGCCGGCAATTCGCCGACGATGGTCTTCATCAGCGTGGTCTTGCCGGCGCCGTTGCGCCCGAGCACGGCGACGCCGCCGCGCCAGGGAATGCCGAGGGTGACGTCGAACAGCACCTGGCTGCGGCCATAGCCGGCATCGAGATGTCTGATGTCCAAAAATTCAGGCACGGCGCAGATAAATCTCCTGGACGGCTTTGTTGGCCTGGATCTCGGACACGGTACCGGACGCCAGCACCTTGCCCTGGTCGAGCACGGTGAGGCGATCGCAGATGTCGCGGATGAAATCGAGGTCGTGTTCGACGATGACGAGCGAGCAATGCTGCTTGATCGGCTGAAGCAGTTCGCCGGTGACGCGGCGCTCCTCCAGGCTCATGCCGCCGGTCGGCTCGTCGAGCAGCAGCAATTTCGGCTTGCCGGCAAGCGCCATCGCGATCTCCAGCCATTGCTGCTGGCCGTGCGACAGCGCCGCTGCGGCCTCGAAGGCGCGATTCGCGAGACGGAACTGCGTCAGCATGGTCATGACCTGATCGTGCAGCGCGGCTCTCGTGCGCGAGAACACGAGGTCGACCAGCGAGGACTGCGCCTGCAGCGCGAGCAGGATGTTGTCGTACAGCGTCAGCGACGGCAGCACGCTGGTGATCTGGAATTTCAGGCTCATGCCGGCGCGGGCGCGCTCGGTCGGCGTGAACGCGGTGATGTCGGTGTTGACGAACGACACCTTGCCCTGCGTCGGCACCTCGGCGCCGGCGATGCACTTCATCAGCGTGCTCTTGCCGGAGCCGTTCGGACCGATCAGGCCGTGGAATTCGTTGGCGCCGACGCTGAGCGCGGCACCGTCGAGCGCGGTGAGCTTGCCGAAGATTTTCGTGATGCCGGCGGCCTCAAGGAGCATCGCGATGCTCCTTAGCGGCAGCACCGAAGCTGCCGACCCGCTCGCGTTCCCCGAGCACGAAGCTGATCAGGCCCAGCGGCCGGAACAGGATGACGAGCAGCAGCAGCAAGCCCAGAATGATCGGCCAGATATCGCGATAATTGTCCGAGAGCCAGAAGCTGACGCCCTCGACGATGACGGCCCCAATGACGGCGCCGATCAGCGTGCCGGAGCCGCCGAACAGCACGTAGAGCACGACCTGGGTCGAGACGACGACGCCGACCATGTTGGGCCAGACGAAACCCTCGTGGAAGGCGTAGAGGCTGCCGGCAAGCCCGGCAACGCCGCCGCCGATGGTGAAGATGATCGCCTTGAGGTGCTGCGCCTTGTAGCCGAAGAAAGCGATGCGCTGCTCGTTCTCGCGCAGGCCGGCGAGCGCGAGGCCGAACTGCGAACGCACCAGGAAACGGCAGAGCAGGTAGACCACGACGAGGATGCCGAGCACGAGATAATAGAACGCCGGTCCTTCCGTGAACTCGTAAGTCCCGAGCGACATCGGCGCGATCGAGGGGATGCCGTTCTGGCCGCCGAGATAGTACCAGCCGCGCGCCAGCCGATCGGCGGCGTAGGAGCCCGTCAGCGTGCCGAGCGAGACGAAGATCACGCTGGAGGGATGCCGCCCGAGCAGCAGGAAGCCGCCAAGCAGCAGCGCGAAGGTGAGGCCGATGATGGTGCCCGCCGGCAGCACCAGGAAGATGTTGGTGATGTCGAGGTCGCGCGCGAGCAGCGCCACGCCATAGCCGGCCGAGCCGAAGAACAGGGCCTGGCCGAAGCTCATGATGCCGGCATAGCCCCAGACCAGATCGAACGACAGCGCGAACAGCGCGAGAATGATCACGCGCGTCGCGAACACTGTGAGATAGTCCTGCAGCAGCAGCGGCGCGAGCAGCGCCGCGACCAGCACGACGCCCTCGACGATCGGCAGCACTTTCCGCGCCGACGCTCGCTTCGCCGTCCGACCGCTATCCATGGCGACGTCCGCCTCCCCGCCGATCTCGGCGGGGATCGCCTGTTTCACTGCGCCCATCGACTTCAGCATTCCACTTCAGCATTCCTTGGGATCGACGAGGCCGTTGCTGCGCCCGACGATCTCGTAGTTTCCGCCCTTGGCGACCGCGGTGTACATCTTCATCTTGCAGTGCCGCTTGCCCGGCACCATCTCGGCAGGCCCGCCCGGACCTTCGGCGATCTTGGCATGGTCGAGCGCCGCGGCGACCGACTCACGATCGATCTTGCCGGCTTCCTTCACCGCGGCCTCCCACAGCTTCAGGCCGCGATAGGTGCCGGTCGCCGCACTGCCGGCGGCGAACAGGAAGTTGCCGGGAAAATCCTTCTCGTAGGCCGCCTGGATTTTGGCGTCGAACGGGTTCTCCTTGGTCAACACCTTGAAATAGTCGAGGCAGCTGGCGAGTCCCTCGATCTCCGCGGCCTGATTGATGTTGAGCGTGTTCTCGTCATAGTAGACGCAGGCGAGCCGTCCGCCGTTCTTGAGGAAGCCCGCTTCATAGAGCTGCTTGAAGAACGGGCCGACGCCCGGCGGGATGACGGTGTTGAAGACGACGTCGACCTTGTTGGAGATGATGCGGTTGACGGTCGCGGAGAAATCGACCTGGTCGAGCGGGTAGTATTCCTCGAACACGACCTCGCCGCCATTCGCCTCGATCACCTTGCGGGCATAGACGTTGAGCGTGTGCGGCCAGACGTAGTTGGCGCTCGGCAGCGCGAACTTCTTGCCGCCGTTCTTAATCAGCCAGGGATGAACTCGTCGCATTGCTGCGCCGGCGTCGGCCCGGTGCAGAACAGATAGGGCGTGCACTCCTTGCCCTCGTAGAGCTGCGGATAGATGTAGAGCGTCTTGCCGCGCGCCACGATGGGATCCTTGATCGCGTTGCGCATTGAGGAGGTGATGCCGCCCAAGACCATGTCGACCTTATCGCGCTGGATCAGCTTGCGCACATTGCCGACGGCGACGGATTCGTTGGAGGCGGTGTCCTCGATGTAGAGCTCGACCGGACGGCCGAGCAGACCGCCGGCGGCATTGATCTCCTTGATCACCATTTTGGCGACGTTGGCGTCGGCATTGCCGGCATAGGCGATCGGGCCGGTGAGGTCGGTCGCGATGCCGACCTTGATCGGAGCCTCTGCGGCATTGGCCCAGGGCGCCGGAATCACCCAGCTGCCGACCCCGGTTGCGACCGCGCCGGAGGCAAAGGCGAAATTGGAGAGGAAGCGGCGACGTGAGAGCTGCGTGCGATCGAACATGACTAAACCCCTTTTCCAGCGATGAGGCCCTGCGGGCGGAATTTGATGAAGACAATGGCAAGGACGAAGACGAGCACGTCGGCGACGACGGGCGCCATTACCCAGGGCAGCGCGGCGCTGAGCGTGCCGATGACACCGGCGCCCGCGACCGGCCCGATGAAGGAGCCGACGCCGCCGACCATGACCGCGACGAACCCCTGGATCAGGAAGCGCAGGCCGAGATCGGCGTAGAGGCTGAACACCGGGACGATCAGCGCACCGGCAAGGCCGGCGAGCGCGGAGCCGAACGCGAAGGTGGCGCCGTACATCAGGGGCGTGGAAATGCCCGAGGCCCGCGCCAGCGATGGATTCTCGAGCGTGGCGCGCATGCGCAGACCAAAGTTGGTGCGCGACAGCAGCAGATAGCAGCCGGCCATCACCAGAAGCGTGATGATGATGATGGTGAAGCGCCAGGCCGAGATGTGCATGGCGCCGATGTCGATCGAGCCGCCGATCGGCTCGGGCACGGTGAGATAGAAGCCGCCGATCAGGCCGCGCACGGATTCGCGGATGATCAGACCGAGCGCATAGGTGCCGAGCATCGCCACGATCGGCGCGGCGTAGAATCTCCGGATGATCAACGCCTCCAGCACGAAGCCGAGCGCGCCGACGACGAAGGGCGCCGCGACCATGCCGGCCCAGATCGGCAGGCCCTTGGCGTAGGCGAGATAGGTGATGTAGGCCCCGAGCAGGACGAACTCGCCCTGCGCGAAGTTGAAGATGCCCATCATGCTGGCGATGATCCCGAGCCCTAGCACGATCAGGACGATGATCGCACCGAAGCTCAGGATCTCGAACGCCGCGACGAACGCGTTAGCCATGCTTTGCTGTTCCGCTCGTCTTCACTGAGGCCCCGCTCACATCTTCTTCCAGTCGCCGATCTGCTCGAAGGCGTGCGCGGCGCGGTAGATGGTGGATTCCTCGAACATCCGGCCGACCAGCATCAGCCCGACCGGCAGGCCATCGACCATGCCGCAGGGCAGCGACATCGCGGGATGATGGGTGATGTCGAACGGCGCGGTGTTGGAGATCATCTCGAGGGCGCGGGCGACGTATTCCTCGCGGCTGGCATTGGGCTCCGGCAGCTTGGTCGCCTTCATCGGCGTGGTCGGCATCAGCAGCAGATCGTAGTCCCCGAACGCCTTGTCGTAGGCCGCGGTCAGCCGGCGCGAGATGTTGAGCGCCTTGCCGTAGAAGCGTGGACCGAAATTGTTGTTGATGTAGGTGCCGAGCATCATGAACAATTTCGTGGTTTCGGACAGCGAATCGGCCTGCCGGCGCCAGCCGCGATGGAAATCCATCAGCGACGTCGAATAGAGATCGCCGCGGCTGAGGCCGTAGCCGTCGCCGAACATCATGGTCTGGGTCAGGCCTTCGGTGCCGATCGGAGTCCAGATCGCGCCGCCCAGGAGATGCATCGGGATCGACACCGTCTCGACGGTGGCGCCGATATCCTTGAAGCGCTTTGCGGCCTCGCGCACGCTTTCATTCACGGCGGCTTCTGCAACCGGCTGTTCAAAACCTTCCTTGACGATGCCGATCTTCATGCCCTTGACGCCCTGGCCGAGCGCCTTGGTGTACTCCTCGACCTTTGGCGACTTGATGCGCGGATCGTAGCCGTCGTCGCCGGCGAGCACTTCGAGCAGCAGCGCGTTGTCGGCGACCGTCGCCGTCATCGGCCCGGTATGGTCGACATAGATCTCGATCGGCATGATGCCGGTATAGGGCACGAGACCCCAGGTCGGCTTCATGCCGTAGATGCCGCAGAACGAGGCCGGCATGCGGATCGAGCCGCCCTGATCGCCGCCGATCGCCATGTCGACCTCGCCGAGCGCGACCACGACGCCCGAGCCCGACGACGATCCGCCGGCCGAGTAGCCCATCTTGTGTGGATTGTGCACTGGCCCGTAGGACCCGGTGTGGCTGCCGCCGGACAGGCAGAAGTGCTCGCAATGCACCTTGCCGGCGATCTCGGCACCGGCATCCAGCATGCGCGTGACGATGGTGGCGTCGAAATCGGGGACATAGCCTTCCAGCGTCGACGAGCCATTCGTCATGGGAACGCCGGCCAGCATGATGTTGTCTTTCAGCGCGACGGTCTTGCCCTTGAGCTTGCCGCTCGCGGCGCCCTTCACGGTCGACTTGCGATACCAGGCGTTGCGGGGGTTCTCCTCAGCCGAGGGGCGATAGCCCGGGGTGCGCGGATATTTCACCTCGGGCACCTCGTCCGGCATCGCGGCAACGAGATTGTAGGCCTCGATCGCTCCCTGCATCAGGCCGCGGAACGAGGCGACGTCGTCATCGGTGAGCGAAAGGCCGCATTGCTCGGCGACACTGCGCAATTGGGCGGGGGTGGGAAGGACAACTGTCACGGCGCTCTCCTCTGAGGCTTCTTGATCCCTGGCGTTGGACGGAGTCTCGCGGTCGCGCTTGCACAAGCGCGGCCCGTTCGGCTTCGCGTCGATATTACAGACGGAAATATTTTCCTTTTCAAGTATTATTTCGCGAAGCCGCTGCGACGTATCAACAGCCGCCCCTCAAAGCGTCTTGATGATCTTGAAGTCGAGACCGTCGGCTTCAGCGAGGTACATCGGCATCTCGGCGCGCCCGTCGCGAAGAACCACGGGACCGCGGCCCGCCGAGTAAACGGTGTTGCGTGCGGCCTTCAGCAGCGGACGAAAGGCCAGCGACCCGGCACGATTGGCCACCGACTCCAGGAACCGCAACCCCTCATAATTCGACTGGCCGACCGAGCCGACCGGCGGCGCGTGCGGGCCGAACATGGCCTGGTAGCCACCGAGGAACTCGTCATTGGCACGCGAGGCCATACAGTTGAAATAGCCGGAGGCGCAGAACAAATTCTCGGTGTTGTCGGCGCCGATGCCGAGCAGCACGGTCTCGTCCATCGCGCCGGCAAGCCGCAGCGTCGAGGTCGCAAGGCCGGCTTCCGCGAAGGCGCGATTGAAGGTGATGCTGTCGGTGCCGATCAGCGAGATCAGCACGACATCGGGCTTGGCGGCGCGGATGCGCGCCAGATGCGGCTCGTGATTGTCCTCGCCGACGGGGACAAATTCCTCGCCGACGACCTGGCCGCCGGCCTCCTTGATGTAGCGCTTCACCGCGCGATGCGACTGCCAGGGCCAGACATAGTCGCTGCCGATCAGATACCAGCGCGCCGCCTTCTTGACGTCCGCCAGCCAGTGGATCGACGGCCGACTCTGCCAGCGCGGCGTCTCGCCGATCGCCATCACGCCCGGCGTGCGCTCGCCGCCTTCATAGACGGGAGTGTAGATGTAGGGGATGCGGTTGCCGGTGACCTTGCGCAGGGCAACACGGACGGCGCTGATATGCGAGCCCATGATCAGGTCGACCTCGTCGAAGGCGATCGCCTGCTCGGCGCGTTGCACGACGTCTTCGATCGGGCCGCCGGAATCGTAGATCGAGAGCTCGAGCTCGCGCCCCAGGATGCCGCCGCGCTTGTTGATCTCGGCGACCGCGAGCATGGCGCTGTTGGTGGAGGTCGGGCCCCAGATTCCGGGCGAGCCGGTGAAGGTGAGGAAATTGCCGATGCGCAGCTTGTTGCGCGCGCCGCGGCGTTTCATGACATGCGTGTCAAACGGCGACAGGTCGAAATCCGCTGCCGCGGACGACAGATTCCTGAACAGCAAAGACGGTGGCAACGCCGGACCGCCATGAGCCGGGAAGTTTACCGTCGCGCGCACGCCAACTCCTGTCTGGCACCAGACCTGAAAGCACATTGAGCAGGCGGCCGCGGCTTCCGCCCTTTTGTTGTGCAATGATCCTATTTTGAAAATATTGAATATTCAAGAATTGAAGTGCATATAGATGCAGCATCGATTGCAAGACATTCACTCAATTAGGTCAAGACAAAGTCTTAGCCGTGGCAAAACCGTCGAAAGAAAACACCCCGATCACCGAACACCTCGCTTATTTGCTCGCGCAAGCCAACCGGGAGATCAACCGGCAGCTCGAGCTGCGGTTGAGCAAGGAAGGCGTGCCGGTCGAGCAGTGGCGCATCCTGAAGGTGCTGTCCGATGGCAACGGCCATTCGATGGGCGAGCTTGCGGGCGCCGTGCTGCTCAACCATCCGACGCTGACCAAGATGATCGACCGCATGGTCTCCGACACGCTGGTCTATCGCGTGCAGGACCCGGGCGACCGCCGCAAGGTGCTGATGTTCATCTCCGACCGCGGCAAGGTGTTGTGCAAGAAGCTCAACTCGCTCGCGGTCGACCAGGAGGAGCACATCCTGGAGAGCTACGGTGACAAGTCGACGAGCGAGCTCAAGCGGCTGCTGGAGAGCTTGATCGACAGCTCGAATTAGACCTCGTGAATTGGAGCGTGGGGGCCTTGCGAAGCCGACACACTCATATGCCATTCAATGCATGGAGAGAGGACCTCCATGAAAGCACGCGCGTTGGTCACGCTGGCATTGGTGGCGCTCACAGAGCGCAGCAGGCCTTATTCAGTTCTCAAGGCTCGCCCTCGCGTCCAGGCGGAGAATGAGCAGGCGCCGCATAATTGCATCATCGCCAGCACGAGAGGGAATAGCGTTGGCCGTTCCATGTCGTCCAGCCCGCGGACTTGTTGCTGACCGGTTTGGCTAAATACCATTTATTGCCGTCGGCATGGTTGAAGTACACGCCGCCCTGCGTTCCGCTGCGTGGATTTGTTAACCTCACCCATCGCGAGCCATTATCCGAGAAGCTGCCTGCCCAGCGTGCTCCCGAGCTGGTGGTGCAAGTGTCGCCGTTACAGCTTGTCTGACTGTCATCAACGGCGGCCCATTTCATCCGGGCCGACCGGCCGTCTATGTTGCACGACCATGTTCCGCCCCACCATCCGCCCACTTGGCTCGCAGAAACGGGACCGCAAGCGTAAAAACTCAGGGCAAGAACACACAAGGTGGTTGGCAGCACGCGTTTGGACATTGTCTGGCTCCCAATTTTCGGCCCCCGTGCGATTCAATCAAAACACGGATTGAGCTCATTAGAGGTGATCCAGATCACAATGAGCAGTGGCAAAATATTGGATGGTCTACCCCAAGGCGATCCCCGAGACACGATGCCGCGCTTTGACCGTCGGCTTTCCAGGCTTCAGCTGCGCAGCCGGACGAGCGAGTGGCCGCCGACAATCTGCTGCAGCGGCACCCGGGAGTGACCAAAGGAACAGGCGCTGCAGGCCACGCGCATGGAACAGGGCGATGCTTCTCACGAGGGTGATGAACGGGCCAAGTACCTGTTCGCTCAACATCGGGGCTGGTTGCCAGGTGGGCAAAGCGTGCTCAGCCGCGCGTGACGGAAGCCAGACCCCCTGACAAATGTGAGCCAGCCATCCTCAATGGCGTGTGCCTACCATTCGTGATGCACCTGAAGATCAGCAGGCACCATATGGATCGGAAGCATTTCAATCCCTCGCGAACTCGAAGGCCAATACAGCACCGCGAGTTCGCTGGGTATTGAGATCATCGATCAGGCATACCGCCCGTGGCAGTGCTTGTACTTCTTGCCTGAGCCGCACGGGCAATCCTCGTTGCGGCCGACCTTGCCCCAGCTTGCCGGGTTCTTCGGATCGCGCAACGCTGCATCGCTGGCCTGAGCGCCGAGCGTGACGCTGGCGAGCGCCATTTCGTCCTCGCCGGTGTTCGGGTCGAACTTGTGCGCCTCCATCGGCGGCAGGACGGGCGCTTCCTGCTCCGGCGGAACGATCTCGACCCGCATCAGCTGCGCCGTGACGGCCTCGCGCAAGTGAGCGCTCATCTCCTGGAAGAGATTGAAGGCTTCGGTCTTGTACTCCTGCAAGGGATCGCGCTGGCCGTAACCGCGCAGCCCGATGACCTGGCGCAGATGGTCGAGCATGATCAGATGCTCGCGCCAGAGATGGTCGAGCGTCTGAAGCAAAATGGTCTTCTCGACGTAACGCATCACGTCGGGACCCCATTGCGCCACCTTGGCCGCCATGTGCTCGTCGGCCTTGGTCTCGATGCGCGTGAGCAGCTCCTCGTCGGCGATGCCTTCTTCCTTGGCCCATTCGTCGACCGGCAGGTCGAGATCGAGCACGCGCTTCAATTCGTCCTTCAGGCCGGCGACGTCCCACTGCTCGGCATAGGCATGCTCCGGCACGTGCTTGGCGACGAGGTCGTCGATGAAGGCGTGACGCATGTCGGTGACGGTCTCGGCGACGCTCTCGTCCTTCATCAGGTCGACGCGCTGGTCGAAGATCACCTTGCGCTGGTCGTTCTGGACGTTGTCGAACTTCAGGAGGTTCTTGCGGATGTCGAAGTTGCGCGCCTCGACCTTCTGCTGCGCCTTCTCCAGCGCCTTGTTGATCCAGGGATGGATGATGGCCTCGCCCTCTTGCAGGCCGAGACGCTGGAGCATGCTGTCGAGGCGATCCGAGCCGAAGATGCGCATCAGATCGTCTTCCAGCGACAGGAAGAATTTCGAGCGGCCGGGATCGCCCTGACGGCCGGAACGGCCGCGCAGCTGATTGTCGATACGGCGGGATTCGTGGCGCTCGGAGCCCATGATGTAGAGGCCGCCGGGCTTGGTCACGGTCTTGGCGGGCTTGTTGCCCTTCGCCGGCTCGATCTCGACGATCTCTTCAGCCTTCAGCACGATGTCGCGGAAGCGCTCGACGTCGGCCTTGATCTGCTCGATCTTCCGGGCCTTCTCGGCCTCGTCCTCGATGCCCGCGGTCTCCTTCGGGATGCGCATCTCGAGCGAGCCGCCGAGCTTGATGTCGGTACCGCGACCGGCCATGTTGGTCGCGATCGTGATCGCGCCGGGCACGCCGGCTTCCGCGACGATATAGGCTTCCTGCTCGTGGAAGCGCGCATTCAGCACCGCGAACAGTTTCGCCGGCTTGCCGGCGCGCGCGGCAGCGTAGAGCTTGTCGAGCGCGTTCTCCTTGCCGAAATCGATCTGCTTGTAGCCGTTCTGCTTGAGAAACTCGGCCAGCACTTCCGACTTCTCGATCGACGCCGTGCCGACCAGCACCGGCTGGAGTCGCGAATTGGCCCGCTCGATCTCGGCGAGGATGGCCGCGTATTTTTCCTTGTGGGTGCGATAAACCTCGTCGTCCTCGTCGAGGCGGCCGATCGGCACGTTGGTCGGGATCTCAACGACTTCGAGCTTGTAGATGTCGAAGAGCTCGTCGGCTTCGGTCAACGCCGTGCCGGTCATGCCGGCGAGCTTCTCGTACATCCGGAAATAGTTCTGGAAAGTGATCGAGGCCAAAGTCTGGTTTTCCGGCTGAACCTGCACGTGCTCCTTGGCTTCCAGCGCCTGGTGCAGACCCTCGGAATAGCGGCGGCCCTGCATCATGCGTCCGGTGAACTCGTCGATGATGACGACCTCGTCGTCGCGGACGATGTAGTCCTTGTCGCGCGTGAACAGCGTGTGCGCGCGCAGCGCCTGGTTGATGTGGTGCACGACGGAGACGTTCTCGACGTCGTAGAGCGACTCGCCCTTGAGCTGGCCGGCATCGCGCAGCAGGGTCTCGATCTTCTCCATGCCGGCTTCGGTCAGCGTCACCGTGCGCTGCTTCTCGTCGACCTCGTAGTCGGTCTTGTCGAGCTTGGGCAGGAAGCCGTCGATGGTGTTGTAGAAATCGGAGCGGTCGTCGAGCGGACCGGAGATGATCAGCGGCGTGCGCGCTTCGTCGATCAGGATGGAATCGACCTCGTCGACGATGGCGAAGAAGTGCGGGCGCTGGACCATGTCCTCGAGCCGGTACTTCATGTTGTCGCGTAAGTAGTCGAAGCCGTATTCGTTGTTGGTGCCGTAGGTGATGTCGCAGGCATAGGCCGCCTTGCGCTCGGCATCGTCGAGGCCGTGCACGATCACGCCGGTGGTCATGCCGAGGAAGCCGTAGATCTGGCCCATCCAGCCGGAGTCGCGGCGGGCGAGGTAGTCGTTGACGGTGACGACGTGGACGCCCTTGCCGGCGAGCGCGTTGAGGTAGACCGCGAGGGTTGCGACCAGCGTCTTGCCTTCGCCGGTCTTCATCTCGGCGATATCGCCCTCGTGCAGCACCATGCCGCCGATCAGCTGGACGTCGAAATGGCGCTGACCGAGCGTGCGCTTGGCGGCCTCGCGCACGGTGGCGAAGGCGGGGACCAGCAGCTCGTCCAGCGTCTTGCCCTCGGCGAGCTGCTTCTTGAAGTCGGCGGTGCGGGCCTTGAGCGCCTCATCGGAGAGCTGCGAGACCTCTCCTTCCAGCGCGTTGATCGCGTTGACGCGGGACTGATATCCCTTCACCCGCCGGTCGTTGGCGGAGCCGAAAAACTTGCGGGCGAGCGCGCCGATCATGCCTAGTTCCTGTGTTCGCGATTCAAACGCGTTGCAGCCAAGAAGTTGTCACCCGCCTGCCTATCAACTCACCGTGACGCCTGATGGCGTCAGAGCCCGGACTGCGGGGGGTCATCCGCCATATGGGTGGGAATTGGGCAAGTCTGGGTTCAACGGCCAAAAACGCAGCAAAATAAACGCCATCGCCATGGTCGCGACCGGGCAGAGATATGGCCCGGTCAGGGCCTTGTCAACGGCGGGCGCATTGCGGCTAATTCATCATTTTGACAGACTTTTCGCGTTGCCAAGCCCCCCTGTATTGGGCGAGTGTCCGCCCCGCTCGAGCAGCCCCCTGCTTCAACATAAGGATTTTCCATGACCACCTCGTTCCCGGTAACCAAAACCGGCCTGCGCTTCGGCCTCGCCACCGCCCTCGTGGGCTGCCTTGCGCTGGCGCTGATCGCGGGTCCCGGCCGGGCCGCCGACGATCCGGTGCTGGCGAAGGTCAATGGCGCTGAAATCAAGAAGAGCGACGTCGCCATGGCCGAGGAGGAGCTCGGGCCGAGCCTCGCCCAGATGGACCCGGCGACCAAGGACGAGAACGTCCTGTCCTTCCTGATCGACATGAAAATCGTCAGCAAGGCTGCCGAGGACAAGAAGGTTGCCGATAGCGAGGAATTCAAGAAGCGCCTGGCATTCGCCCGCAACCGGCTTCTGATGGACAGCCTGCTCGCGGGTGAGGGCAAGGCCGCCACCACCCCCGACGCCATGAAGAAGGTCTATGAAGAGGCCTCCAAGCAGATCACCGGCGAGCAGGAAGTGCGCGCCCGCCACATCCTGGTCGAGACCGAGGACGAGGCCAAGGCGGTGAAGGCCGAGCTCGACAAGGGCGCCGATTTCGCCGAGCTCGCCAAGAAGAAGTCCAAGGATCCGGGTTCGGCCGACGGCGGCGATCTCGGCTTCTTCACCAAGGAGCAGATGGTGCCGGAATTCTCGACGATCGCCTTCGCGCTCGAGCCCGGCAAGATCTCCGACCCCGTCAAGTCGCAGTTCGGCTGGCACGTCATCAAGGTCGAGGAAAAGCGCAACCGCAAGGCGCCGGACTTCGAGCAGGTCAAGGCCCAGATCGAGCAGTACGTCACCCGCAAGGCCCAGGCCGACTACGTCGCCAAGCTGCGCGCCGAAGCCAAGGTCGAGCGGCTGGACCAGCCGGCGGCGGACGCCAAGCCGGCGGATGCGGCGAAGCCCTCCGACAGCAAGATGGCGCCGCCTGCAAAGAAGTAAGAATTCGCTGTCACTTCGGTGACGTGAAGAGTATCTAAGCCTTCGTGATGCCCGGCCCCCGCGCCGGGCATCTGCATATTCAGATCCCACCAAGGCGCCCCGCGATGTCCTCCTCCGTCTCCCCGCTCGCCCCGAAAACAGTTCCCGACATGCCCACCATTGCGGGCATCCGTCTCGCGACGGCCGAAGCCGGCATCCGCTACAAGAACCGAACCGACGTGTTGCTGGCGGTGATGGACAAGGGCACCGCGGTCGCCGGCGTCTTCACCAAGTCGAAATGCCCCTCCGCACCGGTGGAATGGTGCCGCGCCAAGCTGAAAGGCGGCAAGGCGCGCGCGCTGGTGGTCAATTCCGGCAACGCCAATGCCTTCACCGGCAAGACCGGCCGCGCCTCCACCGCGCTGACCGCGAAGATCGCGGCCAAGGCGGTCGGATGCAGCGAGGGCGAAATCTTCCTGGCCTCGACCGGCGTGATCGGTGAGCCGCTGGACGCGACCAAGTTCGACGGCGTGCTGGGCCGACTGGCTGAAGCCGCCGAGCCCGGCGACTACCTCGCTGCGGCCAAGGCGATCATGACCACCGACACCTTCCCGAAGGTCGCGACCGCGACCGTCAAGCTCGGCAAGGCCAAGGTCACCATCAACGGCATGGCCAAGGGCGCCGGCATGATCGCCCCCGACATGGCGACGATGCTGTCCTTCATCTTCACCGACGCACCGATCGCGCCCGCGGCCTTGCAGGCGCTGCTCAAGAGCGGCGTCGAGGACACCTTCAACGCGGTGACGATCGACGGCGACACGTCCACGTCGGACACGCTGCTGGCCTTCGCCACCGGCGCTGCCGCCGAGCACGGCGCACCGAAGATCAGCCGCGCCAGCGATCCGCGCCTGAAGGCCTTCGTCAAAGCCTTCAACCAGGTGCTCGCCAATCTTTCTGAACAAGTGGCCCGGGACGGCGAAGGCGCGCGCAAGCTGGTCGAGATCACTGTCGAGGGCGCCAAGACCAAGGCCTCCGCGCGCAAGATCGCGATGTCGATCGCCAACTCGCCGCTGGTCAAGACCGCGATCGCCGGCGAGGACGCCAATTGGGGCCGCGTCGTGATGGCAGTCGGCAAGGCCGGCGAGCCGGCCGATCGCGACAAGCTTTCGATTTCCTTCAACGGCATCCGCGTCGCCAAGAGCGGCGCGCGCGATCCGGATTATGACGAGGCGCAGGTCTCGGAAGCGATGAAGGCCCCGGAGATCGCGATCAAGGTCTCGCTCGGCCTCGGCAAGGGCCGCGACCGCGTGCTGACCTGCGACCTCACCAAGGAATATGTCGCGATCAACGGCGATTACAGGTCGTAGTTTCGCTACTCTCAGACCGTCATCCCCGCGCAATGGCGAAGCCATTGTCGCTGGAGGTGCGGGTGATGGGGCGCGAAGCGCCCCATCGGGAGCCTCTAAGGATGCACGGCCACCGCTACAGCCGCGTGCAGAGAGCCGGGCCGTCGCCCTTCGAGGGCCGCTGAAGGAACGGCCACCTCAGGGTGACGGTAAGAGAGCGCGAGAGCCGTGCTTCAAATCACCCTGAAATCCGCGCGTCCGCGACCGCTTTCTTGAACAGCGCGTTCATGGCGTCCGAGATGCCTTGCGTCGGGCTCACCTCGAAATAGAGCCCGGACGACGCGCAGCTCTGCATGTTCTGCGCGATCTCGCTGTTCGGCGACGGCCCGTAGGGGCCGGTATTGAACGGAGCGACCCATTTCATGTACCAGCTGTTGGTGGGCAGCGCGAGGTACGTGGTGTACAGCACGGCAATCTTGACGCCCCGGTCCTTCATCGTCTTGCAGAGCGCAGCATTGAGCGGCGATTGGCACCGCGTGGTGCCGGAGAGCGGTTTCAGGCATCCGGTGTTGCTCTCGTCAGCGACCCCGTCGGAGACGAAGAACAGATATTTGAGCGGGCTGGACGACGTGCCGGTTCCGGGGGAGCTGATCTCGCCGTTGATCGCAGGGAATATCGCGGTGAATGCCGTGTCCTGGTCGTTATTCTCGTTCTGACCGTTCACCGACATCAGGTCGATATTGCCCGCCGCCGATTTGGCGCTGGAGAGAGAGCCCGACAACGAAAACAGATTGCGCAGGCCGAGCGTGCTTGCGGAGCCGCCGAAATCGTAGATCGCCATTCTGAACTGGTTTGAATAGGTTTCAGTCGCACTCGCAGTATCCATCAACGACTGCGTTGCGGTCCGCAGCACGTCGATCCGGGTGGTCACGCCAAGCTTTTTGGCAAGGTCGTAGTAATTGTTCTTGTCCTTGAGGTCGTGGCAGGCGAAAGCGCACTTGTCCGATGTGTTGTTGACCATCGTCTGCACGTCGGTCGGCGTGGCGCCGACACCCATCGACGGCGAATTGTCCAGCAGCAGGTAGAAATCGATATAGAGCGGCATGCTGGCCGTCGCTTTCGACGTACCGGTCAGCGTCAGCGCGGTCTTGCCGATCAGGCCGAGAAACATGGTGTTCACGGTGGCGTTGAACGCGACGGTCGAGGTGACGGTCGATCCGGTTTTGACCACGGTCGGCGTGACGCTGTTGAGAGTGTAGCCGGTCTGATTGGCGCGATTGGCGTCGAAGATGTTCTGGGCGTCGGTGACGCCCACGGAGATCGAGCCATCCGACGTCATGGAGCCGGCGGCCTTGAAGGCCGGCGATGCCTTGGCGATCGAGCCGACGCTGGCAGCATCGGCTGCGGCCTGAAGCTTGGCCCGGGTCTGCGTCGCGCGCGAGTAGTCGACCGCGCAGCCGACCGCCGTGATCAACGGGACGCAGGCGAGCGCGAAGATCACCGCGATATTGCCGCGCCGGTCTTGGACGAACCGGCGGATGATGGTGGAATTCGCAGCGCGCATGGCTTGGGCCCGAGTGGTTTATGCGTTTCCACTCTAGGAACCGTCGATTAAATATGACTTATGGGAACCTCGAAAACATGGGCCGCAATAGGGTTAATAAACCGTTGCGGATGATCTTCAGCGAGCGAAATCGCGTATGGCCGATCTGAAACTGGCACTGGTTGTGGCTTGCGCGCTGATCGACCCCGACAAGCGCGTCCTGATCGCGCAGCGCCCCGCGGGCAAGACGCTGGCCGGCCTCTGGGAGTTTCCCGGCGGCAAGCTCGAGCCAGGCGAGCGGCCGGAGCAGAGCCTGATCCGCGAGCTGCACGAGGAGCTCGGCATCACCGTCGCCGAGCCGTGCCTGGCCCCACTGACCTTCGCGAGCTACGGCTACGAGACCTTCCACCTCCTGATGCCGCTCTATATCTGCCGGCGCTGGGAGGGACAGGTGACGCCGCGCGAAGGCCAGACCCTGGCCTGGGTCCGTGCCAACAAGCTGCGCGACTACCCGATGCCGCCCGCGGACATTCCGCTGATCCCGCATTTGATTGATCTATTGATGTGAGATGCACTGTGCCCCGGACGCAGCGCAGCGCTCCTTCAGCGATGCGCTGCAGAGCCGGGGCCCACGCTTGCCGCGGAGCTGGTCCCAGCTCTGCGCAGCAGCGTTTCACGCTGCAGCGCGTCCGGGACACGCATCACTCTTTCCCCGCCTTCTTCACCGCCTCCGCCAGGCTCGCTTTCGCCGATCCCGGCTTCAGCGGCTGCTGCTGGCTCGCATGCGGGGCCCAGCCGGAGAGCCAGATGATGTCGAAGGTCGCACGGATGCGGCCGTCGGCATCGGCAAAGCGCTCAGTGTAGATCTCGGCCATCCGCAGCAGCGTCGCGCGCCGGCTCGGTGTTCGCCGCCGCTCGATCAGCACATTGGCAGCGCCCATGCGCCGGAGATCCTGCATCAGCGCG
This sequence comes from Bradyrhizobium sp. CCBAU 65884, assembly GCF_028128835.1. Classification (NCBI taxonomy): domain Bacteria; kingdom Pseudomonadati; phylum Pseudomonadota; class Alphaproteobacteria; order Hyphomicrobiales; family Nitrobacteraceae; genus Bradyrhizobium; species Bradyrhizobium sp. CCBAU 65884. The sequence continues at coordinate 69,896 of NZ_LBJU01000107.1, read as the reverse complement.
AATGCGTTGGAATAGCGCACCACGACGCGGTCGACGTCGGTCACCGGCAGCGCAAAGCCCGCGCGCTGCAACAGCGCGCCGATGTCGCGCAGGTCAGCAAATGGCGCGACGCGCGGCGAAACGCCGCCCTCGCATTCGGCTTCCGCGGCGGCAAAGGCCTGGCGCAGCTCGGTCAGGCTGTCGCCGCCGATCATCGCCGCGAGCAGCAGGCCGTCGGGCTTGAGCGCGCGGCGGATTTGCGCGAGCACGCCCGGCAGGTCGTTGACGAATTGCAGCGCCAGCGCGGAGACGACGAGATCGAGGCTTTCGGGCGCAAAGGGCAGCGTCTCTGAACCCGCAGCATCGAGCGCGATCCGTTGGAGGGAAGGCAGGCGCGTGCGCAACGCCGCCAGCCCCTCACCAGGCGTCCAGAGATCGACCGCCGCGTGAAACTCCCGCATCACCGCAGCCAACCGGTCGGACATGTCCTCGGCGACGCGATCAAGCAGGAAGGTCACCTCGCCCTGTGTCTGCGCACGCCGCTGCCGCGATTGCAGCAAAGCGCGATCGAACAGAGCGGGCGGGGTTTGCGGGGACTGAACCATGCCGCTGGTTACGCCGATCATGCTGGTTCTGGCAATCGCTCCCGTGTCCCGGACGCGCCGCAGCGCTCTTGCGCTGCTGCGCAGAGCCGGGACCCAGACACCAACACCGGACGATGCCGTGAGATGGGCCCCGGCTCTGCAGCGCACCGCACCGGACGATGCTTCGCATCGCCGGGGGCGCTGCACTGCGTCCGGGGCACGAGAGCGTGGCTTGAGCCCGGAGCCTCAGAACGCTAGCCTTCCCGCATGGACGCCAACGCCGCCCCCACCCGTTCCATCGCCGCCCCCTTCCGGGCGGCGTGGACGGCCGGCCGCCACGCGCTGTCGCGCGCGGCACGGCTCGCGCTCGACATCGCGCTGCCGACGCAGTGCGTGTCCTGCCGCGAACCGGTCGATGGCGAGGGCGTTTGCGCTTCGTGCTGGGCGCGGCTGTCATTCATCGAACGTCCCTACTGCCCGCGGCTCGGCATTCCCTTCGTCTATGATCCCGGCTCCGACATGCTGTCGATGGAGGCGATCGCGAGCCCGCCGGCCTACCAGCGCGCCCGCGCGGCCGTGCGCTATGACGACGTCGCGCGCACGCTGGTGCATGCGTTGAAATACCAGGACCGCACCGATTTGGCGCCCGCCATGGGCCGCTGGATGGCGCGCGCGGGCGGCGAGCTGCTGGCCGGGGCCGACATGCTGGTGCCGGTGCCCCTGCATTGGCGGCGGGCCTGGCGCCGCCGCTACAACCAGTCCGGGGCGCTGGCGCAGATCATCGAACGGCAGAGCGGGGTCAGGGCGAGGGCTGCGGTGCTGCGCCGGGTGCGCGCCACCGAGCAGCAGATCGGCCTGTCGCGGGCCCAGCGCGCCACCAATGTGCAGGGCGCGTTCCAGGTATTCCCCGACCGTCAGGCCGAAATCCAGGGCCGCCGCATTGTCCTGATCGACGACGTCCTGACGTCGGGGGCGACGCTGGATGCCTGCGCCCGGGTCCTGCTCCGGGCCAAAGCCGCCCAGGTCGACGTGCTGGTCTTCGCCCGGGTTGTCGAGAGCGGCCCCCGTCCCATATAATTCAATGACTTCATGACATGAGAGCGCCGGACGCCATGACTGCTGCTGTCGAGATCTACACCAGGCCGGGCTGCGGCTATTGTTCCGCGGCGAGGTCCCTGCTGACCCGCAAGAAGGCGACCTTTACCGAATTCGACGTCGCCAAGAACCCCTCCTGGCGGGACGAGATGTACGACCGCGCCGGCGAAGGCTCGACATTCCCGCAGATCTGGATCGGCGGAACCCATGTTGGCGGCTGCGACGATCTCTACGCCCTCGATCGCGAAGGCAAGCTCGACGGCATGCTGGACAGCGTGAAGGCGGTGTCATGAGCGAGAACCGCACCTTCACGGCCGCCATGGTGCAGATGCGTACCGGCCTGATGCCCGGGCCCAGCCTCGAACAGGCCACGAAGCTGATCCGGCAGGCTGCGGCGGGCGGCGCCGACTACGTGCAGACGCCCGAAGTCAGCAACATGATGCAGCTGAACCGCAAGGCGCTGTTCGAGCATCTGCAGAGCGAGGAGGACGACACTTCGCTGAAGGCCTACCGGGCGCTCGCGGCGGAACTGAAGATCCATCTCCATGTCGGCTCGCTGGCGCTGCGCTTCTCGGCCGAAAAGGCGGTCAACCGCTCCTTCCTGATCGGGCCCGAGGGCAATGTGCTCGCGAGCTACGACAAGATCCACATGTTCGATATCGAGCTGCCGGACGGCGAGAGCTATCGCGAATCCGCCAATTACCAGCCGGGCGAGACCGCGGTGATCTCCGACCTGCCGTGGGGCCGGGTGGGCTTGACGATCTGCTACGATTTGCGCTTTCCCGCGCTTTACCGCGCCCTCGCCGAGAGCGGTGCATACTTCATCACCGTGCCCTCGGCCTTCACCCGCAAGACTGGCGAAGCGCACTGGCACGTGCTGCTGCGCGCGCGCGCGATCGAGACCGGCTGCTTCATCTTCGCAGCTGCCCAGGCAGGCACCCACGAGAACAAGCGCGAGACCTATGGCCATTCGCTGATCATCGATCCCTGGGGCGAGATTCTCGCCGAGGGCGATGTCGAGCCCGGCATCATCATGGCCAGGATCGACCCGGCCAAGGTCGAGACTGCCCGCCGCGCGATTCCCTCGCTCCAGCACGGCCGCCGCTTCGGCGTGTCCGATCCCAAGGCCGGGCCGGATCATTTGCACCTCGTGCGGGGATCGGCATGATCCGCTACGCGCTTCGCTGCGACCGCGACCACGGCTTCGAGAGCTGGTTCCAGAGCTCGTCGGCCTATGATTCGCAGGTCAAGCGCAAGCTCGTGACCTGCCCGATCTGCGGCTCCGCCAAGGTCGACAAGGCGATCATGGCCCCGCGCATCGTCGGCAAGAAGGGCCGTGGGCGCGCGGCGCCGCCGCCGGAACCGGCGGCTGCCCCCACGCCCGAGGCAGCACCATCAGGACCGACCTCGCTGATGCTGGCGCAGGAGAAAGAGCTGCGCACCAAGCTGAAGGAGCTGCGCGATCACATCGTGAAGAACGCCGACAATGTCGGCGAGCGCTTCGCCAATGAAGCCCGCGCGATGCACTATGGCGACAAGGAGCACCGTCCGATCTACGGCGAGGCCTCGCCGGAGGAGGCGAAGTCGCTGATCGATGAGGGCATCGAGGTGTCGCCGCTGCCGACATTGCCGGAAGACCGGAATTAGGCCCCCACCAGCACCGCCACACCGATGATGATCAGCGCGATACCTGCAAGCTCGCGCGGCGCGATCGGCTGCTTGAACGAATAATACGCCACCGCTTGCGCGAACAGCACCTCGATCAGAGCGAGCGTGCGGACATTGGCGGCGGCCGTCAGCGCGAACGCCAGGAACCAGAATTGTGACGCGAAGGCGCCCATGAAGCCGGCCAGCATCGACGGCTTCCACAGGCCGAGGATCGCCTGCAGCACCTTTGGCGCGCGCCAGAGCAGATAGATCGTCAGCACCAGCGTCTGCACGAACAGGCCGAGCACCAGCGTGAACGAGGCCGAGGTCACGAATGTGACGCCGGGCACGTTGATGATCGCGCCGCGAAAGCCAACCGCAGACAGCGCGAACGCGGCAGCCGCAACGAGGCCGGTGATGGTCGGCTTCAATTCGGCAAAACTCTTCTCGCCGCCGGGCCTGAGCGCGGTGATGACGACGCCGACGGTCGCGATCACGATCGCCAGCACCTTCAGCCAAGTCAGGTGATCGCCGAGGAAGACGAAACCGAAGATCGCGGTCTGGATCGCCTCGGTCTTCAGGTACGCCGTCGTCACCACGAAGGAGCGATCGTTCATGGCGAGCAGCATCAGGCCGGTGGCGACGATCTGGCTGAGCGCGCCGAGCAAGAGCCACGGCCAGAACACGGTCGGCGGCATGCCCAGACGATCGCCGGTGGCGACCAGCACCACGCCGAGGAACAGCACCGAAAACGGGAAGCCGAACAGGAAGCGGATATTGGTCGCGCCCCAGGTCCCCAGCGGCTTCGTCAACGACCGCTGCATCGCATTGCGCGCGACTTGGCCGAGCGCAGCAACGAGGGTGAAGGGAATCCAGAGGCTGGCGATGGTGAGCATGGGGTGGGCGGGCATTAGCGGGAAATAACTGCGGCCAACCTGCAAGTTGAGGCCAGCGCGGTCAACCGCACGGACGTCATGGGAGCGATGCTCTCGCCACAAACTCGGTGTCGTCCCTGCGCACGCAGGGACCCATAACCCCAGGGAGCAGTTTTGCGACGACTGCCAGCCCGCGCATCCAACACCGCGCCCCACCGATAGATCACGCGTTCGCAGGGACGACAGCATTTTCTGGGCCGCGTCACACCGTCAAACCAACAGATCACTTGGATCCCGCCACTTGGGATTATCGCGCTCGATCAGCTCGATCTTCCAGTCGCGCTTCCAGCGCTTGAGCTGTTTTTCGCGGGCAATCGCTTCTTCCGCTCGCTCGAAGGATTCGGTGTAGACGAGGCGGTGCACGCCATAGCGCTTGACGAACTCCGAGCCCTTGCCGGCGCGGTGCTGCTCCAGGCGCTTCTGGAGAGAGTTGGTTACGCCGATGTAGAGCGTCCCATGATGGCGGCTGGCGAGGATGTAGACGTAGTACATGCTCGGGGCGCCTGATTGGGCTAACTAGACGGGCCTGTGGTTATGGGTCCCTGCGTTCGCAGGGACGACATCGGCAGAGGAGTCGCAACTCGCATCACACTCACACCATCCCTTCCGCCACCACCATGTAGTTCACGTCCATGTCCGACGAGAGCGTCCATTTGTCAGCGAAGGGGCTGTAGACCACGCCGGTCTGCTCGGTGATGACGAGGCGATTGTCGAGCAGGTATTTTGTCAGCTCGTCGGGGGTGACGAACTTGTTCCATTCGTGGGTGCCGCGCGGCAGCCAGCGCAGGACGTATTCGGCGCCGACGATGGCGAGCGCGAAGCTCTTCCAGTTGCGGTTCAGCGTCGAGACCACCATGAGGCCGTTCGGCTTCAGCATCGCCGCGCAGCGCTTCAGGAAGACGCCGACATCGACGACGTGCTCGACCACTTCCATCGCCAGCACGATATCGAAGCGCTCGCGCGGGTCGATCTCCTCCACCGTGGTACAGCGGTAGTCGATCGCAAGATGGCCCTTGTCGGCGTGCAGCTTGGCCGCGGCGATGTTGCTCTGGGAAGGGTCGACGCCGATGACCTGCGCTCCCAGCCGCGACAGCGGCTCGCACAGCAGGCCGGCGCCGCAGCCGATGTCGAGCACGCGAAGCCCGCCGAGACAGTTGAGGCTGCGCACGTTGCGCTCGAACTTGCGGCAGGCGGCGTCGCGGATGTAGCCGAGCCGCAGCGGGTTGATCCGGTGCAGCGGCGCCATCTTGCCGTTGGGGTCCCACCACTCCGCCGAGAGCTTCGAGAATTTTGCGATCTCGGCGGCGTCGACGGTCGAGCCCGGCTGCGGGCTGGCGGAGAGGGAAGTATTTTGCTGCATGCTCATGGTTACGCGCGGTCCTACCGCGTGGTGATCGAACTACGGAAGGCGAGCGGCGAGGCGATGGTCTTGATCGTCTCGATCCCCTCGCCGACGCCGCGAATCGTCACGTCGCCGTAGTTGAGAATACGTCCAAGGATGGTCTGATCGACATCGACGCTCTCGACCTTGTCGAGCGCCATCTCGAAGGTGCGGCGCTTGATGAAGCCGGTCTTGTGCACGACCCTGAGATTGGTGACGTCGGTCTCGGTGGTGAAGCGGTGGAACCAGCCCTTGAGGGTCCAATACACGGCCGCCAGCGCCGCGACACTTGCGGCTCCCAGGCAAAGCAAAACGAGCCAGTCGACGGCCGCCTGCCGCGACAGGATCAGCAGGCCCAAAGCCACGATCCAGGCCAAAATCGCCGGAAAATAGAAGATCCAATGCGCATTGGTCGAATACAGCACCCGCTCCCCGGGCTGCAGGATTTCGTCAATATAGCGCGCCATAACCTCTGATAACCCATTGCCCGGATTGGCCGCAGCAGGAACCCGCTTGCCCCCGGCCCCGCCCCTCTGTATACGCGCGGTCGGGCCTGCGGCATCGCCTCGCGCGGGTCACCATACTTATCCTTATGAGGGAATGCACGCGTCGTCATGAGCCGCCTCGTGATGAAATTCGGCGGCACATCCGTCGCCAACATCGAACGTATCCGCAACGTCGCACGCCATGTGAAGCGTGAGGTCGACGCCGGCCACGAAGTGGCCGTGGTCGTCTCGGCGATGTCCGGCAAAACCAACGAGCTGGTGGCCTGGTGCACCGAGGCCTCGCCGATGCACGACGCGCGCGAATACGACGCCGTCGTCGCCTCCGGCGAACAGGTGACATCCGGCCTGCTTGCCATCGTGCTTCAGGGCATGGGCATCCAGGCCCGCTCCTGGCAGGGCTGGCAGATCCCGATCAAGACCAGCGACGCCCACGCCTCGGCCCGGATCGAGGACATCGACGGCAGCGAGATCATCAGCCGTTTCAAGGATCGCAAGGAAGTCGCGGTCATCGCCGGCTTCCAGGGCATCGACCCGAAGACCAACCGCATCACCACGCTCGGCCGCGGCGGCTCCGACACCTCGGCCGTGGCGATCGCCGCCGCCGTCAAGGCCGACCGCTGCGACATCTACACCGACGTCGACGGCGTCTACACAACCGACCCGCGAATCGTGCCGAAGGCCAAGAGGCTCGACAAGATCGCATTCGAAGACATGCTGGAACTGGCCTCCCAGGGCGCAAAAGTGCTCCAGGTCCGCTCGGTGGAACTCGGCATGGTCCACAACATGCCGATCTTCGTCCGCTCGAGCTTCGACAAGCCCGAGGATATCGACCCGCATGCCAACCAGCCGCCCGGCACGCTGATCTGCAGCGAGGAGGAGATCATGGAAAGCCACGTCGTCACTGGTATCGCCTTCTCCAAGGACGAGGCCCAGATCTCGGTGCGCCAGATCGAGGACAAGCCGGGCGTTGCGGCCTCGATCTTCGGCCCGCTGGCAGAAGCCAACATCAACGTCGACATGATCGTGCAGAACGTCTCCGAGGACGGCAAGACGACCGACCTCACCTTCACGGTGCCGGCGGCCGACTATACCCGCGCCAAGGACACGATTACCGCCGCCAAGGGCAAGATCGGCTACGCGCGGCTCGATACCGCCACCGACGTCGCCAAGATCTCGGTGATCGGCAGCGGCATGCGCAGCCATGCCGGCGTCGCCGCCCAGGCGTTCTCGGCCCTCGCCGGACGGAATATCAACATCCGGGCCATTACAACCTCCGAGATCAAATTCTCGGTTTTGATCGATACCGCCTATACCGAGCTCGCGGTGCGCACCCTGCACACGCTCTACGGTCTCGATCAGGCCTGAAACGCGACCATCGTCGCGCTTCAGGTTGTTGTTTGAGCATGGTCTTTCCGGAAAACCGTTTCGCACTTTCCGGACCATGCCTGGACTAATTTTCTCTTAGCGGTCGCAGCAAACGCGAAGGTGTACACACCTTCGCGTTTGGCAGGCGTTTTGCTTGGCAAAACAAGCCTCAATTCGCTATACGGCGAACAGGGTGGGCTGCCGCAGACTGTGTCCCAGTTAGGCGGCGCTGATTCGGTGCAAGCGCTAAATCTCCAGTGGATTTTGGGCTTGTGCCGGCGCCGGACAAACAAATTGGTTGTTTTTCTGGAATTTTAGGCCAGCCGCCGGCCGATACGGCCGGGCCGGGCACACGGAGGAGATTGACGGGACATGCGGAGCGCGTCGGGAGGTCCCCGCGTCTTGTTGAGACGGCTCCGCGAAACCATGGCGGAACAGGTCTCGGCCCAGGAGCGGCTGGACAAGATCGTGGTGCTGATCGCCGCCAACATGGTGGCCGAGGTGTGCTCGGTCTATGTGCTGCGCATCGACAACACGCTGGAGCTCTATGCCACCGAAGGCCTCAACCGCGAGGCCGTGCATCACACCGTGCTGAGCGCCCATGAGGGCCTGGTCGGCCTCGTCGCCAGTGAGGCGACGCCGCTCAACCTGAGCGATGCGCAAACCCACCCGGCCTTCTCGTTCCGCCCGGAGACCGGCGAAGAAATCTACCACTCCTTCCTCGGCGTGCCGATCCTGCGGGCCGGCAACACGCTTGGCGTGCTGGTGGTGCAGAACCGCGCCAAGCGCAACTATGTCGAGGAGGAGCTCGAGGCGCTGCAGACCACCGCGATGGTGCTGGCCGAGCTGATCGCCTCGGGCGAGCTGTCCGCGCTGGCCCAGCCGGGGCTGGAGCCGGCCGCGCGCCATTCCGCGCAGAAGGTCGGCGCGATCCTGTCGGAGGGCATCGCGCTCGGCCATGTCGTGCTGCACGAGCCGCGCGTCGTCATCAAGGACTATATCGCCGAGGACCTGCCCAAGGAAATCAAGCGGCTCGACACCGCGCTGGCCAAGCTCCGCGCCGATCTCGACCGCATGCTGGAGCGCGGCGACGTCGCCGAGGGCGGCGAGCATCGCGAGGTGCTGGAAGCCTATCGCATGTTCGCCAACGACCAGGGCTGGTCGCACAAGCTGCACGAGGCGGTCGCCACCGGCCTCACCGCGGAAGCCGCCGTCGAGCGCGTGCAGTCCGACACCCGCGCGCGCATGCTGCGCTCGACCGACCCCTATCTGCGCGACCGGCTGCACGATCTCGAGGATCTCGGCTACCGCCTGATGCGGCAGCTGGTCGGCCAGGACCACGCGCCCTCGCGCGAGCAGCTGCCCGACAACGCCATCGTCATCGCCCGCGCGATGGGCCCGGCGGCGCTGCTCGACTACGACCGCAAGCGCCTGCGCGGCATCGTGCTGGAGGAAGGCACCGCCAACTCCCACGTCTCGATCGTGGCGCGCGCGCTCGGCATCCCCGCGGTCGGTGAGGTGCCGAACGCGCCCGGCATTGCCGATCCCGGCGATGCCATCATCGTCGACGGCACCTCCGGTTCGATCTATGTGCGCCCCTCGCAGGAAGTCGAGGCGGCCTTCGCCGAGCGCGTGCGCTTCCGCGCCCGCCGCCAGGCGCAATATCTGGCGCTGCGCGACCTGCCCTGCGTCACCAGGGACGGCCAGAAGGTCGAGCTGATGATCAACGCGGGCCTTGCCATCGACCTGCCGCATATCGAGGACACCGGCAGCGCCGGCATCGGCCTGTTTCGCACCGAGCTGCAATTCATGGTCGGCCAGAGCCTGCCGCGCACCAGCGACCAGCTGGCGCTGTATCGCACCGTGCTGGATGCGGCCGGCACCAAGCCCGTCACCTTCCGCACCCTCGACATCGGCGGCGACAAGGCGCTGCCCTATATGGAAGCCGTGATCGAGGAAAATCCCGCGCTCGGCTGGCGCGCGATCCGGCTCGGGCTCGATCGTCCCGGCCTGCTGCGCGGCCAGATCCGCGCGCTGCTGCGCGCCGGTGGCGGCCGCGCGCTGCGCATCATGTTCCCGATGATCTCGGAGGTCGCCGAATTCGATTCGGCGAAGGCGCTGGTCGAACGCGAGCTCACTTATCTGCGCCAGCACGGCCACACGCTGCCGGAGCGTATCGACATCGGCACCATGGTCGAGGTCCCCGCTTTGCTCTATCAACTCGACGAGCTCTTGAAGAAGGTCGACTTCATCTCGGTCGGTTCCAACGATCTGTTCCAGTTCCTGTTCGCGGTCGACCGCGGCAATGCCAAGGTCTCCGAGCGCTTCGACACCATGTCGGCGCCGATCCTGCGCGCGCTGCGCGAGATCGCACGCAAGTCGCAGGCGGCGAAGAAGTCGCTCTCGCTCTGCGGCGAGATGGCGTCCAAGCCACTTGGCGCGCTGGCGCTGATTGCGCTGGGCTACCGCTCGCTGTCGCTTTCGGCAACCGCGCTCGGTCCGGTCAAGGCCATGGTCATCGATCTCGATGCAAAGAAGGCCGAAGCCGTGCTCGGTCCGCTCCTCGACGCGCCGGCGGGCAGCGTCTCGATCCGGCAGAAACTGACGGAATTCGCCGAGGCCGAAGGCCTGGCGTTGTAGCGGGCCTGTCGCCGCTCCCTGCCGCCTCGCCTCCTTCCGCCATTTGAGACTGAACCGATGTCGTCACTCCCCGAAGCCAAACTGGACGTGCTCCTTGCACATCATGCCTCTCTCGAGGCCGAATCGTTGGGACAGCTCGCCTCCGAGCGCTACGTGCAGATCACGCGCGAACTCGCCGAGATCACCCCGCTGATCGAAGCGGTGAAGGCATATCGGTCTGCCGTCAAAGAACTCGCCGACACCGAGGCGCTGATCGCCGATCCCGCGACCGATGCCGAGATGCGCGGCATGGCGGAAGCCGAGCGCGACGAGCTCGCGCCGAAAATCGAGGAGCTGGTCCAGAAGATTCGCGTTGCGCTGCTGCCCAAGGACGCCATGGACGACCGCAACGTGGTGCTGGAAATCCGCGCCGGCACCGGCGGCGACGAGGCTTCGCTGTTTGCCGGCGACCTGTTCCGGATGTACGAGCGCTTCGCTGCCTTGCAGGGCTGGAAGGTCGAGGTGATCTCGGCCAGCGAAGGCACCGTCGGCGGCTACAAGGAAATCATCGCGGAGGTGCAGGGCCGCGGCGCGTTCTCCAAGTTGAAGTTTGAATCCGGCGTGCATCGTGTGCAGCGCGTGCCGGACACCGAGACGCAGGGGCGCATCCACACTTCGGCCGCGACGGTGGCCGTGCTGCCGGAGGTCGAGGACGTCGACGTCGACATCAAGAACGACGATTTGCGCATCGAGACCATGCGCGCGCAAGGCGCCGGCGGCCAGCACGTCAACAAGACCGAATCGGCGATCCGCATCACCCACATCCCGACCGGCATCGTGGTGATGATGCAGGACAGCCGCTCGCAGCACAAGAATCGCGCCTCCGCCATGAACATCCTGCGCTCGCGCATCTACGACGCCGAACGCCAGCGCGTCGATGCGGCACGGTCGGCCGAGCGCAAGGAGAAGGTCGGCTCAGGCGGCCGCTCCGAGCGCATCCGCACCTACAATTTTCCGCAAGGCCGCGTCACCGACCACCGCATCAACCTGACGCTCTACAAGCTGCCGCAGGTGATCGCGGGCGAAGCGCTCGGCGAGTTGACCGACGCGCTGACCACCGAACACCAGGCCGCGCAGCTGGCCGCACAAGGCGCGGCAGCCTGATCCCTGCCTCAGCGCACTTTTGCCGGGAACGATCGCAGGATCTTGCCCAATGCGGGTGCAGCGGCGCTCAGCTCGTCCAGGTGAATGCGCGAAAGCGAGCGAAGCTTATGCTCGCCCTTGGCCGTCAGCTTGACCAGGACGCGCCTTGCATCCTCGGGATCGGCCTCCCGGCCGATCAGCTTCAACTTCGCCATGCGGTCCACCAGCTCCACCGCCGTATGGTGCCGGATCAAGAGGAAGCCGGCGATGTCGCCGACGCTGGCGCCGTTGGGGTCGGCCAGTCCCTTGATCGCCAGCAGCGCCTGGTGCTGCTGCGGCGTCAATCCGGCGTTCTGGGCCGCCGCTTCGCTGAAGGCGAGGAAGGTGCGCAGCTGGTAGCGGAATTGGGCGAGCGCGGCGTAGTCGGCCTCGCGCATCGCGCCGCCCCTCGAGGGCGCAGCACGCGCCGTGCGTCCGGTCTTCCGCTTCGAGTCAGCCATTCCGTGCCTTTCGACCTCCGCCCGCCGGTGGAGCGGGCGCTGCCGAGACTAGCAAGGAAGGCGGGGCGGAACCACCGATGGGCCTCGCAGATGCACAAATATAGCGGGCTTTGCAGCCCTCCTATTCGAAGTTGGAGAGCAGGATCTTCACCATGATGACCTGAAACGCGATCGGAATACGAACGCTCTTCCGCCTGATCGAGCGCTGGAGCGCACTGGCGATCTCGGCGCTGGTCAAGGCCCCTTCGGATGCATTCGTGATCAACTCGCCCCACATCTGCGACAGCGAGCCGCCGGGCGGGATCACCGGCTTGATGGTCACGCCGCAGCCCTGCGCCCAGTCGACGATCTCCCGCATGGTGTGAGGACCGCAATTGCGCGTCGTCGCAAGCCGCTCCGCCGTCAGTGCGAGCAGCAGCTCGCGCGAGGGCGACCAGGTCCCCTTCGGCGGCTGCTCGCCGGTGAGCTCGACCGCGAGCTCCTTCAGGACATTCTGGGCCCGCACGCTCAGTCTCTGCATCGGCACCGGCGTGCGCTTGGCCTGAACGGAGCCGATGGCCGGCCCCCGCTGCCCGGCGGACCGGCCGCGCGACTCCGGCATGCGCGAGGCATCGCCGGACTGCGGCGATGCGCGCTGGTCGCTTCCATCCCCGGCAGGCCGCGCCGCCTCCTGCCGCTCCGCCTCTTGCGGCCAGGACCGTCGCTTCCGGGTACCCGCTACTGTCGTCTGCCGCGGCATCTCTCTCGCCGAACCCGCCAATCTCGTACTCACAAAGACTAATATATATCGTGATCCGATATGTTTTCACGCGATAATTTTCGTCGTTCGACCAAAGGCGAAATTGACAGATGGTGCTCACGAGCAATGTTTAGGTCCAGGAGCTACACGCGGATGTGACGTGCCCGGTGCAGGCAGGCCTTTCGAGGCCGGTTGCCGCCGGACAGGTCGTGTTTTGCCTGAAAACAAGAACGATATCCGGAGGAAACGATCATGACCGACCATCTCATTCGCCGTGGCCTCTCGCGCCGCGGCCTGCTCCAGACCACGGCAGGCCTCATCGGCGGCTCGGTGCTGCCTGCGATGCCGGCCTTCGCCGAGGACAAGCCGGCCGTCGGCTCCTATCCCGCGGGCGTTTCGGGCTCCACCGCCTTCATCGGCATCTCCGTGCCGCGCACCGGCACCTATGCCGTGCAGGGCGAGGACGAGCTCAAGGGCTATCAGCTCGCGATCGAGCACATCAACAGCGGTCACGACCTGATCAAGAAGATCTCGCCGAAGACCAGCAAGGGCGTGCTCGGCAAGGAGCTTAAATTCGGCGTCGCGGATTCCGCGGCCAAGCCGAACGAGGCGGTGCAGGCGCAGCAGCGCTTCATCAGCGAGAACAAGGCGATCATGATCACCGGCGGCACGTCGAGCGCCGTTGCGGTCGCGCTGAACAAGCTCGCCCAGCGCGAGAAGGTGATCTTCGTCTGCGGCATCTCCGGCTCGAACGACACCACCGGCAAGGACTGCGTCCGCTACGGCTTCCGCCAGAACTTCTTCGGCCAGACCGCCGCGGCGGCGATCGGCCCCGTCATGGTCAAGGAGTTCGGCAAGGGCAAGAAGGCTGCGTATCTCACGCCTGATTACACCTACGGTCACACCGTCACCAAGTCGATGCAGGACTTCCTTGCGACCGCCGGCTGGACCACCGTCACCAACCAGGTCGCGCCGCTCGGCGCGCCCGACTATTCCTCGTATCTGCTGAACGTCGCGAATTCCGGCGCCGACGTGCTGATCAACGTCAACTGGGGCCACGACGCGGTGCTGTCGACCCAGCAGGCCAAGCAGTTCGGCGTGCTCGACAAGATGAAGCTGGTCGTCCCCTACCAGGTGCCCTTCATCGCGCGCGAGACCGGCGGGCTGATGCAGGGCGTCTACGCCGCGACCGACTATTGGTGGACGCTCGAGGACAAGTTTCCGCTCGCCAAGATGTTCAACGAGGCCTTCGAGAAGAAGTACGGCTACAAGCCGGAATGGGGCGCGGAGAACGCCTATGTCAGCTTCGCGCACTGGGCCCGCATGTGCGAGCAGGCCGGCAGCTTCAACCCGCCCGACGTGATCAAGGCCTATGAGAAGGGCGAGACGCTGCCGTCCCTGGTCGGCGACGTGCATTACCGCCCCGAGGACCATCAGTGCGTCCGCCCCGTGATCATCGTCAAGGGCAAGCAGCAGAAGGACATGAAGACCAAGGAAGACTGGTACGATGTGGTCGAGATCGTGCCCGGCGAAGGCTTGATGCAGAAGCCGGACGCCTTTGGCTGCCATCCCGGCGACTACAGCTGAGCTCGCGCTAACCCCCTGTGACGCCGTAGGTCGCTTCCGGCTCCTGCGGCGTCACCCTTTTTTGCGCACCGCCGGAACGCGCCACAACCGTGACCATTGCATGATTAGTTGGCCCAACCTCGTCTCGCAGCTCTTCAACGGGCTCGCGCTCGGCGCGCTGCTCGCGCTGATCAGCTCCGGCCTGACCATTATCTACGGCACGCTCGGCGTGCTCAACCTCGCGCATGGCGCGATGTTCATGATCGGCGGCTATGCCGGCTTCGTCGCCTACCAGTACACCGAATCGTTCATCCTCGCGGTGATCGCCGGCTCGCTGTTCGTGATGCTGCTGGGCGTTGCGATGGAACGCGTCATCATTCGCCATTTCTATCATCGGCCGCACGAGGACCAGTTGCTCGTGACCTTCGGGCTCGGCATCTGCTTCGTCGAGATCATCCGGCTGATCTTCTCCAGCCAGTCGCAGCTGGTGCCGCCGCCGGCGATATTCCAGGGCATCACCAATCTCGGCTTCATGTTCTATCCGACCTACCGCCTCGCGGTGGTCGGCATCGTCGCGATCGCACTCGGCGCGCTGTTCATCATCCTCTACCGGACCCGTCTCGGCATGATCGTGCGGGCCGGCATTGAGGATTCCGTGATGGTGGATTCGCTCGGCATCAATGTCTACCGGGTCTTCATGGTGGTGTTCGGCATCGGCGCGATGGCCGCCGGCTTTGCCGGCATCGTCAACGCGCCGGTGGTGTCGCTGACGCCGGGCATCGGTGACGACATCCTGGTCCAGACCTTCGTGGTGGTGGTGATCGGCGGCGTCGGCTCGTTTCCAGGCGCGATCCTGGGCGGCCTGATCGCCGGCGAGATCATCAGCGTCACCTCCATGTTCAACCCCGGCTACGCCTATGTGATGCTGTTTGCGGCGATGACGCTCGTGCTCGTGGTGCGACCGCATGGCCTGCTCGGCGTCCAGGGCCGCGAGTAAGTGATCTCCTGATGCTCAAGCAACGCCCCTTCCTGATCGAGACGCTGACGGCCATCGGCCTGATCGTGGCTCCCTTCGTGCTGCCCCATCTCGGCTTCGCGCCCAACACCGTGAACCGGATCCTGGTCTGGGGCCTGTTCGGCCTCGGCTTCGACATCCTGTTCGGCTTCACGGGCCTGTTGTCGTTCGGCCAGTCCGCCTTCTACGGCACCGGCGGCTTCGTCGCCGCCTACCTCCTGACCCGCGCCGGCTTCGGCAACGTGCTGGGCGCGCTGATCATCGGCATGATCGCGGCGGCTGCGACCGGCTATCTGATCGGCCTGATCGCGCTCCGCCGCACCGGCATCTACTTCGCCATGATCACCGTGGCGATCGCAGAGGTGTTCTTCTTTGTCGAGTTCAATCCGCTCTCCGACTTCACCGGCGGCGAGAACGGCCTGCCGGGCGTGCCAACGCCGAGCTTCAATCTCGGCTTCACCACCGTCCACTTCACCAATGGCTGGTCGCTCTACCAGTTCATCGCGCTGTGCTATTTCATCGGCGTCATCATCGCACTCAGGATCGTGCGCTCGCCGGTCGGCGCCATCCTCAGCGCAATCCGCGACAATCCGCTGCGCGCCACCGCGGTCGGCCACAACATCCACGGCTACAAATTGACTGCTTTCGTGATCGCAGCCGCCTACGCCGGTTTCGCCGGCGGCCTGCTCGGCGTGCTCCAGGCCTTCATGCCGCCGGACGCCTTCACTTTCGACACGTCCGGTCAATTGGTGATGCAGACCGCCATTGGCGGCCGAGGCACGCTGTTCGGGCCGCTGGTCGGCGCGACCGTCTGGCTCTTCCTCCAGGATTTCCTCCAGTCCGCGCTGGGCCTGGGCGCCGCCTGGAAGCTGGTGCTCGGCGTCGTGTTCGTGCTGCTGGTCTGCTTCCTGCGCGGCGGCATCATCGGCGGTCTTGCGGACCTTTATCGCCTTCTCTCCGGCAGGCGTAAGCGGAGCGATACGGAGGCCGAGCCTGACACTGAGACGACACTGCACCTTGCGCCCGCGCCGATGCAGGCCAAGGAGGTCGCGCACCCCGCCTATTCCGGGCCGATCCTGAAAGCCACCGGTCTCACCAAGCGCTATGGCGGCCTCGTCGCCAACAGCGACATCGATTTCAGCGTCAATCAAGGCGAGCTGCGCGGCATCATCGGCCCCAACGGCGCCGGCAAGTCGACCTTCTTCAAGATGCTGACCTGCGAGATCGCGCCGACATCGGGCCAGATCGTGTTCGAGGGACGCGACATCACGGGATTGAAGGTCACCGAGGTTTGCCAGCTCGGGCTCACCAAGAGCTACCAGGTCAACCAGCTCTTCACCGGGCTGACGGTGCGGCAGAACCTGACGATCGCCGCGCTCGCCGAGCTGCGCGGCAAGTTCCGCCTCGATCTCTTCCGCAAGCTCTCCAGCGTCAAGGGCCTGGCGGAGCAGGTGGAGCATACGCTCGCTTTGGTCAATCTGACCCGCCGTGCCGACACGCCGGTCGCCGAACTCGCTTATGGCGAGAAGCGCAGGCTCGAGATCGGGCTCGCGCTGGCGACCTCGCCGCGGCTGCTGCTGCTCGACGAGCCGCTCGCGGGCATGAGCCCGCGCGAGCGGGTCGAGACCGTCAAGCTGCTCAAATCGATCGCGCGCGGCCGCGCCATGATCATCATCGACCACGACATGGATTCGCTGTTCGAGCTGGTCGAGCGCGTGACGGTGCTTCAGGAGGGCAAGGTGCTGCTCGACGGCACGCCGGAGGAAATCAGGACCAATGCCGCGGTGCAGGAGGCCTATCTCGGCGGCGTGCACGGGGAGATCGCCGCATGAGCCTGATCGAGGTCAACGGCCTGAACAGCTATTATGGGGATTCCCACATCCTGTTCGACGTCGCCATGCACGTCGAACGTCACGAGGTGGTGGCGCTGCTCGGCCGCAACGGCGCCGGCAAGAGCACGACGCTGAAGAGCCTGATGGGCGTCGTGACGCCGCGCAGCGGCAGCGTGAAGTTCGACGGCATCGATATCGCCGGACGCAGGAGCCACAGGATCGCGCAGGCCGGCATGCAGCTCGTGCACGAGGAGCGCCGTATCTTCGGCAGCCTGTCGGTGGAGGAGAACATCACCCTTGCCGGGATCACCGCGCCGAAACGCTGGCCGCTCGACCGCGTCTACGAGATGTTTCCGCGGCTGAAGGAGCGACGGAGCAACCGCGGCACCGAGCTCTCCGGCGGCGAGCAGCAGATGCTCGCGATCGCGCGGGCGCTGGTGCGCGATCCCAAGATCGTGCTGCTGGACGAGCCGTTCGAGGGGCTCGCGCCCGTCATCGTCCACGATCTCGTCAAGGCCTGCGGCGAGCTGGCGGCGGCCGGCCAGACCATCGTGCTGGTCGAGCAGAATTTGGCGGCGACGCTGGCGCTGGCAAGCCGGATCTACATCGTCAACAACGGCCACATCGTGCACGAGGGTCCGGCGCAGGAGCTCAAGGCGCAGCCGGAGCTGCTGCAGCGCTATCTCGGCGTCTAGCCACCCGCCGATCTCGGCTGTCAGGCTCAGCCGCCAAGCGCCGCGATCATCCGCTTGGCGTGATCGGCGAGCACGGCCATATCTTCCTTGCGCGTCTGCGCCGGCAAGAGATCGACGCCGGCCCTGACAGGCATGACGTGCATGTGCAGGTGAAGCACCACCTGCCCGCTGGCCGGCTCGCTGAACTGCTGGAGGATGATACCCTCCGCGTCAAACGCCTTCATCGCCGCAATCGCGATTCGCTTGGCCGTCCGGGCGACGGCGGCCAGATCGTCCTCCGCGATATCCAGGATGCCGCGCGCCGGCGCCCGCGGAATCACCAGCGTGTGTCCGGGCGCGCGCGGCATGATGTCGAGGAAGGCCAGACTGCGGTCGTCCCTGAAAACCTCGAAGCAGGGAATCTCGCCGCGCAGGATCTTTGCGAAGACGTTCTGATCGTCATAGGCCGTCATGGACCCCTCCACGCTTGCGAGGCGCGATCAAACGCGCTCCTTTCCGTTGACGCAAGCGAGCCGGCCGATCTATCCACGATGGCAGGCAGGATGGCTCCATTGGCGACAAATATCGATCCCGGACATAATGTCGAGAGTGCGCGGCGCGCGCTCGGGGCACGGCTGCAAGCGGCCGGCATCGAGCAGGCGGCCCTCGATGCGCGCCTGCTCGTCGGGGCCGCGTTGGAGCTCGATCTGACCGGTATGGTGACGCAGGCATCGCGACAACTCTCGCCTGAGGAGACCACGCGGCTCGAACGATACGCGCAACGCCGGCTCGCGCATGAGCCGGTCGCCCGCATTCTCGGCGTGCGAGACTTCTGGGGCATGCCGTTGCGGTTGTCGGAGGCGACGCTGGTACCGCGGCCGGACACCGAGACCGTCGTCGAACTGGCGCTCGAGATCTTCTGGGGGCTGTCGATATCGGGGCGGCGCCCGCGAATCGCTGATATCGGCGTCGGATCGGGCGCCATCCTGCTCGCATTGCTGCGGGAGATTCCCGACGCGTTTGGCGTCGGCACCGATGTCAGCCCGACGGCGCTCGATACGGCGCGCGACAATGCGGCCGCCCTCGGCCTCGTTGATCGCGCCGGCTTCGTCGCCTGCTCCTATCTGACGGCGCTGCGCGGGCCATTTGACCTCATCGTCTCGAACCCGCCCTATATTCCCTCCGCCGAAATTCCGAAACTGAGCATCGAGGTGCGCGAGCACGATCCGCATCTGGCGCTCGACGGCGGCAATGACGGATATGACGCCTATCGCGCCCTGATCCCGCAGGCCGCCGAGCGTCTCGCCCCCGGCGGAGCGCTGATCGTCGAGGCCGGACAGGGGCAGGCCCGAAATATTGAAACCTTGATGATAGCTGGCGCGTTAACGGTGGACAGGCCACCCAAGGCCGACCTGGCGGGCATTCTGCGGGCCGTTTCGGCCCGAAAAATGCCCCCATAAAAGCCGGATTGGCTTGCAAAAAGCTCTTGGAATATCCCTTGGGAACGACTACGTTCCGATCAACACATCGGTGCCGGCCCCGTAGACCTACGGGCGAAAGCCGGGCTCTCGGGCGAGAGCTTTACTGATAAAGGTTCCAAGCCGCAGGTCCTGTGAAGCGCGATAGCCATTGGAGCTGCGCTGCTCTCCGACCGCAAAGTGAACGAAAGCCTGATATTGCGCTTGAAGACTTACGCAACACAGCTGGGCTTGTTTCGGCAGGCAAAATGAATGGGTTCGCTGGCGATCAGTGCTGGCGGGTGGGGAACGCGTCCTTGTTTGAACGCGACGGTCGACGAACATCGGCAGGGTTCGATCCGCTCTTGCGCGCGGTGCGCGCGAGCGATGTGAACCGCTGTCCAGGTCACTCCTAGCAATCAAGTAATGCGTGCAACGTTTAGGGCTGGAATTAAAGGCAGGACATGAGAAACGGTCAGAACAAGCAGCGGATGCGCAACCGCAACAATAACAATAACAACAACAACCGGCGCAGCCAGAACCCGATGACCCGGGTCTACGAGTCCAACGGACCCGACATCAAGATCCGCGGCACCGCCTCGCACATCGCTGAAAAGTATCTCCAGCTCGCGCGCGACGCGCGCTCTTCCGGCGACCCCGTTGCAGCCGAGAACTACTACCAGCACGCCGAGCATTATTTCCGTCTGATCGCCGCGGCCCAGGAACAGTTCCGCCAGAATCAGCAGCCGCGCGGCGACGAGCCGATCAGCAGCAACAGCGACGACGGCGACGACGACGGCGAGAATTTCTCGAATTTCGGCCAGGAGCCGGGCTTCGTCCCGCAGCCGCAACAGCAGCAGCCCTTCGCGCGCGACCGCGACGGCCAGCGCGATCATCACCAGCGTGACCATCAGCAGCGCGAAAACCAGCCTTATCAGCGCGATCAGCAGCAACCGCGCGAGCACCGCGAGCGCGACCATCGCCCGCAGCCGCAATATCAGCCCCAGCCGCAACCGCAGAATCAGCCGCAGCCCGTCGTCACCGACACCGGCAGCGTCGATCGCCTGCCCTCCTTCATCACCGGCGCGCAGCCGCAGGTGAATGGCGGCGCGAATGGCGGCCAGGCCGGTTTCGAGGGCGGTGCCGGCGGTGGCGAACGCTTCCCGCGCCGGCGGCGCCGGCCGCATGGCCCGCGCCCCGAGCGCGAAGCAGCTCCGGCCGCGTCCGGCGATGATCTCGCGCCCAGCGAGTAAGTGAGCTTCTTCTAATCGACTGATCTGGAATCGTCCCGGCCTCGCCGGGACGATTTTGTTTTTGACGACCATCGGTCGCGGCAACGCTTGTGACCTAGCCGCGCGTCACCGTCGTCGAGGATGGCACCAGCACGGGCTTCGCGAGCGAGGGAATGAGCCGCGCCCGCTCGCGCTTGGCGGGGATCGCGCGGTAGACCTGCTTGGTCGCCTCCACGATATGGACGCCGGCAAAGGGCAGCGACAGTGCCGCACCGGCGCGCTCCCACATCTGCGCCGATTTCAGCACCCAGCCGCCGGCATAGGGCGGCATGAACAGCGCCTCTCCCCAGGCGGTCGGCGTGAACCAGGTCTGGCGCAGCAGGTCGGTGATCTGCGAGCGCGAATAGGGCCGGCCGTGACCGAACGGCGTGCTGTCGGTGCGGGTCCACACCCCGCGCCGGTTCGGGATCACCGCGATCACGCGCCCGGACGGCGACAGTACCCGCCAGACCTCGCGCAGCAGCGCGGCCGGATCGTCCGACATCTCCAGCGCGTGAACCAGCAGGATGCGGTCGACCGCGGCGTCGGGAAGCGGCAGCGAGAATTCGTCGACCAGAGAGGCCAGCGCCGGCCGTCCCGTCGGCCATTTCAGGACGCCCTGGGCCGCCGGCATGAAGGCGAGGCAGCGCTCGGCGTCTTCGCGGAACAATCCCAGATAGGGGGTGGGATAGCCGAGGCCGAGCACGCGGTGGCCCTCCGCCCTCGGCCAGCGTTCCCTGATGCCGCGATTGATCATTTGCCGCGCCACGATCCCGAGGCGGCGGGAATAGAACTCGCGGAGGTCGACGACGTCGATGGTCATGACGGCAATGTAACATGCGCAAGACCGCCGCCGCGCGCGGAATATTGCATTGCCTGCGCAACGTTAACGCCATATTTGTCTGGCGGGGCTGAGCCCGATGGAGATGACATGGCCGCCGAAATTCGTACTTTCAGCTGTTTAAACGACAATTTCGGCTATCTGATCCACGATGTGGAAACCAAGGCGACGGCATCGATCGACGCGCCCGAGGCCGGCCCCATCCTGGCAGCGCTGGAGCGCGAGGGCTGGCAGCTCACCGACATCCTGATCACCCATCATCACGGCGATCATGTCGGCGGGGTCGCCGAACTCAAGCAGAAATTCAACTGCCGCGTCGTCGCGCCGCACGACAAGACCACGAAAATTGCGGACGTCGATCTGCGTGTTGCCAATGCCGACGTGATCAAGATCGGCAATTTGCTGGCGCGCGTCCTGGAGACGCCCGGCCACACGCTCGACCACATCTCCTACGTGTTCGACACCGAGAAGACGGTGTTCGCCGCCGACACGCTGTTCTCGATCGGCTGCGGCCGGGTATTCGAGGGCACCTATCCGATGATGTGGGATTCGCTTCTGAAGCTGCGTGCCCTGCCCGACGACTTCAAGCTCTATTGCGGCCACGAATACACGGCCTCCAACGTCAAGTTCGCGCTCACCGTCGATCCCGACAATGCGGCGCTCCAGGCGCGCGCGGCGGAGGTGACGAGGCTCCGGGCCGAGAACAAGCCGACCATTCCCACGCTGCTTGGCGACGAGAAGCGGGCCAACGTGTTCCTGCGCGCCGATGAGCCACAGGTCGCTGCAAGGCTGCACATGAAGGGCGCGGATGCCGCCGCAGTCTTCGGCGAGCTGCGCGAGCGCAAAAACAAGTCCTGAAGTACAAGTCCTGCAGAAGAAAGTCCTGACTGGATCGATGCCGACTGCAGCCGAGATCATCGCGCGCCTCGAACTCCGTCCGCATCCCGAGGGCGGCCACTATCGCGAGACGTTTCGCGACCAGACCACGGACGCCAACGGGCGTTCGCGCTCGACCCTGATCTACTTCCTGCTGGCACGCGGCGAGCGTTCGCACTGGCATCGCGTCGACGCGGTCGAGACATGGCACTATTACGCCGGCAGTCCCTTGATGCTGCGCATCGCCCACGACGGCTGCTCGCAGCACCAGGTGCGGCTCGGCACTGACCTTGCGAATGGAGACCGGCCGCAGGCGATCGTGCCGGCACAGGCCTGGCAATCGGCGGAGACGACGGGCGAGTGGACGCTGGTCGGCTGCACCGTGGCCCCGGCATTCGAATTCGCAGGCTTCGAGCTCGCACCACAGGGCTGGGAGCCGTAGTCCCGCACCGTCATTCCGGATTCGCCCGGAATGACGATCACCGCTTCCGTAGCACCATATCCTTCGCGGCAATCAAACCGCCGCCGGCAATCAGGATCGCAGCAATCGCGATGTTGGCGCTGGCCTTGGCGAAACCGGCGGCGATGAGGAAGCCGGTCGAGAGCAGCGGCGTCGCGTAGGAGGCAGCGCCGAGCACGCGGATGTCACCGCGCTTCATGCCGATGTCCCAGGCGTAGAACGCGGCACCGACGGGACCGATGCCGAGCGCGATCACCGAGAGCCATTGCAGCGTGGTCTCCGGCCAGACGGTGGTCTCGAGCAGGCCATGCATCAGCGCGGCAAGCAGGGCAGTGGCCAGACAGAATCCGGCGACCGCATCGGTCGGAACGGCCTTGAGCCGGCGCGACAGCACCGAATAGGCCGCCCAGACGAACGCGGCGATGAAGGCCGCAGCCAATCCCGGCACCTGCCCCGCCAAGAAGCCGGAGGTGTTGCCGGCGAACAGCAGCACGGTGCCGACAAGGCCGAGCATCGCGCCGACGATGTGATGGAGGGCGAGCCGCTCGCCCGGCAGGAAGGACGAGAACAGCACGATCAGCAGCGGCCACAGATAATTCAGCAGGCCGGCTTCGGCCGGCGGCGCAAAGCGCAGCGCGAGAAAATACAGCGCGTGATAGCCGAACAGGCCGCCGACGCCGACAGCCCAGACGACCAGCGGCTGACGCAGGCTCTTCGCCGCCTCGCCGCGGCCGATCCAGGTGAGCAGGCCGACCAGGCCGCCGATCGCGAAGGTCATCGCGGCGAGCTGGAACGCCGGGATCGTTCCGGTCGCCACCGTCATCACCGACAGCAGCGACCACATCAGGATCGCGGTCAATCCGATCAGCGTGGCTGTGCGCGGGGTCATTGACGAAGGCTCTGAGGACAACGATGCCCGGCACGAGGCCGGGCATTGTCGTCTTCACTAACGCCTTGTCGCGCCTGAAGCTACAGGCTTTTGACCTGAAGGCTTGGCGCCATATCAGGCCTGATACTGGCCGCCATTGATGGTCATCGTCGAGCCCGTGATGAAACCGGCTTCGTCGGCCGCCAGGAACACGACCGCCCGCGCGATCTCCTCGGGCTCGCCGAGCCGGCTGACCGGGATCTGCGGGATCACGTTCTTCTCCAGGACGTCCTTCGGCACCGCCTGCACCATTTCGGTGTTGATGTAGCCGGGGCAGATCGCATTGACGGTGATGCCGCCCTTGGCATTCTCCAGCGCGAGCGCCTTGGTGAAGCCGATGTCGCCGGCCTTCGCCGCGGAATAATTGACCTGACCGAACTGCCCCTTCTGGCCGTTGATCGACGAGATCGAGATGATGCGGCCGAACTTGCGCGAACGCATGCCCTCGATGACCTGGCGCGTCATGTTGAAGAGCGAGCCGAGATTGGTGTTGATGACCGCGTTCCACTGCTCCAGCGTCATCTTGTGGAAGGCGGTGTCGCGAGTGATGCCGGCATTGTTGACGAGCACCTCGATCGGTCCGAGTTCGGCCTCGACCTTCTTCACGCCCTCGGCGCAGGCATCGAAACTGCTGACGTCCCATTTGTAGACGGCGATGCCGGTCTCGGCCTTGAACTTCTCCGCCGCCGTATCGTTGCCGGCATAGCTCGCCGCAACCTTGTATCCCGCCGCCTTCAGTGCCTTGCTGATCGCAGCACCGATGCCCCGCGTACCACCCGTGACCAATGCAACACGTGCCATGTCGTATTCCTTCCCTTGGACTCTTCGGACGTTTCTGAAGCGATTGTTTTTTAACGTTGGATTATGCGGTTGGTTTGACGGACATCAAGAACAAAACGCCCGGCGTTGAGCCGGGCGTTTGTATTTAGTCGAGGCCTGCAAGATTGCGAAGAATATTTGATTTGCAACCGCTGCCTTTTTAGTCGCGTGCAACGCACTCACTGACGTGTGCAGCGCACGCGCAAACTGCGCGCAAGCTACGTGTCAGCCATCTTCAGTCGCGCGCGATGCACATCGCGATGCCCATGCCGCCGCCGATGCACAGCGTGGCGAGGCCCTTCTTCGAATCGCGCTTCTGCATCTCGTGCAGCAGCGTCACCAGGACGCGTGCGCCGGACGCGCCGACCGGATGACCGATCGCGATCGCGCCGCCGTTGACATTGACCTTGGAGGTATCCCAGCCGAGATCCTTGTTGACGGCGCAGGCTTGCGCCGCGAAGGCCTCGTTGGCCTCGATCAGGTCGAGATCGCCGACATTCCAGCCGGCCTTCTTCAGCGCGGCGCGCGAGGCCGGGATGGGGCCGGAGCCCATGATCTTCGGATCGACGCCGGCCTGCGCCCAGGACACGATCCGGGCGAGCGGCTTCTTGCCTTCCTTGGCGGCCTGCTTGGCGGTCATCAGCACCACGGCGGCGGCGCCGTCATTGATGCCGGATGCCGAGCCCGCGGTGACCGTGCCGTCCTTCTCGAAGGCGGGCTTGAGCTTGGCCATGCCGTCGAGCGTGGCGCCATGACGCGGATATTCGTCGGCGCTGACGACGATGTCGCCCTTGCGGGTCTTGATGGTGACGGGAACGATCTCGTCGGTGAACTTGCCGGCCTTCTGCGCCGCTTCGGCCTTCTGCTGCGAGGCGACCGCGAACTCGTCCTGCTGGGCGCGGGTGATCTGCCACTGCCGTGCGACGTTCTCGGCGGTGTTGCCCATGTGGTAGCCGTTGAAGGCATCCCAAAGGCCGTCCTTGATCATGGTGTCGACGAACTCGACAGGACCCATCTTGACGCCGCCACGCAGATACTGGGCGTGCGGGGCCATGCTCATGGATTCCTGGCCGCCGGCGACCACGATCTCGGAATCGCCGTTGAGCAGCGCCTGGTAACCGAGTGCGACCGTGCGCAGGCCCGAACCGCAAAGCTGGTTGACGCCCCAGGCCGGGCTCTCCACCGGAATACCGGCGGCGATCGAGGCCTGACGGGCCGGGTTCTGGCCCTGGGCGGCGGTCAGGATCTGACCCATGATGACTTCCGAGACCCGACCGGGCTCGATGCCACCGCGCTCCAGCGCGGCCTTAATGGCAATGGCGCCGAGATCGTGGGCGGGAAGTGTCGCGAACGCTCCGTTGAAGCTTCCGACCGGGGTGCGGGCGGCGCTGACGATGACGACATCGTCTGACATGGGCATCTCCTGAGGCTTGAGGTTTCTTGAAAGGGGCAGGCGGGGCTTTGAGAAAACGGCTCGCCAGTCTCGTCAGCCATCCTGTTAACGTCGTTGAGGCATGTCAATCGGCCGGCGACCGAATTCATACCGCAGCGCATTCAAAATAGCGTTCTTGGCGCTTTCGCAAGCAAGATTTTGCTCTGCGATTAACCGTGCCGCACAAAACGGTAGCGTGAGCCCTTTGAAAATGCTTATTTTGTTGCGTTGCGTACTCTTCCCGCCCTGCGGCATAGCCCGCTCGGTTCCCGTTCTCCGCGCTTGCAAGTGAGAGCCCATGGCGAAATCAGACCAACCCACGACCATCAAGAAATACGCGAACCGCCGGCTCTATAACACCGGAACGAGTACCTATGTGACGCTGGAAGACCTCGCCGCGATGGTCAAGGATGGCGAAGATTTCCTGGTCTATGACGCCAAGACCGGCGACGACATCACCCGCTCCGTGCTCGCCCAGATCATCTTCGAGCAGGAGAACAAGGCCGGCCAGAACCTGCTCCCGACCACCTTCCTGCGCCAGCTCATCCGCTTCTACGGCGACAGCATGCAGATGGTGGTGCCGAAATATCTGGAGCAGTCGATTGCGACCCTGACCCAGGAGCAAGAGAAGTTCCGCAAGCAGATCGCCAACACCCTGTCCGGCACTCCTTTTGCTCCTCTGGAAGAACAAGTCCGCCGGAACATGGAGCTGTTCCAGCAGACCTTCTCGATGTTCAAGCCGTTTGCTCCCAATGCGGGCCGTCCGGCGGCCGCCGCCGAGCCGGAGTCCGACGCGAACGCCGAGACGCCGAAGGACAGCAACATCGACGATTTGCGCCAGCAGATGAAGGACATGCAGGAGCGACTCGAGCGCATGTCGAAGAAGGACGAGTAGGACCTTTCGCGTCGACCAGCGCGTCCGCCCGCGGCGGGCGCGCGATTGGCAATTTCGCGCGCGCCTACCATTTCTTCCTCACCGGCTTTAACCAGTCATCCTCGCGCAACGGCGAAGCCGTTGTCGCTGGAGGCCTCCGCTCCGGCGCCTCAGGATGACGGGTTGACACGCACGGAGCGCGCGATGCCCGACCGCACCATGCATTGGGACAACGTCTACGCCACCAAGGGCGAGGCCGAGGTCAGCTGGTTTCAGGATAGCCCGACGATCTCGCGCGACATGATCCGCGCTGCCAATCCGGATCGCGACGCGGCGATCATCGATATCGGCGGGGGCGCTTCGCGGCTGGTCGATGCTCTTCTTCAAGACGGATATCGCGATCTCACCGTGCTGGACCTCTCCGCCAACGCGCTCGACGCGGCGAAGACGCGAATCGGTCGGGCCTCTTCCGCGGTCGACTGGATCGTCGCCGACGCCACGACTTGGCGGCCGACCAGGACTTACGATGTGTGGCACGACCGCGCGGCGTTTCACTTCCTGACCGACCCCCACGACAGGGCGGCTTACGTCGAGCGCCTGCGATCCGCGATTGCGCCTGGCGGCCAGATCATCATCGCGACCTTTGCGCCCGATGGTCCGGAGAAATGCAGCGGCTTGCCGGTGCAACGCCATGACAGCGCCAGCCTTGCTGCGGAGCTCGGGCCGGATTTCGAGCTGGTCGAGACGCGCCGCGAGACGCATCATACGCCCTGGGGTTCGACGCAGGCGTTTCAGTTCAGCCGGTTTCGAAAGCGCAACTAAGATCAGCTGTCATGCCCCGCGAAGGGGCATCCAGCACGCCGAGGCCCATCGGTTCAATCATGCTGTCTCTGGAATGCTGGATGACAGCGGAGTAAATGGCAGCTATGCCGCCAGCTTCACCGCATGCGCGAAGTCCCAATAGAGCTTGCGCGCACGGGTGTAGAACGGGCCCGGCTTCAGCTCACGCTCGTCGATGCGGATCACCGGGGCGACCTTGGCGAAATTGCCGGTGGAGAAGATCTCGTCGGCAGCCAGGAAGTCGGCATAGCGCAGCGTCTTCTCGACCACGGTGACGCCGTCGCCGCGAAGCAGGGTGATGACGCGCTGGCGCGTGATGCCGTTGAGGAAGGTGCCGTTCGGCACCGGCGTATAGACCACGCCGTCCTTGGCCATGAACACGTTGGAATTGCCGAACTCGGCGACGTTGCCGAGCATGTCGAGCATCAACGCGTTCTGGAAGCCGCGCGAGGCGGCTTCCGCGAGCGCGCGCGAATTGTTCGGGTAGAGGCAGGCCGCCTTGGCCTCGACCGGGGCGCATTCGGCGGTCGGCCTGCGGAATGGCGACAGGGTGATGGCGTTGCCGACGGGTTTGGGCATCGGCGCCTCGTAGATGCACAGGCACCAATTGGTGGTCTCGGGGTCGAACAGCACGCCGCCGCCCGAGCCGTTCTGCGCCCAATACATCGGACGGACGTAGAGCTCTGCATCGGCAGCAAAGCGGGCAATGCCTTCGGTTGCGAGCGTGAGCCAGGTGCCGGTATCGACTACCGGCTTCAGGCCAAAATTGATCGCGGATTGATTGGCGCGGGCGACGTGACGATCGAGATCGGGCGCAACACCCTCGAACGCGCGTGCACCGTCGAACACGATCGAGCCGAGCCAGGCCGCATGCGTGCGCGGGCCCATGATCGGCACATTGCCGTCGTGCCATTTACCCTCGAAGAAGGTCCAGCTCGGCGAATATTCGATCGGCTTCCTGATCTCGGCCATATCAGGCCTCCCCTTGGCGTGCTGCCGCAATATAGCGCCACTATTGGACGCAACATCTAAATGATTCCCTGCGCGGAATTGGTGGGTTACCCTCTCCTGCCAGGGGAAAAAGGAAGCAGCATGTCGCTCGATCCGCTCGCAAAGCGCTTGTTGGCCATGATGGCTGCGGCTGGGCCGCGGGCGAGGGGCCGGCCGAGCGTGGAGGCGCGGCGGCAATCGCTGGCGAAGCTGATGCAGTTCGCGCGCACCGATGCGCCGGAGGTGACGGTGCGCGACGGTATGATGCCCGGCCGCGCCAGCGAACTGCCCTATCGGCTCTACACGCCTGCAAATGCCGATCAGCGTGCGCCTGGCTTCGTGTTTTTCCATGGCGGCGGCATGGTCGCGGGCGGCATTGCCACGCATGATCGCATCGCGGCGGCGCTGGCGCATGCCACCGGCTGCCGCCTCGTCTCGGTCGACTACCGGCTCGCACCGGAGCACAAATTCCCTGCCGCCGTCGATGACGCGATTGCCGCCACCGAATGGGTCGCGCGCGAGGCCGAGTCGCTCGGCATCGATGCGGACCGTCTGGTGGTCGGCGGCGATTCCGCGGGTGCAACACTCGCTGCGATCGTATGCCAGGAGGCGGCGCAGACCGCCGGCCTCGCCATCGCCGCGCAATGCCTGATCT
This sequence comes from Bradyrhizobium sp. CCBAU 65884, assembly GCF_028128835.1. Taxonomy (NCBI): domain Bacteria; kingdom Pseudomonadati; phylum Pseudomonadota; class Alphaproteobacteria; order Hyphomicrobiales; family Nitrobacteraceae; genus Bradyrhizobium; species Bradyrhizobium sp. CCBAU 65884. The sequence goes on along the minus strand of NZ_LBJU01000107.1, from coordinate 40,873 downwards.
GCCCGGTGCTGGATTTCGAGGAAACCTCGCCCTCACGAGAGGCCTTTGCCGAGGGCCATCTGATCGACCGCGTCACGATCGAGGCCGATCTCTCCGACTATCTGCCTGACGGTATCGACACCGCCGATCCCCGCGTTTCTCCCTTGCGGGCAACACGGCTCACGGGTCTGCCGACCGCGATCATCCACACGGCCGAGTACGATCCGATGCGCGATGAAGGCAATGCCTATGCCCGCAAGCTGCTCGCCGCGGGCGTCGCCGTCGAGCATGTCTGCCATGACGGCATGGTTCACAATTTCCACGCCATGGGCGCGATCCTGCCGCAGGCGCAGCTGGTGCTGTCGCAGATCGGCGAGCAGGTCCGACGAGCGGTTGCGAGGTAAGAGCGCGAATCAGGCGCGCGCATCGATAACGGCCCTGGCTGCCACAACATAGTCAGGCCAATGCGCGTCCGCATAACGTTCGGCCTGCCGGGCGCAGGTGACATCGGGCGCATGCGCCGCGGCGATCATGCGCGCAAAACGTTCTTCGGCAACCGTCGCGTCATCGCGCACTGGCGCGGGTGCGGCCGCGACAGCGGTCGGAGCGACGGCGAGCCCCGCCATTCCGGCGAGCAGGATGCGGCGTGACGTGGTCATGGCTGTCGTCCTCCATTGCCCGGCCTGCACTCTGGCCGGCGAAGCGTATCGGTGCAATCACGACAGGGTAGCCGCGCACATCGATGCCGTCCATCGTTTGCGGATAGCGCTTGACCACGGGAGCGATCACGTTCCATCTAGCACACGATTTCGCCACACAGTCCCCGCGCGTCGGATTGTCACGTGCCCAGTCACTGCCTATCGCATCGTCCGGCTCTGCGCACTGTCGCAATGGGACTGGCCTGTCTGGCGATTTCGACCAGCGCCGCCTTCTCCGCCGAAGCCGAGGAGGGCGCACCGGCAAAGGCGGCGGTCCCGAACATCTATCTCGATCTGCGCACGACCTACGCGACGATTCCGGCGGGCGCGCTCGGGCTCGGCTTCGGCAACACGTCACTCTCGGCCGCGCTCGAGGCTTTGGCGGTGCGCAGAGGCGCAGCGCTGTCGAACGGCTTGCCGCCCGCGAAATCGATTGCCGTCGACCTGCCGCTGACCGTCGACGTCAGCGACCGCGTCTCGCTCTATGGCGGCGTGTCGGGCTCGACGACCGACATCGGCGGCGGCTGGTCGACGTCCGACATCACAAGCTGGAACATTGGCGTGCAGGCCGACCTCTATCGGCAGAATGGCGGCTCGATCCCGACCATCACGTTGCAATCGACCTTGACGCAATCGGTGCCGAACGATCAGGGCATGACGAACTCGTTCAACAACATCCTGGAATTCGACTACGCGCTCGACGAGGACGAGACGCGCGGCTGGCTGGCCGGAGTGCAGTACACCACCACCACCATCGCCAGCCCGTTCGCCAGCATCCGGCCCAACACGATCCTCTATGCCGGCGGCTATTACCAATGGCCGAGCAACTGGAAGTTCACCGGGCGCCTCGGCATGCAGTCGTTCGGCGGGGCGCAGCTCGCGGGCCGGACGCTGGCGGAGTCTTTCACGCAACCGATCCTGCGGCTCGACCTCGATCGCATGGACGACAACGACAACCGCCTGTTCGGCATCACCGCGCAGATCGCCTGGATGCCGAAGCCGTCCTACCAGGTGACCCTGCGAACGCCGCTCTATGCGATCCGCAACTGACTGGGATCATGGTGGATAGGTGGTAAACCGGATCTCCCGAGACCAGCCTGTCTCGTGCAAGGACCGTGGCCGATCGCATCCGCAAACGTGTGATGAGCGCGCAAATCGTCGCCGGCGAAATTCAGTTCGGCCTCACCGTGAGCGTCGGGATCGCCGAGGCCGCCGTCAGCATGTCCGGCATCGACGCGCTGATGGGCGCGGCCGATCATGCGCTCTACCAGGCCAAGGCCGAGGGCCGCAACCGCTGCATCGCCTTCGCGCCCCCGCCGCCTGCAAGCAAGGCGGCGGAGTGATCGAAGGACGCGGCTTTTAGTCCGGCACCGGCACGTCGAACGTGTTGAGCGTGACCGACACCATGCAATAGACGCCGACGAGATAGGACAGCTCGGCCGCGCCGTGCTCGCCGAACTCCTTCACGGCGGCGCGCCAGGTCAATTCCGGCAGCACGCCGCCACTGACCAGCGCGGACGCCACGTCATACGCGATGGCCTCCTGCCTGGTGAGATCCACCGGACGCTGACCGGCGACGATGGTCGCGAGCTTTTCGTCAGACAGGCCGCGCTGCTCGGCGACCAGCACATGGGCATAAAGCTCGTAACCGGAGCGGAAGTGCGAGCCGGTGACGAGGATGGCGACCTCGCGCACCGGGGCCGGCAGCAGCGGGTTCGACGCGATCGCCTTGACCAGCTCCCACACCGGCTTGCCGAAGCGCGGCTCGCGGACCCAGGGATTCCAGGGCCCGAGCAGCGCGCCGTCGTCGCGCATGTTCACGAAGCCCTTGAAGTGGTCCTTGATGCCGGCTCGCATGTCGTCATAGAGCGGCTTCTGTTCGTCGGTCAGATCCTTCGGATCGAGAATGGGAAGGCGCACGGTGGAGATCTCCTCGTTGAGAATACGAGGCTTGCCCGCAGGTGCGCGCAACGCAAGTGAAGTTGCCGTGACATCGCGCGCCAGGCGGGCGTTCCGACAAATTCGATTATGTCGCCTCGGGGCCTCGTGCGCTCTGGGGATTTGCGAAATCGTCGACGCCGAGCGTCAGCGGCTCACCTGTCGCGAGAAACGACGACAAATTGGCCTCGAACGGCGTCGGATCGAGCCCGCGCGCCTTCAGCCAAGCGGGCTCGTAATAGGTCTGCCGATAGCGCTCGCCGGAATCGCAGATCAGCGTAACCAGCGATCCCGTCGCGTTCGACTGGCGCATCTCCGAGGCAAGCCGGCACAGCGCCAGGAAATTGGTGCCGGTGGAGCCGCCCACCGGGCGGCGCAGCCGGCGCGACAACACGTTCATCGCCGCGATCGTGGCCGCATCCGGGATCTTCATCATGCGGTCGACCACGCCAGGCACGAAGGAGGGCTCGCAGCGCGGACGGCCGACGCCCTCGATCAGCGACGGGCGGTCGCACACACGAGACCGGTCCTGCGAGCGGAAGCAATCGAAGAAGGCGGAATGCTCGACATCGGCAACGCAGAGCCGCGTCGGATACTGGCGATAGCGCAGATAGCGTCCGATGGTGGCCGAGGTGCCGCCGGTGCCCGCGCCCATCACGATCCAGTCCGGCAACGGCCGCGGCTCGCCCTGCAATTGCGTGAAGATCGATTCAGCGATGTTGTTGTTGCCGCGCCAGTCCGTCGCGCGCTCGGCGAAGGTGAACTGGTCCATGTAATGGCCGTTCAGGCGCGCGGCGAGCGCGGCGGCCTCCGCATACAGCGCGCGGCCGTCGTCGATCAGATGGCAATTGCCGCCATAATGCTCGATCGCGGCGATCTTCTCCGCCGAGGTCGTGCGCGGCATCACGGCGTAGAAGGGCACGCCGATCATCTGCGCGAAATAGGCCTCCGACACCGCGGTCGACCCGGACGAGGCCTCGACGACGGGCGTGCCTTCACGGATGTGGCCGTTGCAGAGCGCGTAGAGGAACAGCGAGCGCGCGAGGCGATGCTTCAGGCTGCCGGTCGGATGGGTCGACTCATCCTTCAGATAGATGTCGATGCCTGATAGCGCCGGCACGATCAGCCGGATCAGATGCGTGTCCGCTGTGCGGCACTGGTCGGCCTCGATCGCGGCAACGGCCTCGTCGACCCAGCCGCGCCGATAGGCCGGTCCGGCCGGATTGTGCGGGCGGAAGGGAAATGTCTGCATCGAGCGAATCTCTCACGACACGCATTGCGCATCAAGGGCGCGCTCAAAATTCCAGCGGCGCGTTGTCGACGACTTCCTTCATCACGAAGAAGGTGCGGGTCTGGCGCACGCCGGGCAGTGCGATGAGCTGCTCGCCATGGATGCGGTTGAAATCCTCCATGTCGCCGACGCGGATCTTGAGGAAATAGTCGAAGTCGCCGGCGACGAGGTGGCAGTCGAGCACGAATTTCAGCTTGGCGATCGCCTGCTCGAAGATCGCAAAGCTCTCCGGCGTCGAGCGGTCGAGCACGACACCGACCATCACCAACGTGCCCTTCGCCACCTTCTTCGGCGCGACCATGGCGCGCACAGTGGCGATGAACCCGTCCTCGAACAGGCGCTGGGTGCGGCGATGGCAGGTGGCGGGGCTGATTGCGACCGTTTCGGCCAGCTCGGCATTGCTCAGCCGACCGTTGTTTTGGAGCAATCTCAATATCTTAAGGTCGGTCCGATCGAGCCGCGCAGCCATGAAAGAAGCTCTCATAAACAGGTAATCTTCTGGAAGGATTATTAGCGCTTGCCACTATTTCCGCAAGAAATGGCGCAACATTGGCGCAATATTCGAGAGCACATTTTTCCGACGCGATGCTAGGCAGCTGCCAACACCAACGCCAATCGGGATGACCCATGAAGCTGGACAAATTTCCGCGCTACCCGCTGACCTTCGGCCCCACGCCCATCGAGAAGCTGGAGCGGCTGTCGAAGCATCTCGGCGGCAATGTCGAGGTCTACGCCAAGCGCGAGGACTGCAATTCCGGCCTCGCCTATGGCGGCAACAAGCTGCGCAAGCTCGAATACATCATCCCCGACGCGATCGCGTCCAACGCCGACACGCTGGTCTCGATCGGCGGCGTGCAATCGAACCACACCCGCATGATCGCCGCCGTCGCCGCCAAGATCGGGATGAAGTGCCGCCTCGTACAGGAAGCCTGGGTGCCGCACGAGGACGCGGTCTATGACCGTGTCGGCAACATCATGCTCTCGCGCATCATGGGCGCCGACGTGCGCCTCGTCGACGACGGCTTCGACATCGGCATCCGCAAGAGCTGGGAGCAGGCGATCGACGAAGTGAAGGCGGCGGGCGGCAAGCCCTACGCGATTCCCGCCGGCGCCTCCGTGCACAAGTTCGGCGGCCTCGGCTATGTCGGCTTCGCCGAAGAGGTGCGCAAGCAGGAAGCCGAGCTCGGCTTCAAGTTCGACTACATCGTCGTCTGCACCGTCACCGGCTCGACCCATGCCGGCATGCTGGTCGGCTTCGCCGCCGACGGCCGCGCCCGCAAGGTGATCGGCATCGATGCGTCCTTCACGCCGGCGCAGACGAAATCGCAGGTGCTCGAGATCGCGCAGAACACCGCAAAGCTGGTCGAGCTCGGCAAGGACCTCGTCACTGAGGACGTCGTGCTGATCGAGGACTACGCCTATCCCGCCTACGGCGTGCCGTCGGAAGAGACCAAGGAAGCGATCCGCCTCACCGCGCGTCTCGAAGGCATGATCACCGACCCCGTCTACGAGGGCAAGTCGATGCAGGGCCTGATCGACCTCGCGCAGAAGGGCTATTTCGAGAAGGGCGCGAAGATTCTGTACGCGCATCTCGGCGGTGCGCCCGCCCTGAACGGGTACGCTTACGCGTTTAGGAATGGGTGAGGCTGCGCCGTACCTCGCGCCTCCACTCGCTGTCGTCCCGGGCAAGCGGAAGCGCAGACCCGGGACCCATAACCCCAGGGAGACGTTTGGCGAAGAACGTCTCCCCGCGTGCCCCAAGATAAATCACGCGGTATGGATCCCGGATCTGCGCTTCCGCTTGTCCGGGATGACGAGAAGCCCTACCGCGTCCTGACGATCTGCAGCAGCTCGTCGCCGTAATGCTCGAGCTTCTTGTCGCCGATGCCGGGCACGTTGCGCAGCTCGTCGAGTGTCGTCGGCCAGGCCCGGACGATGCCGTCGATGGTGGCATCGTGCAGCACCACATAGGCCGGCACACCGCGCTCGCGCGCAATGTCCGAACGCCACGAGCGCAGCCGCGCGCGCAGTTCGGGATCGACATCGCCTTGCGGGGCGTTGGCGGCGGGCGCAAGGTCGCCGCGGCGGGATTTGCCGCGGCTTGCGCGAAGGCGCGTGCCGGGCGCTTCCTCGCGCAGCCACACCTCGGTCTCACCGCGCAACACGCCGCGCGCGGTCTCGGTCAGCTTCAGCGCGCCATAGGCTTCGCTGTCGCTCTGCAAATGCCCCATCGCCACCAATTGCCGCAGCACGGTGCGCCACTGCTTTTCGTTGAGCTCGCGTCCGATGCCGAACACGGACAATTTGTCGTGGCCGAACTGCGTCACCTTCTCGGTCAGGCGCCCGACCAGCACGTCGATCAGATGCATCGCGCCGAAACGTTGCCCGGTGCGATAGACGCACGACAGCAGCTTCTGCGCCAGCACCTTGCCGTCCCGCATCTTTGGCGGCGTCAGGCAGTTGTCGCAATTGCCGCAGCTCTCGCCCATCACGATCTCGCCGAAATAGGCGAGCAGCCGCCGACGCCGGCAGTGCGGCGTCTCGGCAAGGCCGACCAGCGCATCGAGCTTGCCGATCGAGACTCGCTTGAATTCGTCGGAGGCGCTGGATTCGTCGATCATGCGACGCTGCTGCACGATGTCGGAGAGGCCGTAGGCCATCCAGGCCGCCGACGGCTTGCCGTCGCGACCGGCGCGCCCGGTCTCCTGGTAATAGGCCTCGATGCTCTTGGGCAGGTCGAGATGGGCGACGAAGCGCACGTCGGGCTTGTCGATGCCCATGCCGAACGCGACGGTCGCGACGATGACGATGCCGTCCTCGTTGAGGAAGCGGTCCTGGTTGCGCGAACGCACCTGGCTGTCGAGCCCGGCGTGATATGGCAGCGCGGCTATGCCGGCCTCGTCGAGCGCGGCGGCGACCTCCTCGACACGGTTGCGGGACAGGCAATAGACCACGCCGGCGTCCCCGGCATGGCGCTCCCGGATGAACTCCTTCAGCTGCGACACCGCACTGCGCTTGTCGACGATCTCGTAGCGGATGTTGGGCCGGTCGAAGCTGGAGACGAACTGCGGCGAGTCCGTGAGCTGAAGCCGGGCAACGATCTCCTTGCGCGTCAACTCGTCGGCGGTCGCGGTCAGCGCGATGCGCGGCACGTCGGGGAACCGTTCGGCGATGATGGAGAGGCCGACATATTCGGGGCGGAAGTCGTGGCCCCATTGCGAGACGCAATGCGCCTCGTCGATCGCGAACAGTGCCACCTTGGCCTGCGCCAGCAGCGACAGGCACCGCGGCGTCACCAGGCGTTCCGGCGCGACATAGAGCAGATCGAGATCGCCCGCGAGCAGGCGCCGCTCGATGTCGGAGGCCTCCTGCAGCGTCAGCGACGAATTCAGCGCGGCGGCGTTGACGCCGGCCTCGAGCAGGCCGGCAACCTGGTCGCGCATCAGGGCGATCAACGGCGACACCACGATGCCGCAGCCTTCGCGCAGCAGGGACGGCAGCTGATAGCACAACGACTTGCCGCCGCCGGTCGGCATCAGCACCAGGCAATTGCCGCCGTCCGTGACGTGCCGGATGATCTCGCCCTGCGAACCGCGAAAGCCCGGCAGGCCGAACACCGAATGCAGCACCGACAGCGCATCGCGGCCGTTGGCCGGCGCAGGTCGCGGGGCGGTGGAAGGGACATTCATGGGCGTTCGGGGAACAAGGCCAAGAGATTCGTCACAAGGCCAGTCGCATGCTGGCGTCGGCGTGGCAAGAGCGTTTGAGGGTCGAGGCGCGGCTGCTTCCTCCCTCTCCCCATTCCTACGGGGAGAGGTGAATAAGCCCTACGCCCCGATCCTGCGCAGCGCTTCTGCGACCGTCACGATCGGCATGTTGCGCTGTCCGGCGGCTTCCAGCGCATGACGCATCAGGTCCGGCGTGCAGCCATAGGGGCTCGGCGCGTCCGCGACGTCATGGCCGTAGAAGATCAGCCATCCACCGCTCGCCACCGCCTCGTCGAAATAGCGATCGACGCCTGCCTTGTCGATCTCACAATTGACCAAGGGCGACGCACGCAGGAACTGGAGATCGATGACGTCGCTGTTGACGCCGGGAAGGATGCCGCGCGCAGAACGGAAGGCCTTGGCGAGCTGCGGCTTGCGCCAGACCGAGGCAATCCCATAGGGATAGGCGAAGTTCTCCAGATTGATCGAGGAATCGATGCTGCGAAAATAGGTGCGGTTCCGCTCGATCTCGCGAGCCATCGCGGCCTCGTCGAGATTGGCCGAGCTCTGGTGCGAGAAGGTGTGGCAGGCAATCTCGTGACCGGCGCGGTGAAGCCGCACGATCGCATCGTCCGACAGGCCATGCCAATGGTCCGACGGCTGCCCGATCAGGCTGCCGGCGAGATAGAAGGTACCGCGGCCGCCATGCTCTTCCAGTAGCGCGGCGCCCTCGCCTGCGGCGCTATCCGGGGCATCGTCGAAGGTGAAGCTCACGATCGGCGCATGCGCAGGCAGCCGGTGCGACGCGGCGCGGAAATGCCGGGCCAGCCGATTGCTCACGCGTCCCTGGAGTGCCGACCACACGACTGCGTTTCCCGTGATTCCGTATGTCTGTACTGAAACATTCGCGCGCTGGTCGAGGCAAGCCTAACGCCTGGGTAATCCTAACGCGGAACCAATATCCTTCGCTAACGCGCAAGGGCCGGCGCTTCGGTTTCCACACTGAGATATTGCAACCAATTGCGGAAAAGCACCGCGGCCGCACTGCCGGCGCCGATATCGGCGCGCAAATTCAGCCCGGGCAGTTCGTTGGTGAGCGCCGGATGGCGTTGGTGCGCCGCCTTCTTCTCGAAGCGGACCAATTTCTCTTCCGTCGCTGCGTCAAAATAGCCCACGGGCAGGCGCGGATAGTTCTCGCGCTCCCGCGCAAGGTAGCGGCCGATGTCGCGCAGATATTCGCGCTGGAGCGACAGCGCGTCATATTCCGGATGCCCCTGGAAGAACACGAACCGGCTGGCATATTGGCGAACGAAAACGTCGACGCCGGCCTCCGCCGAGCGTGTCAGCACCTGATAACCGGCCTGCACCAGGTCGCTCTCCGCGAGCTCGTTGAGGCGCGAATGCGACACCTTCAGCGGCGCCGGCGCGGCACGCGTCAGGGCATCGCTCGTCACGGCGTCGCAATCGAAGATGCCGTGACATTTGGCCGGCAGCCGCCGCCGTTCGATGCCGTCGAGATGCAGCACCGCCGCATGCGCGGCAAGGCACGACCAGATCGTCGAGCGCGTGTTGGCCTTGGCCCAGTCAATGAGATCGGCGAGGTCACGCCAATAAGGCTCCTGGTCGAGCTCGGGCGCAACCGGCTCGGCGCCTGTCACGATCAGCCCGTCGAATTTCTGGCGCTTCAGATCGGAGAGGTCGGAATATTCGCTCTCGACATGCCACTTCGCCTCCGGCGAGCGCTTCACGCTGGGCAGCGAGAAGCAATGGAAGCGGATGCGGCGCGGACCGGCCGCCGCCTGAAGCAGCTTCAAGAACTGACGCTCGGTCGCCTTCAGCGCCGGATCCGGCATGTTGTTGACGAGCCCGATCGTGAGCTCAGCGCCGTGATCGCGCGCGAGATCGCGCTCGGCCGGCACCAGCGCCGGGCTCGATATGACTTGATCCCTGTCGATCAAGATCGTCATTGACGCCGCCGCCTACTCCGCGGCCTCGAGGCGCGCCGAGAGGCAGGCCTTGTCCAGCGCCTGGTCGATGTCCTCGATGATGTCAGAGACATGCTCGATGCCGATCGAGAGCCGGATCGTTTCCGGCAGCACGCCGGCGACGCGCTGCTGCTCTGCCGACATCTGCCGATGGGTGGTCGAGGCCGGATGGCAGGCCAGCGACTTGGCATCGCCGATATTGACGAGGCGCGTGATCAGCTTCAGCGCGTCATAGAAGGACTTGCCGGCCTCCATTCCGCCCTTGATGCCGAAGGTGAACAGTGACGAGGCGTTGCCATCGAGATATTTCTGCACCAGCGGATAATAGGGGCTGTCGGGAAAGCCGGTGTAATTGACCCAGGCAACGCGCGGATCCTTGCGGAGGAATTCGGCGACCTTGCGCGCGTTCTCGACATGGCGCTCCATGCGCAGCGCCACGGTCTCGATGCCCTGCAGCAGCAGGAAAGCGTTGAACGGCGACAGCACCGAGCCCATGGTGCGCTGATAGACGCTGCGCGCGCGCTCGATATAGGCGGTCTTGCCGAAGCGCTCGGCATAGACGAGGCCGTGATAGGAGGCGTCGGGCTTGTTGTAGGCCGGGAAGCGATCGGCGTATTTCGCCCACGGGAAGTTCCCGGAATCGACGATGGCACCGCCGAGCGTGGTGCCGTGGCCTCCCAGAAACTTTGTCAGTGAGTGCACGGCGATGTCGGCGCCGTAGTCGAACGGCTTGAGCAGAATCGGGGTTGCGACGGTGTTGTCGACGATCAGCGGCACGCCATGTGCATGCGCGATTTTGGCCAGCGCCTCGATATCGCAGACATTGCCGGCGGGATTGCCGATGGTCTCGGCGAACACCGCGCGGGTGTTCTCGTCGATCAGCTTCGCGACCGCCTCCGGCTTGTCGCTCTCGGCGAAGCGGCCAGTGATGCCCTGCCGCGGCAGGATGTGTGAGAGCAGCGTGTGCGTGGTGCCGTAAAGCTGCGGCACGGAAACGATGTTGCCGCCGTGATCGGCGACGTTGACGAAGGCGAAATGCAGCGCCGCCTGTCCGGTCGCAACCGCAAGCGCACCGACGCCGCCTTCGAGCTGGGCGATGCGCTTCTCCAGCACGGCGCTGGTCGGATTGGCGATGCGGCTGTAGCGAAAGCCTTCGGCCTCGAGATTGAAGAGCGCCGCGCCGTGATCGGCGCTATCGAAAGCGTAGGCCGCGGTCTGGTAGATCGGCACGGCGACCGCGTGCGTGGTCGCTTCGGGCTCGTAGCCGGCGTGAATAGCGATCGTCTCGTTGCGCATCGTGCCACCTCCGCGTGGGGCGGGCCGCACTTATTGGCCTGTATGAGGCATGTGCGTTGTCCGCCGCCCCCGTGTTAGAGGCGGGTGGTAAAGCGGACAATAATTCGCTTAGAGATCGAGGAAGTAACCCTAATGCTTGTCGGCGAATTGGCCGGAATCCGGGTTAAAGCGGATTAACGAAGTGCGACCTGCACGGCCGTGGCGGCGCCATGCCTTCTCCTTGCGGAGAAAGATGGCGCCGCCAATGCGGCGACAATCATGGACTAAACCATGCTCTCCCACAGCCGATGCGCGAGCACGCCGGCGCGCTTCTCGATCGCGGCCGCCGCGTCGAGCGCGAGGTCCTCGCGATAACGCCCGGCAATGAGCTGCACGCCGATCGGCTTGCCGTCGTGCACGGCCACCGGCACCACGGCGCCGGGCAGGCCCAGCACGTTGATCGCCGAGATGAAGCGGATCTCGCCCCAGAAGATCTCGCGTACGCGCTCGGGGCTGACGGTATCCTCGCGCGGGCCCGGCGTCGGCTTCACCGTGGTCGGCGCCAGCACGACCGGGTACTCCTCGAAGAACAATTGCCAGGCGCGGATGTGGCCGTTGCGCGCGGCGGTCGCCTGCATCCAGGCCTTGAGATCGAGCACATTGGCCTTGGCCTTCATGCCGCCCCAGGCCTTGTGGAAGTCCTCGGACGTGACCTTCAGCATGCCGGCCTCCTGCATCACCACGGTCTCGTTGGTGATGATGTCGCACCAGGTCTGCCAGACGCCGTTGATGTCGGGCACCTCGACCTCGCTGACGCGATAGCCGGAACGTTCGAGATGATCGGCGGCCTGGCGCAGTGCGGCGCTTACGGAGGGGTCGACCTCCATGTCCTCGGGGATCTTGGCCAGCGCCACCTTGATCGGCCCCTTCGGCCTCTCGCCGACCAGCGGCGCCGGCACCCACCAGGGATCGCGCGGATCGCGCCGGCTCATCACCTCGAGTGCAAGGCGAACGTCCGCGACATGGCGCGCGAGCGGCCCCTGCGCCGACATCAGATGCGCCAGCATCGGCCGCTCGGCCGTTGCGCTCGCGTTGAACGCGGGGATGCGCCCCTGCGTCGGCTTGATGGTGGCGACACCGTTGCAATGCGCGGGCCAGCGCAGCGAGCCGCCGATGTCATTGCCATGGGCGATGGTGCCGATGCCGGCGGCGACCGCCGAACCCGCACCGCCCGAGGAGCCGCCGCAGGTGATATTGGGATCCCAGGGATTGAGCGTCAGCCCGTGCAGCGGATTGTCGGTAAAACCGCGAAAGGAGAATTCCGGCGTGTTGGTGAGCCCAATGACGATCGCGCCTGATTTCTTCAGGTTGCGCACGACCGGCGCATCCGACGGCGCGACCAGATCCTTGTTGGCGGGCACACCGTTGAAATTCGGCCGCCCCTCGTAATCGACGTTTTCCTTGATGGTGATGGGCACGCCGTGCAGGAGGCCGAGCTCGCCGCCCTTGGCGCGCTGCTTGTCCGCAGCATGCGCGGCCTTCAACGCCTCTTCCGAGAGATCGACGACGACGGCGTTCAGCTTCGGATTGACGGCGCGCATCCGTTCGAGATGGGCTTCGACGGTTTCGACTGCGGAGATTGCGCCGGAGCGGATTGCAGCCGCGGTCTCCACCGCCGACCATTGCCAGGCCGGTCCCTTGGGACGGCGCGATGAAGCCGGCTTGAGCTGCGCGGCCTTCTTCGCCTTCTTTGCAACGACGGCCTTGCGGCTTGCGCTGGTCCTGCTGGAGGTCTTCGCCGGTTTCTTCGAAGCAGTCTTCTTCTCGGCAGTCTTCTTGGCCGTCTTCTTCGCCACGTCGCACCTCCTGAAATTGCGCCGAGGAAGTTACGGATGGCGAAAGGATGTGTACAGGTGCGTTTTCTGCATGGGCCAACGGCGCGACGCGGCGAATTGTCCGCGATCGCGCCGCTTGCGCTATTCCGCGGGGCAGGCCGCGACGGCCGCCGGCGCGCGGTCGAGCCGCAGGCTCCACAGCGCCAGCACCAGACCGACAGCGGTGATGCCGGCTGCGACCAGAGGCAGCGCCGAGAGGCCGAGCCCGCGGTCGATGGTGACGCCGCCGGCCCAGGCGCCAAGCGCGTTGCCGAGATTGAACGCGGCGATGTTGAGGCTGGAGGCGAGCGTCCGGCCGCTGGGGCCGGCCGCTTCCAGCACGCGAAGCTGGAGCGGGGCGACGGTCGCAAAGGCCGCGATACCCAGCAGCAGGATCAGCACGATCGCCGCGATCTTGACCGACAGCACGGCGGCAAGCCCAAGCAGCACGATGGCGAGCGCGGCAAGCGTTCCGATCAGCGCGCCGGCGAGGGCCCGGTCGGCAAGCTTGCCGCCGGCAACGTTGCCGATCGCGAGGCCGACGCCGAACACCAGCAGGATCGGCGACACCGCTGCTTCCGAAAAGCCGGTGAAGCGCGTCAGGATCGGCTGGATGTAGGTGAAGACGACGAACAGGCCGGCAAAGCCGAACACGGTCATGGCAAGGCCGAGCAACACTTGCGGGCGGCCGAGCACCGATACTTCCTCGGCAAGCGAGACCGGCTTGTCGCCGTTGCCGACATGGCCGGGCACGAGGGCCGCAACCACGGCAAAGGCGATCACGCCGATGACCGTCACGGCCCAGAACGCCGCGCGCCAGCCGAGCATCAGACCGAACCAGGCGCCGAAGGGCACGCCCAGCAACGTCGCGACGGTGAGACCGATGAACATGGTGGAAATCGCGGAGGCCCGCTTGTCCTCGGCGACGAGGCTCGTCGCCACCACCGACCCGACACCGAAGAAAGTACCGTGGGCAAGCGAGGTCAGCACCCGCGCGGCCATCAGCAATTCGTAGTTCGGCGCCAGCGCACAGGCCGCATTGCCGAGCGTGAAGATCGCCATCAGCGCGAGCAGCACGGTTTTGCGCGGCATCCGCCGCGTCGCCAGCGTCAGGACGGGCGCACCGACGAACACGCCGAGGGCATAACCGGAGATGAGCAGGCCCGCGACCGGTACCGAGACATGCATGTCGGCGGCGACCTGGAGCAAGAGGCCCATGATGATGAATTCAGTGGTGCCGATGCCGAAGGCACCGGCGGTGAGCGCGAGGACGGCGGGAGGCATGCGTGGGCTCCGATGGATGAGACGAGCCACAGATAGCCGTGCCCGTGCAAAACCATTAGAATGTCCTCAATCCAATCATTTGTGACGTGAATTCAACATGGCCCGCTTCGACACCAACCGCTCCGCCGAGATGGAGGTCTTCGTCCGCGTCGTCGATCTCGGCGGGTTCACCCAGGCCGCGCGAAAGCTGCGGCTGACGCCGTCGGGCGTGAGCAAGCTGATGTCGCGACTGGAGGCCCGCCTCGGCTCGCGCCTCGTCAACCGCACCACGCGCAAGCTGACCCTGACCGAGGAAGGCCAGGCGTTCTATCAGCGGGCCGTGCGGATCCTCGCGGAGATGGAGGAAGCCGAGCGCGAGGCGGCGTCAGGCGCGGCGCCGCGCGGCCGCCTCACGGTCAACTGCAACATCCCGTTCGGCATGCTGCATATGATGCCGTTGATCCCCCGTTTCCTGGAACAGCATCCCGAGGTCACGCTCGATCTCGTGCTGACCGACACGCTGGTCGACCTGATGCAGGAGCGTGCCGACGTTGCGATCCGCGTAGGGCCTCTGAAAGCGTCCCGCCTGATCGCGCGCAAGCTCGGCAGCAGCCGCATGGTGGTCGTCGGCACCCCCAACTATCTGGCGCGCTTTGGCACGCCCAGGACGCCGGCGGATCTCACTGAGCACCGCGGCATCGGCTGGACCTTTCCGCGCATCCGCGGCGGGTGGCCATTCCGGCGCGGCGATCGCACCGAGGAAGCCGTGCCGCCGCCGGTCGCACGCGCCAGCGACGGCGAAGTCGCCCGCCGGCTGGCGCTGGGCGGCGTCGGCCTCGCCCGCCTCGCGCTCTTCCATATCGGCCCCGACATCGAATCCGGCCGCCTCGTGCCGGTGCTGCAGAACTACAATCCCGGCGACCGCGAAGACATCCACGCCGTCTATGTCGGCCACACCGCCCCCCTGCCCGCACGCGTCCGCGCGTTCATCGATTTCCTTGCCGAGCATGTGCGAGTGAGCGATCCCGCGCTGAAGCGGGCGGGGGATGGGAGGTGGAAACTGGCGGGATGAGGCTGATGGCGGAGAGAGCGTCAGTCAATCCAGACTGATGCGATCGTGTTCCGCGTGGCTGGACCGTTGAGGACGCACCGCCGACGCTTGCGCGAGGGTGCCGAAACCGCGAAAGTCCTAACTGTTTCAGATCTTGTCGGGGGAATTCCACACAAATGCAGTTCGATGACGTCATCCTCGGTCGCCGGAGTATCCGCGGCTACAAACCCGATCCGGTACCCAAGGAGCTGATTGCGGAAATCATTGGTTTGGCGATGCGCGCTCCCTCGTCGATGAACACCCAGCCCTGGAATTTCTATGTCATCACCGGCGAACCGCTGGATCGGATCCGCGCCGGCAACACCGAACGGATGGTGGCGGGCATCCCGCAGTCGCGCGAGTTCCGCACGGGCCAGGCCTTTGCAGGCAAGCACCGTGACAGGCAGGTCGGCGTCGCCAAACAATTATTCTCCGCGATGGGAATCGAGCGCGACAACACGGAAAAGCGCCAGGACTGGGTGCTGCGCGGCTTCCGCCAGTTCGACGCGCCCGTCTGCGTGATCATCACCTATGATCGCGTGCTTGACGGTAGCGACGATACGCCCTTCGACTGCGGCGCCGTGGCGACCGCCCTGGTCAATGCCGCGTGGTCCCGCGGGCTCGGCGCCGTGATCAACAGCCAGGGCATCATGCAGTCCCCCGTGGTGCGCGAGCACGCGGGCATAGCCGACGATCAAGTCATCATGAAAAGCATCGCGCTGGGCTGGCCGGATGAAACTTTTCCGGCGAATGCGGTGGTGTCGGAGCGGAAGTCCGTCGAGGAAGCGACGGTGTTCGTCGGTTTCGAGACGTAGCGGCGTGCGGTCGGAAGGGCTGGAGGCACAGCATTGATCCGCGCCATGGTCCGACGTGTACTTGTGCTGGCGGCGGCTTTTGCCACTGCCTTGACGCCGGTCATTTGTCTTGGCGAAAGCAGCAAGCCTTTGCCAGCCAAGGCAACGAGGGAGCTACCCGCTGAGCTGCTCTCGCTGCTCGAACAGAAGAAGATGCCGAAATATTCACCTATCGTCGTGCGCCTGTTCAAGGAGGAGGCCGAGCTCGAGGTCTGGAAGCAGGACGCGACCGACCGTTTCCAGATCCTCAAGACCTATCCGATCTGTCGGTGGTCGGGCGATCTCGGGCCGAAATTGTACGAGGGCGACCGACAGGCTCCGGAAGGGTTCTATACGATTACACCCGAGCTGATGAATCCCAACTCCAACTTCCATCTTTCGATCAACCTCGGCTTCCCCAACACGTTCGACAAGGCGAACAAGCGCAACGGCAGCTTCCTCATGATCCACGGCGACTGCTGGTCGAGCGGTTGCTATGCCATGACCGACGAACAGATCAGCGAAATCTATTCGCTGGCACGCGACTCATTCCTCGGCGGCCGGCCGTCGTTCCAGGTCCAGGCCTATCCGTTCCGCCTGACGCCGGCAAACCTGGCGCGGCATCGAAATAGTCCCAACCTGGCCTTCTGGAAAATGCTCAAGATCGGCAACGATCATTTCGAGACGACGCGACTCGAACCAAGGGTGGATGTGTGCGACCGCCGCTATGTGTTCGATGCGCGACCTCCCCCGAATTCGCCGTCGCCTCCAGTGTTCAACCCTGCCGAAAAATGTCCCCCCCTTCGTCGTCAATCCGGAAATCGCGCGGCGGGCGCTGGAGAAGAGGCGCTCCGACGAGCTCGAATACGCGCGATTGCTTGAAGACAACGTTCCGGCTGCCCCGATATACAGCGGACTGGACGGCGGAATGAACAAGGCATTCCTCACACAATTTCCGGGCAGAGTGACGCTTGCGAAAGTCATGCCGTATGCATCCTACCTGCCGCAATTGCCACCGATCCCCTGGATCGACAATGACGGCTCGTTGGCGAGTAGATGGTTTGGCAGCTCGTTGGACAAACCGCCGGAGTGTAATCCGACGCGTGTCGGCTTCCCGTCAGGTCGGTGCTGAACGCTCGTGCGGCGTCCGCGGTGGATCATCAGAAGAGGATGGCATCGGCATTCCGTCCAGGGAATGCTGGCGGCGTCGGAGCGGAGACCTTGAAAAAAATTCGTCCCGGCTTGCTGAACCAAAGCAAACGGCAACGAGTCCGCCTCCGCCCCGCGGGCTTCGGCGCGACAGCCTTGCGCAAACTTTGTTTGCGAAGGCTGGCGGAGAGAGTGGGATTCGAACCCACGGTACGGTTTCCCGCACACACGCTTTCCAAGCGTGCGCCTTAAGCCACTCGGCCATCTCTCCGGAGCGCCCTCTCTTGAAGCGGCGCCGATGATTTTGCAAGGGATCGCCGGGAAATCGGGTGAATTTTCCGTAAGATGTTGTATTTACGGGATAATATCTGGCGTGGCAGATGCCCTGACCGGCTTGCCGGCTGAACCGGTGACGGGTTTGGCGCGACGATTCACGTAAGAACAGCAGACACGACCGGGGACGCCATGACCATCCGCAGCACCATCGTCGCCGTTGGCCTGATTTCGGCCCTTGGCTCCGCCTTCGCCGTGCCCGCCGCCGCCCAGGTCTGCACCCGGCAGGGGGTCGATGTCAGCTGCAACGACGGCCGGCGCGGGGTGCTGTCGGGCGATGCCATCATCTGGCCGGACGGCACGCGCTCGAGCTCGACGCCGCATCCGAGCGTGATCATCGGCAACAAGAGCTCGGTGCATGTCGGGCCCGGCGTGTTCGTCGGCCAGGGCAAGGGCATGGTGCCGATGGACGATCCCAACGCGCCGAACAAGCGGCAATGCGCGATTTTGGATGGCGTGTCGTATTGCTATTGAGGCCGCGGTCGTACGCCGTCATGCCCGGGCTTGTCCCGGGCATCCACGTTCTTAAGGACTTGGGGTGAGACGTGGATGGCCGGGACAAGCCCGGCCATGACGCGGAATCCTATATCAACCTTACGCCTGAGATCGCCGACCTCAACCAGCGCAGTGCCTGCGGCGGCTGCGTGGCGAGCGGGGTGACAGCGGCCTTCTCGGTCCGGCACTTCTCGAGCTCGGCGACGAAATCGGCCGACCATTGCTGGATGGTGTGGCCGCGCAGCTTCTTCATCATCGCGTCCCAGCGCATCTTGCGCTCGGTGAGCGGCATCGCGGCGGCGATCGCGATCGCGCGGGCCATGCCGTCGATGTCGTGCGGATTGACGACCAGCGCGGCGTCGAGCTCGTTGGCCGCGCCTGCAAATTTCGACAGCACCAGCACGCCGGGATCGGCCGGGTTTTGCGCGGCGACATATTCCTTCGCGACGAGGTTCATGCCGTCATGCAGCGGCGTCACCACGCCGATCTGCGCGGTCCGGTAGAGCCCTGCGAGCACCGCCTGGCTGAAGCCCTTGTTCAAATAGCGGATCGGCGTCCAGTCGACCTCGCCGTGGCGGCCGTTGACGTCGGTGACGAGGCGCGCGACGTCGTTCTGCAGATTGCCATAGGCTTCGATGCCGCCGCGCGAGGGGTTGGCGATCTGGAGCAGCGAGATGCTGCGCGAGAATTGCGGCTGTTCGGTCCAGAGCCGGTCGAACGCGCTGATGCGGTTGACGAGGCCCTTCGAATAGTCGAGCCGGTCGACACCGATCGCGAGGCGCTCGCCATTGAGGCTGCGCCGCAGCCGCGACACATCGGGATGCGAGGCCGATTTCGCCGCGTATTGCGCGAACTTCTCCGCATCGATTCCGATTGGGAAGACCTCGCAGCGGGTGCGGCCATGCTGCGAGACGGCAACGCCGTCCTCGACGGCGAGGCCAAGCTCGCTCGCGACGTAGCCGAGAAAATTCTGGCAATCCTCCTCGGTCTGGAAGCCGAGCAGATCGTAGGCCAGCATTGCCGTGATCAGCTCGCGATGATTGGGCACGCCCTGCATCACCGCGGCGACCGGCCACGGCGTATGCAGGAAGAAGCCGATCGGATCGTCGACGCCGAGATCACGCAGTTCGGCGCCGAGCGCGAGGAAATGATAATCCTGCACCCAGAACGCGGTCTTGGCTTTTCGGAAGCGCATCAAGGCGCGCGCCATGAAGGCGTTGACCTCGCGATAGCTGACGTAATCGTCGCGCGAGACGCGGATCAGATCGCTGCGCGAATGCAGCGCGGGCCACAGCGCCGAATTGGCAAAGCCTTCGTAATAGCCGCCGTAATGCGCCGCCGGCAGGTCCAACGTCGCAATCGCGCCCGATCCGAGCGCTTCGATCTCCGCGAACGGCTCCTTCTGATGGCCGTCACGCACACGGCCCGAAGAACCCACCCAGATCGCGCCCGAATGTTCCACCACCGGCAACAAGGCCGCCGCGAGGCCGCCCGTCATGGGCTCGTTAGGCTTGCCGCGCGCGACGCGATTCGAAACGACGACTAAATTCACAGGTCGTCCCCTCCTGTTTCATTCCACCCCGTTTAACTGCCGTTCATCAATATGGTTCCTGTCATCGTTTCAACCAATTGAAACCAAAATCGGGCACGCGCGTTGGAACTGGTTTCGCTTCGGGAACTCGAGATTTCGTTGCAAAGTCAGCGTATGCGGCCATCTTGCGCAGCACGCATAGCGGCGCGCGACGGCGCCGTTCCCAAAGCATCATGTCTGCGACGTGGCCTTGCCTTTATTTCACCTCGGGTCGAGCAGGCGGGCAAGGAACGCACGCACATCGCTCGGCGCGTCGAAATGGCCATTCACGCCCATAGCACGGCGACCGACGGAGAAGGCAAGCCCGTCCATGTCGGGCATGATCGCGAACACGGTTTCATCGGTGACGTCATCACCGATGAAGATCGGACGCCGTCCCTTGAACGGCTCCCGCTTCATCAGCTCGCGCACGCCGGTCGCCTTGGTGAATCCGGAATGCTTGATCTCGCAGACGAACTTGCCGGGCAGCACTTCGATCGGCGCATTGGGCAGGTCGGCGCGGATCACCGAGACCGATTCGTAGATCGCTTTCTCCGCGTGCGGGGCGAGGCGGTAATGCAGCGCGAGTGAATACCCCTTGTCCTCGAGCAAAATGCCGGGCGAAAGCTTGGCGATGGCGGCCAGGCGCCGCTTCAGCTCCTTGTCCAGCGGCGGGGCGTGCACGTCATCGGCCTCATTGTCGATCGACAGCCGCATCTCCGCGCCGTGGCCGGCGACGGCGCGGAACACATCGGGTGCGAAGATCAGGTCGATGTCGTTGAGCGAGCGGCCGCTGACCAGCGCCAGCGCGCCGGAAGTGCGCTCGGTCAACCGGTTCAGCGTGTCCGACAGGCCCGGCGGCACCCACACCTCACGCGGCGTCGGCATCAGGTCGAGCAGCGTGCCGTCGATGTCGAGCAGAATCGCGATCTCGTCGAGATGCGGCACCAGCGCATGCGGCACCGGCACCGCATCGGGTGCTTCGTCGTCCGGCATGGTGCGCTTCTGGTCCAACGCCATTTCTGCAAATTCCGATTTCATCAGTCTACTCCATAAAGGCGAGCGGCCGCGCGATTTGTTCGAGCGATTTGCGCTCCGCAGGGACGGCATAGCGCCACGCCACGATCGCGGCCGCGATCATCAGGGCTGACCCCAGCAGATAGCCGGCGAACACGCTGGTGCGCGATCCCGTGTCGATCAGCACGCCGAACAGCGCCGGCCCGATCACGCCGCCGATGCCGGTGCCGACCGCGTAGAACACCGCGATCGCCAGCGCGCGAACTTCGAGCGGAAAGGTCTCGCTGACGGTGAGATAGGCCGCGCTCGCGGCCGGCGAGGCGAAGAAGAAGATCACCATCCAGGCGATGGTCTGCCCCTGCGCCGAGAGGACGCCGATGGAGAACAGATAGCCCGAGATCGCCAGCAACAGGCCCGACACGCCATAGGTGAACATGATCATGATGCGGCGCCCGAGCGTATCGAACAGCCGGCCGAGCAGCAGGGGCCCAAGGAAATTGCCGGCGGCGAAGGGGAGCAGGTACCAGCCGACATGATCGGCGCTGATGCCGTAGAAATCGGTCAGCACCAGCGCGAAAGTGAAGAAGATGGCATTGTAGAAGAACGCCTGCGCGCTCATCAGCACGAGGCCGACCAGCGCGCGCTGGCGATATGCCGAGAATAGCGTGTGCACGACCTCGCGGATCGGCGTGTGATCGCGCATCTTCAGCCGGATCTTTGTGAAGCGTCCGTCGCTCGTATCCTGGTCGTGTCCGATCACCGAGCGTTCGATCTCGTCGACGATTGCGTGGGCCTGATCGGGGCGGCCATGGATCATCAGCCAGCGCGGACTCTCCGGAATCCACATCCGCATCAAGAGCACGACGAGGCCGACGGTCGCGCCGATGAGATAAGCCAGGCGCCAGCCGAGATCGGGGTTGATCACGGCAGGATCCAGCAGCACGATCGACGCCACCGCGCCCATTGCGGCCCCGATCCAGAAACTGCCGTTGATGACGAGATCGGTCCAGCCGCGATAGCGCGCCGGCACCAGCTCCTGGATGGTCGAGTTGATCGCGGTGTATTCGCCGCCGATGCCGGCACCGGTGAGGAAACGAAACAGCGCGTAGCTCGCGACATTCCATGACAGAGCGGTCGCGGCCGTCGCCGAGAGATAGAGCGCCAGCGTGATGAAGAACAGCTTCTTGCGGCCGATGCGGTCGGTCAGCCAGCCGAAGCCGAGCGCACCGAGCACGGCGCCGGCGAGATAGGCGGAATTGGCAATGCCGAGATCGAGATTGGTGAATTGCAGCGACGGGCTCTGCTTCAGCGCACCGGAGAGCGCGCCGGCCAGCGTCACCTCGAGTCCGTCGAGGATCCAGGTGATGCCGAGCGCCAGCACGACGCGAGTGTGAAAGCCGCTCCAGGGCAGCGCGTCGAGCCGCGCGGGGATACTGGTCTCGACGATGCGATCGGCCGCGGCTGCCGCGACCACAGGAGCATAGTTCGGCGCTGGGCTTTGCTGCAATTCCATCGGGTTGTTGTGTCTGATCAATGGAAGCGCCCCCGGCTCACATGACGTGGACGGGGTTGATCCGATCATCGGGGTGCGGCATTCCGCCTGCCACCTGCGACAACGTCTGCGGCGAGGCCGGGTTCCCACGGGAACGCCCTTCGTACCGCTCGTTTCCGATGGAGCCGCAAGGAGTTGACGCATGGCTCATGTCAGAAAGACGACACAATCCCGCAAAACAGCCTTGCGCAGGACGACGAGCGCCAAGCGCGGCGCCGTGCGGACGAGTGCGAAGCGCGCTGTCGATGCTGACCTTCTACATCAACCGCGCAAACTCCGCTGTCGTCCCGGACAAGCGGAGCTCTTGGCAACGCGTAGCGTTGCCGGGAGCGGAGCGCTGATCCGGGACCCATAGCCACAGGGAGTGGTTTGGCGATAGCTCGAAGTTGTCAGCGTCCGTCCCAACTCCTCGCTGGGAGTATGGGTCCCGGATCGGCGCGCGCTTGAGGCGCGCTTGTCCGGGACGACAGCGGAGTATGAGGCGGCGGCGCGAACTTCAGAGGCCGCGAATTTACGCCGCCCTGATATTCCCCATGAAGCGATCGAGCTCGGCGCGCAGGCGGGTGCTTTCGCTGGACAGCGTCTTGGCCGAGTGCAGCACCTCCTCTGAGGCCGTGCCGGTCTCGGCGGCGCCGCGGTTGACCTCGCCGATGTCGGTGGCTGCGGTCTGGGTGCCCTGCGCGACGGTCTGGACGCTGCGCGCGATCTCCTGCGTCGCGGCACCCTGCTGCTCGACCGCGCTGGCGATCGAGGTCGAGATCGACGAGATCTGGCCGATGGTCGCACCGATCTCCTTGATCGCGGCTACCGATTCGGCCGTGGCGCCCTGCATGCCCGTGATGTGCGAGGAGATCTCGTCGGTGGCCTTCGCGGTCTGGCTCGCCAGCGACTTCACTTCGCTGGCAACCACGGCGAACCCGCGCCCGGCTTCACCGGCGCGTGCCGCCTCGATGGTGGCGTTGAGCGCGAGAAGATTGGTCTGCTCGGCAATCGCCGTGATCAGCTTGACCACCTCGCCGATCTGCTGGGCGGCATGCGAGAGCTTGCCGATGCGCCCGTCGGTCTCCTTGGCCTGGACCACGGCAGCTTCCGCAATCCGGCTGGAGTCGCGGACCTGGCGGCCGATCTCCTCGACCGAGGCCGAGAGCTCTTCCGTCGCGGTGGCGACCGACTGCATGTTGGAGGACGCCTGCTCGGAGACGCCGGCGACCTGGCTCGACAGGCTCTGGGTGGTCTCGGCGGTGCGGGTCAGCGTGGAGGCCGCCGATTCCAGCTGCACGGCCGAGGCCGAGACGTTGGAGACGATGGCGCCGACCGCGCTCTCGAAATCGTCGGCGAAGCGGATCAGCTCGGAGCGGCGGGCAGCGCTCGCCTCCCTGTTCTGGGCTTCGCTGGCAGCGGCATCGCGCTCGGCTTTTGCCACGGCTTGAACCTTGAACTCCTCGACCGCACCGGCCATCTCGCCGATCTCGTCCTTGCGGCCGAGACCCGGCAGCACCACGTCGAAATTGCCCGAGGCGAGCTCACGCATCGCCTTGCACATCGCGATCATCGGACGCGAGATGCCGTTGCCGAGCCACAGGGCCAGCACGGCACCGATGGCAAGGCCGCCGAGCGCCATCATCAACATCAGTTGCTCGGTCTCTCCGATCGTCGCGTTGGCGCTCGCCTCGATGCGCTGCTGGTCGGCAGTCAAATCCGAACGCAGCTCGGCCGAGAGCTTGAGGATGGTCGCCGCCGTCTTGGTCATCTCACCGTTCGACTTGACGATGATCTTCACGTTCTCGGTCAGCTTTGAGAAGGAGGTGCGGTACTGCTTCAGCAGATTGCCGATCTCGGTGACGCGGTCGGTGATCTTCTGGTCGCTGGCATAGATCGAGACCAGCAGGGTCTCCAGGAATTTGATGCGGGCGATCACGCCGTCGGCGGTCTTCGGCTCCGGCTTGGCGACGAAGGCGCTGACCGAGGTGGAGACAGCCAGATATTGCGAGGTGATGTCCTTGGCCGTGGTCTGGACCGATGCCAGCCCCGCCAGCGCGGCGGTATCGGCGAGGTCGTCGAACTTGAAGCGGATCTTGTTGCCGACGCTGTTGAGCTCATCGGCCGCGATCTTGTTGTTCTCGCGCGTCAGGACGATGATCTCCCCGAACACCTTCGTGAAGCGCTGAAACTCGGCCTCCAGCTTGCCGACCTGCTCGCGGCGGGCGGCGCCTGTCGTGGCGGACATCGACTTGGCGATCGCGCTCTTCAGATTGTCTTCGGCAGCCTTGGCTGCGGTCTCGTCATCCACCGCCCCCGTCAGGGTATAGGCCCGAGCCAGTCCCTGATAGGCGATCAGCTCGCGATCGACCGTCCGGGCGAGGTCGGCTTCCGACACGCTGGTGCGGTAGGAAGCCACGGCGGCCTGGATCCGCTCGAAGCCGAAATAGGCGAAAGCCATGCTGACGGCGAGGATGGCTAGCACCGCCACGAAGCCGAGGATGATTTTTGCGCGAAAACGCAAGCTTGGCAGCTTCGATTGGTTCGACTTCGACTTGACCGACATTCCCCCACCCCATTCCATTCGCGGAAAACCAGGCGCAGCCCGGAAGCAGCCCGCTTCCTGACTCGCCCGCACGGTAATCGGCAAAGGATAAGCTGTGGTAAATTTGTGGCGCCGCAACTCGCGGTTAGGTGACGCGGGGATTTGTTAAGGCGCGCTTTTCCGCGCCGTTACAAATGCCGTCATAAATTAAGTGCGGGCACCAAATCTCCGTTGTCGTCCCGGACAAGCGGAGCTCTTGGCAACGCGTAGCGTTGCCGGGAGCGGAGTGCTGATCCGGGACCCATAACCACAGGGAGTGGTTTGGCGAAGACTCGGAGTTGCCCGCTCGCTCCATATCCGCTCCCTGTGGTTATGGTTCCCCGCTTTCGCGGGGACGACAGCGGAGAGTGGGGTGACAGCTGAGCGTCTGACTCGCAACGAGGCCAAGCAACTTACGCCGCCCTGATATTCCCCATGAAGCGATCGAGCTCGGCGCGCAGGCGGGTGCTTTCGGATGACAGTGTCTTGGCCGAGTGCAGCACTTCCTCGGAGGCCGAGCCGGTCTCGGCGGCGCCGCGGTTGACCTCGCCGATGTCGGTGGCTGCGGTCTGGGTACCCTGCGCGACGGTCTGGACGCTGCGCGCGATCTCCTGCGTCGCGGCACCCTGCTGCTCGACCGCGCTGGCGATCGAGGTCGAGATCGACGAGATCTGGCCGATGGTCGCACCGATCTCCTTGATCGCGGCTACCGATTCGGCCGTGGCGCCCTGCATGCCCGTGATGTGCGAGGAGATCTCGTCGGTGGCCTTCGCGGTCTGGCTCGCCAGCGACTTCACTTCGCTGGCAACCACGGCGAACCCGCGCCCGGCTTCACCGGCGCGTGCCGCCTCGATGGTGGCGTTGAGCGCGAGAAGATTGCCCCCCCCCCCCCCCCCCCCCCCCCCCCCCCCCCCCCCCCCCCGTCTGCTCGGCAATCGCCGTGATCAGCTTGACCACCTCGCCGATCTGCTGGGCGGCATGCGAGAGCTTGCCGATGCGACCGTCAGTTTCCTTGGCCTGCACGACGGCAGCTTCCGCAATCCGGCTGGAGTCGCGGACCTGGCGGCCGATCTCCTCGACCGAGGCCGAGAGCTCTTCCGTCGCGGTGGCGACCGACTGCATGTTGGAGGACGCCTGCTCGGAGACGCCGGCGACCTGGCTCGACAGGCTCTGGGTGGTCTCGGCGGTGCGGGTCAGCGTGGAGGCCGCCGATTCCAGCTGCACGGCCGAGGCCGAGACGTTGGAGACGATGGCGCCGACCGCGCTCTCGAAATCGTCGGCGAAGCGGATCAGCTCGGAGCGGCGGGCAGCGCTCGCCTCCCTGTTCTGGGCTTCGCTGGCAGCGGCATCGCGCTCGGCTTTTGCCACGGCTTGAACCTTGAACTCCTCGACCGCACCGGCCATCTCGCCGATCTCGTCCTTGCGGCCGAGACCCGGCAGCACCACGTCGAAATTGCCCGAGGCCAGCTCACGCATCGCCTTGCACATCGCGATCATCGGACGCGAGATGCCGGTGCCGAGCAGGAAGGCGAGGACCGCACCAAGCAGCGTACCGCCGATGGCGAGCATCAGAACCAGTTGCTCGGTCTTCCCGATCGTCGCTTCCGATTCCGAATCCAGCCGCTGCTGGTCGGCGACGAGGTCCGCCTTCATGGCGGTGGCGCCTTGCAGGATCGCACCGGCCGAACCGCTCATCTCGGTGACGAGCCCGTCGACCAACTTGGCGTTGGCGATCAGCTTCTCCAGCGCTTCGCGATAGGCGCCGAGGATGGTCTTGGCTTCCTTCAGGCCGGCGACGATCTTGTCGTCCATCGAATAGACCGCGCCGAGCGAGTTCTCCACGAATTTCAGCCGCGCCAGCGCGCTGGTCGCGATCGCCTGATCGGACGTGAGCACGAAATTGGTGGCTGCAGCACTCGCGGTTTGGAACTGGGCGTTGACCTGCTTGGTACCGAACTCGATCGACTGGGCCTCGGAATCGGAAGCGTTGTTACCGATATCGTCCAGCTTGTACTTCAGGAGATTGGCTTGGCGCTGCAGCTGGTTCTGCACCAGCAACGTGCTGTCACGCTTGGCCTGCAGAACCTTGGCGAAGGTTGCGGAGAAATTCGCGAACTCCTTGGCGAGCTTGTCGAGACTCTCCCCCCGCGCCGGGGTCTTGGCGCTCTTCACGGCCTGGTCGATGGCGTTCTTCAGGCTGGCCTCGGCCTCGAGCGCCGCCTTGGCGTCATCTTCCTTGCCGGTGACGACGAAATATTTGACGGCCGAACGGTAGCCGAGCAGCTCGCGGTCGATGTTGCGGGCGAGGTCGGCCTCCGACACGCTGCTGCGGTAGGACCCGACCCCGGCCGAAACCCGCTCGAAGCCGAAATAGGAGAAGGCCATGCTGCCGGCGGAGATCGCCAGCACGACCGCGAAACCCAGGATGATCTTGGCGCGGAACCTCAGGGTGGGAAATATTGTGCGCTTTGATGGCGACGCGATACGCCCGGACATTCCCACCCCCATTACTTATTCCAAACAGCCGCGATCCGAAGGCGCCCCGCCTCCCCGACCGCATGCGCAAAACTAAGGCAGAATCGTCAAGGGGCGGTAAATTCCTCCGGCTCGCAATCGCGGGCTGCGCAAGCACCAGACCGGCGACTTCCAGTCCGGGCCGGACACCGCGCGACTTGTTGCGGGTAGACTGGAAAAGCCCTACTGTTTTCGGCACTTGGCGGCAGATCTTGGCGACAGACCAAGCCGGTCCTTGAGGAGAGAAACGAAGTGGGGCAGGCCGATCTTCGGTTTGGCGGTTCGTCCAGCGTTGCGGTCGCGAAATCGAAAGCTCCGACCGTCGACGAGGCCGTTGCCGAGCTGGTCGCCCAGCTTCCGTCGGACGAGCTGGCCCTGGTCCTGGTCTTCCTCTCCCCCCGCTACGATCCTCATCGATTCATCGCCGAGATCACGAGACACTTTGCGGACACGCCGGTCTGCGGCTGCACGACGGCAGGCGAGCTGGCGCCGGACGGCTGGGACGAGAACAGCGTTGTCGCGATGACGTTCAGCCAGGCTGACTTCAACGCCGTGGTCCGGCCGATCCTGAATCTCGCCAATTTCCACGTCGAGGACGGCCGCCGGATCGGCAGCGAGCTTCGCCACGAGCTGCTGCGGGCAACCTCGGAGGTCAGCGGCCGCAACCCGTTCGGCCTGGTGCTGATCGACGGCATGTGCCGCCGCGAAGAAGCTGTGATGTCCGCCCTCTATGCCTCACTCGACAATATCCCGATCGTCGGCGGGTCGGCCGGCGACGGCCTGCGCTTCGAAAGGACCTGGGTGTTCTTCGACGGCAAGGCCCACACCGACGCGGCCCTCCTCATTCTCCTCAACACGTCGCTGCCGTTCCGCGTGTTCAAATGCGACAATTTCGAGCCGACCGCACAGAAGATGGTGGTCACCGAGGCCGATATCGAGCAGCGCGTCGTCAAGGAATTGAACGCCGAGCCTGCCGCCGCGGAATATTCCCGTGCCGTCGGAATCATCGACGCCAAGCTCGACCCGTTCTCCTTCGCATCCCATCCGGTGCTGGTCCGGGTCGGCGGGTCCTATTATGCGCGGTCGATCCAGCGCGTCGATCCCGACGGCTCGCTGCGCTTCTTCTGCGCGATCGACGAGGGCATGGTGCTGACGACGGCAACCTCGTGCAGCCTGGTCGGAGCCACCCGCGACGCCTTCGCGGAAACCCGTGACCAGATCGGCGACGTCTCTCTCTATATTGGCTTCGAATGCCTGCTACGCCGGCTGGATGCCGAGCAGCATCAGCTTTCACGCGAAATGTCCGAGCTGTACCGGCAGAACCGCGTCGTCGGGTTCCATACCTACGGCGAACAGTTCGGCTCGATGCACGTGAACCAGACCTTCACCGGCGTCGCCATCGGCAGGCGGCCGACGTAACGGAGCCGACGTGGCAGAGACCTGGCAGGATGCCGAAACGATCGAGCAGCTCCGGCGGGAGTCGGTCAAGCTGAAGAAGATCAATGCGGCGCTGATGTCGCGCGTCGAGCGGTCGATGGACCAGCAGCTCAATGCGTTCTCACTATTCGAAACCGCAATCGCGCTCGACCATCAAGTTCGCGACCGGACGCATCAGTTGCGGGATGCCCTGCGTTCGGTCGAGCGGGCCAACGAAGGCTTGTACCGCGCCAAGCAGCAGGCGGAAGCTGCAAGCTCGCTGAAATCGTCCGTGCTGATCTCGGTCACCCACGATCTCCTGCAGCCGCTGAACGCGGCACGCCTGACCCTGTCGGCCCTCACCGAGATGATGGAGTCGCAGGAAGCAGGCCTGCTCATCGACCAGGTCGACCGGTCCCTGGTCACGCTGGAAGACCTGCTGCGCTCGCTTCTGGAGATCGCGAAGCTCGATGCGGGCGCGCTCCGGCCCGACGTGCGGCCGATCGCGCTTGGGCCGCTGCTCGACCAGCTCCGCGACGAGTTCGAGCCGATCGCCTGGAGGCAGGGACTGTCCCTGCGCGTCCGCAGCTCGCCGCTCGCGGTCCTGTCCGACCCGATGATGCTCCGGAGGATCCTGCAAAATCTGCTCGCGAATGCGATCCGTTATACCCGCAGCGGCGGCGTCATCATGGGATGCAGACGGCGTGGCGATCGCATCGCGATCCAGATCTCCGATACCGGGCCCGGAATTGCGCAGGCGCAGCAGGAGGCGATCTTCCGGGAGTTCCAGCGCGGCGACGCGAGCGCGACCGACCAGGCCGGCTTCGGCCTCGGTCTTTCGATCGTGCGCCGCTTCGCGACGGCGCTCGGCCACGACGTGCGGCTGTCGTCGCATGTCGGCCGCGGATCGACCTTTGTGCTCGAGCTGGAGCAGGCCGATCGCGCCGATGTCAGCGACGACCTGCAGGAGATGAAGCCCGCAGACCTGCACTATGGCGGTCTGGGAGGGGCCAAGATCCTGCTCATCGAGAACGACGCCTCGGGCGCGGAGGCGCTGGCCGCCTTGCTGGAAGGATGGGGCTGCGATGTCGCGACCACGAGATCCGCCGCGGATGCCGCCCAGCGCTTGAGTGAGCTCGGCGGCACGCCGGACGCCATCATCGCCGATCTCCATCTCGATCACGGCGAAAGCGGATTGTCGGCCGTCGAGGGAATCCGGCAGCGGTTGAAGTCGGACGTGCCGGCGATGATCATCACCGCGGATTATTCCGAAAAGGCTGCGGCGGAAGCCAGCCGCTACGGGCTGGAAGTGCTGAAGAAGCCGATCAGGCCGGCGGAAATGCGCGCGCTGCTGTCGTTCCTGCTGAGCTAAAGCATGATGCGGAAAAGTGCGCAGCGGTTTTCCGAAAAGATCATGCTTAAACAACAACCTAAAAGCGCGATGACGATTCATCCTGATCGCATATCGCGCTTTAGTTCATCACCTCGCGTCGCATCGGCGGCGAACGAGGTGGCAATCATGCCTGCGGATCGGTCCGGGCGCGGTCGCGCTTCGCGGCCGCTCCCGAGCCCGCCAGCGTCGCAAAATCGATCTTCGACATTTCGACGATCGCCTTGGTGCGGCTCATCACGTTCAGCTTGCGCAGGATATCCGAGACGTGAACCTTCACGGTGGTCTCGGAGATCTTCAGCTCAAAGGCGATCTGCTTGTTCTGCAGGCCGCGCTTGAGCATTTCGAGGACACGCAATTGCTGGGGCGTCAGATCGTGAAGGCGCTTCAGCAGCTCCTGGGCCGCGATCGGCGAACGCTGCGGGCGGGCCAGCGCGCGAAAAGCGGCCGGCAGACACACCGCGCCGCGCACGACTTCGCCGATCGAATGCGCCAGCTCCTGCTTGGACGAGGATTTGAGGATGTAGCCGGATACGCCGAGCGACAATGCGCCCGAGATGATCTGCGCGTCCTGGTGCCCCGACACGATGACGACGGGAACGCGCGGAAACGCCTTGCGGATGCGGATGATGCCGGACAGTCCGGTCGTCCCGGGTATCGACAAGTCGAGGAGAATGAGGTCGACATCGGGCCTCGACGCCAACAATTCGAGCGCACCGTCGATCGAGTTGGCCTGAAGCATCTCGGCATCCGGCGTCGCCATTTGCAGCGCTCCCTCGAGCGCCTCGCGAAACAGCGGATGATCCTCGACAATCAGAAACCGCATCAGATTTGGGCCGTTCCCAGCTCGTCACCGAAGTCAGCGATCAGACCGGCGAGCATGCCGTCGCCGGAGCAACCCGGCTTGATCCAGATCAAATCGGACCAGCAGCTCATTGCGGCCTCCCGCGATCGATCCTCGGATGGGGCCGCTGCCGCGGATCCGGCAGATCGACCTTGCCGATCTCGACGATCGCCTTGTTGCGGCTGAACAGTCCGAGCTTGCGCAGGATCTCGGTGATGTGCGCCTTCACGGTCGATTCGGCGAGTTGAAGCTCCTGCGCGATCTGCCGGTTCGGATAGCCGCGGCGAAGGAGATCGAGCACGCGAAGCTGCTGCGGCGTCAGTTCGCGAAGCTTGACCCTGAGTGCCTTGCTGCTGTCGGCCCGCTTCCGCTGCGGCTCCGCCACGAAATCCTTCGGCACCGACACCGATCCGCCGAGCACGCCTTCGATCGACTGCGCGAGCTCGCGCTTGGACGTGGATTTCGGCAGATAGCCGGCAGCACCCAGCGCCAGTGCCTCGCGGACCACATGCTGATCCTCCTCGCTCGAGACGATGGCGACCGGCAGGCGCGGATAGGTCTCGCGCAGCCTGAGAAAGCCGGAGAAACCGGTTGCGTCGGGAAGCGAGAGATCGAGCAGCGCAAGGTCGATCCCCCGTTCGACCGAAAGCACCCGTAAGGCGTCCTCGATCGACATCGCTTCCAGAATGCGGGCCTCCGGCAGCGCCAGCCGCACGGCATTGCCGAGCGCCTCGCGAAACAGCGGATGATCGTCGATGATCAGGAAGCTGGTCATGGCACCTTCCCCGGGGTCCATCGCGCGGGCGCATCCATCGGACGTTCGTGCCGATGGATGCGAAACGGACCCTAGAACATCTCCCCGATGCCGTCCGGTCAAGACCATTCAGTCGTTCGATTCGGCCTGAACCGTCAGCAGAAAGGCGTAGATGTTGTCGAACTGGCTGTCGGTGAAGACCTCTTTCCAGGACGGCATGCCCTTGGCCGGACGCCCCTCATGCACCGTGGTCAGGAATTTCTCTCGCATCTCGTCGCCGTAGCGGTGACGTAGCAGCCTCAGATCGATCTTCCGCTCGCTCTGGATCGCGTCGGGACCATGGCAATGCGCACAGGTGCCGTTGAAGATCTCCTTGCCCTGACCGACAGCTTCGGCATTTGACGCCAGCGCGTCGCCCTTGGTCTCGGTCGCGACGACGCTGGCCACATGCGCCGCGCCGGTCCCGGCTCCGGTCGTGGTTCCCGCCGGCGTCTGCACGGCATTGAAGTGGAGAGCCTGACCGGTCGGCAGGCCATACTTCACCTTGAGGTCGGCGATGGTCCGCTCGAGGTCCGGCAAAACCGCATCGATCTGGTCGCGCAGTTCTGTCGAGGCCTTCGCGAAGCCGATCGCCGCGTCCCACGACAAACCTTCGCCTTCGGTGAGCTGAACGCGATACCGATCCTGGTAGACGGTCTTGTTCAGCCAGCCGGCCACGGGTCCCCAGATAAAGGCGACGTCGGCCTTGCCCCGATCGAGCGCCTGCATGCCTTCCTCGGGCGACAGCACCGTCACCTTTTGGATGTCGTCACGCGTCGCCAGGAGGTTCTGTGGCGTGCTGGCGAACTGCACGGCGACCCGCTTGCCCCGGAGTTCGTCGATCCCGGAGATCGTCCGGTCCTTTGCCGTCACGAGGGCGTAACCCTCACGCGCAACCGTGCTCGAGAAGATGACGGCTGGCCCCATGAAATCCTCGGAGCGCGGCAGGCCGATCATGGCGTCGCACTGCTTGCCGAGCAGCGTCACGCGGACGGTGCGCTTGCCGAAATACGATTTGTACCAGTCGTAGGCGATCGGCCGCCCGAGCGCCCGCGCCAGCGCCTGCCCGATCTCGACATAGAGGCCGGGTTGCGAGGGGCTGTTGCTCGAGAACGGAAGATTGGTCGGATCGGCACAGAGCCGGAACGGCTTCACTTCGTCGGCGCGGCTTGTGGCGGCTGGCACGATGAGCGCGGAACCGGCAACACATGCAAGTAAAGCTGCGATGGCGCGACGTCTGCTATTGCCAAGGCCAGAACGATTTGGACGCATCCTCACCTCCCGTGGTTGGGCATCGTTGGCGTCACGTTGCGACAAGGCCCTGCCTCGGCCGCAACGACGCGATCACACTTTGGGAAAAGAGCGCGTGTATCCCCTCACCTCGGGATACACGCGCCAGTGGTCACTGGACGGAGAACACGAAGAGCGAGCCGCCCTCGGGAGCTGCAGCCGTCATCTTCTTGCCAACCTCGCCCAGGAACGCGGGCAGTGCTGCCGTACGGCCGACGACGATGGCGACGTATTGCTTGCCGTCGACCATGTAGGTCACAGGACCCGCACCGATGCCGGAGCCGAGATTCTTGCTCCAGAGCATTTTGCCGGATTTCGCATCGATCGCGCGGAAATCGCCATGGATGTTGCCGGCGAACACCAGGCCCCCGCCAGTGGTCAGCGTGCCGCCATTGAAAGGCAGGTCTTCCTTGATGGACCAGACTTTCTTCTGGTTGACGGGATCCCAGGCCACGAGCTCGCCGAGGAAGCCACCGGGGCCTTCCTTGGTCGGGAATTCGGCGCCGAGATAGAACACGCCGCGCTTGTAGGCGACGTCACTGACCGACCAATCCATGCAGACATTGTTGGAGGGAATGTAGACGAGGCCGGTCTGCGGGTTGAACGACATCGGCTGCCAGTTCTTGCCGCCGATCAGATTGGGGCAGATGTCCTTGGCGGGATGGCCGGGGCCCGGACGCTTGTCGGGATCCTCGACCGCGCGCATGGTGGCGAGATCGAATTTCTGCGCCCAGTTCGAGAAGACGTACTTCTCTGCCGAAAGAACCTTGCCGGTCTCGCGGTTGGCGACGAAGAAGAACCCGTTGCGATCCGCCTTCATCAGCGCCGGAACGTTGCTGCCGCCGATGTTGAGGTCGGCGAGCACGGCCTCGTTCACGCCGTCATAGTCCCAGGCGTCGGCGGGCGTGGTCTGGATATGCCACTTGATCTTGCCGGTGTTCGGGTCGAGCGCCAGCGTCGAGGCCGTGTAGAGGTTGGTCAGCTTGCCGAAATCACCATTGCCGGTCGAGCGCACGGCAGTGTTCCACGGCCCGGGATTGCTGGTGCCCCAATACACGGTATCGGTCTTGGGATCATAGGAGCCGACCAGCCAGGCCGCGCCGCCGCCATGCTGCGCGGAATCGCCCTTCCAGGTATCGCCGCCGGGCTCCTCCGGCGTGGGAACGGTAAAGGTCTGCCAAGCGAGCTTGCCGGTGTTGATGTCGAAGGCCTGAAGCGCGCCGCGCACGCCGTACTCGCCACCGCCGAAGCCGGTGATGACCTTGTCGCGCACGACCAGCGGCGGCGAGGTGATGACCGAGCCCTGCTTGTAATCGACCACCTTCGCCGTCCACAGCGCCTTGCCCGTCGCAGCGTCGAGCGCGGTCAGCTTGCCGTCGAGTCGGCCGACGAAGATCTTGCCGTCAGCGTAGGAGACGCCGCGATTGTTCACGTCGCAGCAGGCGTATTGCAGCACGTCGTCCGGAATCTCCGGCTCGTAGGTCCACTTGCGCGCACCGGTCGCGGCGTCGAGCGCGTAGACGTATTTCGGCCCCCATGACGTCGAGACGTACAACGTGTTGCCGATGACGATCGGCGAGGATTCGTTCGAGCGCAGCGATGCAAGCGAGAACGAATAGGCAAGCGACAGCTTGCCGGCGTTCTCGGCGTTGATCTGGTTGAGCGGGCTGAACCGCGTGTTGGCGTAGTCGTGGCCCGCCACCGCCCATTGATTGGAATCGGATTGCGCTTTGAGCAGTGAATCGTTGGCGCGAACGCCAATCGTGCCGGCGCCCAGCATCGCGATCATCGAAATGCCGGCCAAGAAGCCCCTCGTTCCAAAGGTCATTATTCCCTCCGTGATGTTGCTTTGCGCGCCACGTTGGGCGCCGATGCGCTTTTGCGCTTTCGATACGCAGTTCGCCTGCGAACCATCACGGAAATTACAGCATCGACTTTTCGCGCTTAGTATAGGCGGAAGGTAGTAGTGCAAATCACTGTCAGGCTTGGCCACTCATCTCGTTGTCGGCACTCGCTTCTTGTCGCTCGTTGGCAGCTCGAAACCAGTGATTGGATTGCGGCAACATCGTGCAGCCATCCGCGCGTTCCGTCGAAAGTCGGCATAAGCGACGTCCACAAATCACGACGACGGTTCAACCGCGACGGATGGCCGCTGGGCGTTACGATATCCGTCAATGTCACGGTGTCGTTGTCGCTTTGACCGGCCCGCCTTCAGGACGACGGTGGGCGCTCGATTGGCGAAGCCATCTCGAGAGATCGGTTGTCTTCTTCGCGTCCATTGATCGCCAGGAGGTACAGGCGGACTTGGTCAGTCCGCTTCCCGGCAGCCCCCCGAGCCGGCCACGGCTCGTCGTGGCGACCAACGCTTCAATGAAATCAATGGCTTACCGCGCCAAATCCTACTACCAAGATCGCGATTACAAAGTTGCCCGGCCGTGCTCCTATTTGCGGAACGACGACAAGAATCCCAAGGGAGAGACAATCGGCGGCGCCAAGGACCGACATCCGCGGGCGAGCAACCTTCGCGCGATGGCAGAGGTGGACGCCGCGGAAGACGAGAGACCATCTCCTTGCAGGTTTCGGACAGGTCGCGCCATGCGCTGGCGGCGGCACGGATCGCTGTTGTCTGATCGCGGCGCCTCGACGACCGTTTCGTGACGCCGGCGACCCAAAATCCCAGTTGCAAAGTTTCATCGCGCTGTTTCTAATTGGAATAACTACAAACATTCTGGGAGGACGACATCGTGTCTACAGTCAAACTGACGGTGAACGGCAAGGCCGTTGCTGTCGACGTCGAGGACCGCACGCTGCTGGTCCAACTGCTGCGCGATCACCTCAATCTCACGGGTACCCATGTCGGCTGCGACACCAGCCAGTGCGGCGCCTGTGTCGTGCACATGGACGGCCGCGCGGTGAAATCCTGCACCATGCTGGCGGGCCAGGCCGACGGGGCCAGCATCACCACCATCGAAGGCATCGCCAAGGGCGACGAGCTGCACCCGATGCAGGCCGCCTTCCGCGACAATCACGGCCTGCAATGCGGCTATTGCACGCCGGGCATGATCATGTCGGCGATCGACATCGTGCATCGTCACGGCGGCCAGCTTGACGAGGCGACCGTCCGAACCGAGCTGGAAGGCAATATCTGCCGCTGCACCGGCTACCACAACATCGTCAAAGCCGTGCTGGATGCAGCCGGGCGCATGAAGGTCTCGCAGGCGGCCGAGTAAAGCGGCACGCCTCGAAAAGAACCACGGCTGCAGCTTTCGAGGGAAAGCGCGGTCAAAGAAATTTCCGGTCGGGAGGACCAGACATGGGTGTAGAAGGCATCGGCGCGCGAGTCGTGCGCAAGGAAGACAAGCGTTTCATTACCGGCAAGGGCCGGTACGTGGACGACATCAAGCTGCTGGGCATGACCCATGCCCATTTCATCCGCAGCCCGCACGCACACGCCAAGGTGAAGGGGATCGATTCCTCCGCCGCGCTGAAGATGCCGGGCGTGGTCGCGGTGCTCACGGGCCAGCAGATTGTCGACGACAAGGTCGGCAACCTCATTTGCGGCTGGGCCATCACCTCCAAGGACGGCAGCCCGATGAAGATGGGCGCATGGCCGGCGATGGCGCCGGAGACCGTGCGCTTCGTCGGTCAGGCCGTCGCGGTCGTGATCGCCGACAGCAAGAATCTGGCGCGCGACGCGGCCGAGGCCGTCGTCGTGAATTATGAAGAGCTCCCGGCGGTCGCCGACGTCCAAGCCGCGATCAAGTCTGGCGCGCCGCAGCTTCACCCCGAAGCTCCCGGCAACCAGGTCTATGACTGGGTGATCGGCGATGAGGGTGCCACCGATGCCGCCTTCGCCAAGGCCGCCAATGTGGTCAAGCTCGACGTCACCAACAACCGCCTCGCCCCGAACGCGATGGAGCCGCGCGCGGCGATCGCCGATTACGACGCGGCGGAAGAGCATTTCACGCTCTACACGACCTCGCAGAACCCGCACGTCGCCCGCCTCGTGCTGTCGGCGTTCTACAACATCGCCCCCGAGCACAAGCTGCGCGTGATCGCCCCCGACGTCGGCGGCGGCTTCGGCTCCAAGATCTTCATCTATCCCGAAGAGATGGTGGCGCTGTGGGCCTCCAAGAAGATCGGCCGTCCCGTGAAATGGACCGGCGACCGCACCGAGGCATTCCTCACCGACGCGCATGGCCGTGACCACGTCACCCATGCCGAGCTGGCGTTCGACGCCAGCAACAAGATCACCGGCCTCAAGGTGAAGACCTACGCCAATTTCGGCGCCTACATGTCGCTGTTCTCGTCCTCGGTGCCGACCTATCTCTACGCGACGCTGCTGTCGGGCCAGTACAACATCCCGGCGATCCACGCCGAGGTGATCGGGGTCTACACCAACACCACGCCGGTCGACGCCTATCGCGGCGCGGGCCGCCCCGAGGCGAGCTATCTGATCGAGCGGCTGATGGAAACGGCGGCGCGGCAGTTGAAGGTCGATCCGGCCGAGCTGCGCCGGACCAACTTCATCACCCAGTTCCCGCATCAGACGCCTGTCATCATGGCCTATGACATCGGGGACTTTAACGCCTCGCTCGATGCTGCGATGAAGGCGATCGACTATGCCGGCTTCCCCGCCCGCAAGGCCAAGGCGAAAGCCGACGGCAAGCTGCGCGGCATCGGCGTGTCCTGCTACATCGAGGCCTGCGGCATCGCGCCGTCGAAGGCGGTCGGCAGCCTCGGCGCCGGCGTCGGTCTTTGGGAATCGGCCGAGGTGCGCGTCAACCCGGTCGGCACCATCGAGATCCTGACGGGATCGCACAGCCACGGCCAGGGTCACGAGACCACGTTCTGCCAGCTCGTCGCGGAGCGCCTCGGCGTTCCCATCAGCCAGGTCTCGATCGTCCATGGCGACACCGACAAGGTGCAGTTCGGCATGGGCACCTACGGCTCGCGCTCGGCGGCCGTCGGCCTCACCGCGATCCTGAAGGCGATGGAGAAGATGGAGTCGAAGGCCAAGAAGATTGCGGCGCATGCGCTGGAAGCTTCCGAGGCCGACATCGTCATCGAGAACGGCGAGTTCAAGGTCACCGGCACCGACAAGGCGATTGCCCTGCCGATGGTCGCCCTTGCAGCCTATACCGCGCACAATCTGCCTGACGGGATGGAGCCGGGTCTGAAGGAAAGCGCCTTCTACGACCCCACCAACTTCACCTTCCCGGCCGGCACCTATATCTGCGAGCTCGAGGTCGATCCCGGCACCGGCAAGACCTCCTTCGTCAACTTCGTCGCGGCCGACGATTTCGGCCGGCTGATCAACCCGATGATCGTCGAGGGCCAGGTCCATGGCGGCCTTGTTCAAGGCATCGGACAGGCGCTGCTCGAGCATGCGATCTACGATGCCAACGGCCAGCCGGTCACGGCCTCGTTCATGGACTACGCCATGCCGCGCGCCGACGATGTGCCCTCCTTCAACCTCTCCCACACCACGACGCTGTGCCCGGGCAATCCCCTGGGCATCAAGGGTTGCGGTGAGGCCGGCGCGATCGGCGCCTCTGCGGCCGTGATCAATGCGATCACGGATGCGATCGGCAAGAACAACCTGGAAATGCCCGCAACCCCTGACCGGGTGTGGCGCACGATCCACGCGGCTTAAGAGGGAGGAACGAAGATGTACCAGACCACCTATCATCGCGCTTCCTCGGTCGACGAGGCCGCCAGCCTGTTCGCCAAGGGCAGCGAGTCGAAGTTCCTTGCCGGCGGCCAGACGCTGCTGCCGGTGATGAAGCAGCGCCTCGCAAGCCCCTCCGACGTGATCGACCTCGGCAAGATCAAGGAGCTGCAGGGCGTCGAATTGTCGGGCGACACGCTGACCATCAAGGCCGCCACGATCTATTACGACATCATGACCAATGCCGACGTGAAGAAGGCGATTCCCGCGATCTCCTATCTCACCTCGGTGCTCGGCGACCCCGCGGTGCGTTACCGCGGCACGATCGGCGGCTCGATCGCCAACAACGATCCTGCCGCGGATTTCCCGGCCGCGCTGCTCGCGCTCGGCGCCACCGTAAAGACCAACAAGCGGTCGATCTCGGCCGAGGACTTCTTCCAGGGCCTGTTCACCACGGCACTTGAAGACGGCGAGATCATCACCGCCGTGTCGTTCCCTGTGCCGGCGAAGGCAGGCTACGAGAAGATGCGGCATCCGGCCTCGCGCTTTGCGTTGACCGGCGTGTTCGTCGCGCAGACCAAACCGGGCGAGGTTCGGGTTGCCGCGACCGGCGCCTCGCAGAGCGGCGTGATGCGGGTGCCCGCGATTGAGGCGGCGCTGAAGGCGAACTGGTCGCCGTCGGCGATCGACGGCGTGACGATTTCGGCGAACGGATTGCTGGCCGACATCCACGGCACTGCCGAGTACCGCGCCAACCTCATCAAGGTAATGGCACAGCGCGCGGTGGCCGCGGCGCGCTGATAGCGCCTCGACACAAATTTTCCGCGGCGCGCACTTCGGTGCGCGCCGTTTTATTTTGGCCATGCGGCATCAAAAGCGCTTGCCTCGCGGGCATGAAGGCGAGAAAAGTTAATCAGCCGATTAACTCGCTCCAAAGAAGAATGTCAGCGGCGATGGCCGAACCATCGGCATCCGCCCGCGACCCGAGGAAACAACAACGTGCTCGACAAATCAGCGCCCACCTCGACCGTCCGCGCCTCCGGCCCGCTCTCGGGCTTCCGCATCGTCGAATTCGCCGGCATCGGCCCCGGCCCGTTCGCCTGCATGATGCTGGCCGACATGGGTGCCGACGTCGTCACGCTCGACCGGGTCGGCGCGAAGAAGAGCATGAAGTCGGTGGCGGGGCGCGGCCGCAAGGTGATCGAGCTCGACCTCAAGGACAAGGCCGCGATCGCGGAGGTGCTCGACCTGCTTGCCAGCGCCGATGCGCTGGTCGAGGGCTTTCGTCCCGGCGTGATGGAGCGGCTCGGGCTCGGCCCGGACGTCGTGCTCGAACGCAATCCCAAGCTGGTCTATGGCCGCATGACCGGCTGGGGCCAGGAAGGCCCGCTCGCCAATGCGGCCGGCCACGACATCAATTACATCTCCATCACCGGTGCGCTCGCCGCCATCGGCACGAAGGAAGCACCGGTGCCGCCGCTCAATCTGGTCGGCGATTTCGGCGGCGGCGCGCTCTATCTCGTCGTCGGCGTGCTCGCAGCCCTGCTGGAGGCGCAGCGATCCGGCAAGGGCCAAGTCGTCGATGCCGCGATGTGCGACGGGGCGGCCTCGCTGATGTCGTTCTTCTTCGACATGACCACGCTCGGCCGCTGGACCGAGGGCCGCAACCAGAACTTTCTCGACGGCGGCGCGCATTTCTACGGCGTCTATGAATGTGCCTGCGGTCATTTCGTCTCGATCGGCTCGATCGAGCCGCAGTTCTACGCGCTGCTGCGCGAGCATGCGGGCCTGACCGATGCCGATTTCGACGCGCAGATGAACCCCAAGGCCTGGCCGGCGCTCAAGGAGAAGCTGAAGGCCGTGTTCAAGAGCAAGACGCGCGAGGACTGGTGCAAGATCATGGAAGGCACCGACATCTGCTTCGCGCCGGTGTTGACCATGTCGGAAGCAACCCAGCATCCGCACATGGTCGCCCGCAACGTGTTCGTCGAGCGTCATGGCGTCAAGCAGCCCGCGCCGGCGCCGCGGTTCTCGCGGACACCGTCGACGGTGCGTGAACCGGAGGCGGCGGAGATCGCCGCGGTGACGCAGGCGTGGAAGAGATAGACTCTCCGCTGCCGCTTCAAACTCCGCCGTCGTCCCGGACAAGCGAGCGTAGCGAGTGCAGATCCGGGACCCATAACCACAGGAAGCGGTTTGGCGGAGACTCGGAGTTATCTGCTCGCGCCGCAACTACTCCCTGTGGGTATGGGTCCCCGCCTTCGCGCTAGGGCATGCACATATCTCTGAGGCTCCATCCTGCTGCGACGGCGTTGAAGTATTCGAGGCCGTTTTTGAAGGTGA
>NZ_LBJU01000106.1:0-89453 GCF_028128835.1 Bradyrhizobium sp. CCBAU 65884 | reverse complement strand
CATCACGGCCGACGCCAACGATCTCGGCGGCGCTGCCGCCCAGGCCAGCCGCGCCGCGCGCCGCACCTACGCCAACGTGCCCTCGCCCTCGCCGGAATTCGACCGGCTCGAGCCGAGCCTGGAAAACCGCGCCGGCGAGCAGGACGCGCCCTATTCCTACGACGAGTCGGTCGAGGAGGCCGAGCGCTACGCGCCGCAGCCGCCGTCGCCGCGTCCGCGCATCGCGCCCGAGCGCGACGCCAAGAAGCGTGCCCGCACGCGCTCCGCCTTCCCGTTCAAGAGTGCGATCGCCGTCGGCATCGTGCTGATCCTGGTCGGCGCCGGCATCCTCTGGGGCAAGCAGCTGGTCCAGATCGCGACCAACCTGCTCAAGTCCTCGCCGACCCAGGTGGTGGAGGCGCCGAAGGATCCGTCCCAACCGCAGAGCAAGCCCAAGATTCCGGATCGCGTCGGCCAGCCCTCGGCCAGCGACCAGCCGGTCGCGCCGGTGGCGCAGAAGGTCGTGCTCTATGACGAGGATCCGTCCGATCCGAAGGGCAAGCAATATGTCGGCTCGGTGGTGTGGCGGCTCGAGCCGATCAAGGCGTCGGGCAACCAGAAGGCCGACGTCGCCGTGCGTGCCGACATCGAGATCCCCGACCGCAAGTTCAAGATGACGATGTCGTTCCGCCGCAACACCGATTCCTCGCTGCCGGCGAGCCACACGGCGGAGCTGACCTTCATCCTGCCGCCGGATTTTCCCGGCGGCAGCGTCTCCAACGTGCCGGGCATTCTGATGAAGTCGAACGAGCAGGCGCGCGGCACGCCGCTCGCCGGCCTCGCGGTCAAGGTCACCGACGGCTTCTTCCTGGTCGGCCTGTCCAATGTCGACGCCGACCGCTCCCGCAACGTCCAGCTCCTGAAGGAGCGCTCGTGGTTCGACGTGCCGCTGGTCTATGCCAATCAGCGCCGCGCCATCATCGCCATCGAGAAGGGCGCCCCCGGCGAACGCGCCTTCAACGACGCCTTCGCACAGTGGGGCGACTGAGGTACTGCTGTCATTCCGGGCTCGGTGCTGCGCACCGCCCCGGAATGACATTCTTCATGGATTACTATTGCGCCGCCGCTTCCCGCTTGCGCGATGCTGATGCCGCGGCTTCGCGGTCCATCACGGCGCGGCAGCCGGGGCTGACCTGGGCCTTGTTCCGCACCATGCAGGCCCTGACCCTGGGAATGTCGGGGATCTCACTTGAGCACAGCCGCATCGCATCGCCCGTGCACATCTGCTGCGCTTCGGACGAGAAGGCGAGGCCGGGTGAGGTCTGGAGTGCGATGGCGGTGGTTGCTACGGCCAACAGCGAAGCGGTGGTCTTAAGCAGCGAAGCGATCGTCTGATAGCGTGTCATGCAGAATGCGTCCCCGAGTTCCGTGAGCTTGAGCCACTTGGTTTTTGGGGCGCCGCACACGGCTTGATCTGCCGCATGTCACAGCCTTCACGTCGGGAACTTTGGTCCCGCATGTGGTCGCTCGATTTCTTGATGTTCGAATCGAAAAGTGCTGCGCCGCCCGAGCGAAGTATGCGCCATTGTCACGCGGCTGCAATGGCAGGCGCAAAGGAATTTACAATTGTTGCGTGGACGTCACGCACAAAGCGTGCGCGCGCGATCAGATCATCCGATCGAAGGAGGCGCTCGCTTGTTCCACATCGCTCGCGCCGAGCGCGGCGGCGTGTTCCTCGACGGCGGTGACGCCTTTGGCAGTCAGCTCGAACAAATCGCCGTCCTTCATCACGTAGCCGTCGGCGATGAGCTCGCCGATCTTGCCGTGGCGGTCGTCGGCGAAGGCAACGGACTGGCTGATGTCCCGCAGGATCGAGAGCTGTTCGTCGCGCAACATGGCTTCACTCTCCGTTCGCTGGGGATGGTCGCGGTCCTCACATGCCGTGGCTCTGAAACACCTTGCTGCAAGAGCGCGACAGCTTGGCCCGGTTGGCTTGCAGGCAGCCCTGCACGGCGCCGTCATTGCCGAGGTCCTTGCGGCAGAAGCGCGAGGCGTCGCGCGAGCAGGCCTGCTGTTCCTGGGGCGAGCCCATGTGGCCTTGCGCAAGAGCGGGTGCGTTCGACAGGCCACTCAGGGCTGCCAGCGTGATCGTCGCCAGGAGAAATCTGCGGGCCATCGGCGGCTCCAATCTGACAGGGATAATTCAGGTCCTGTCTGAACTCGTCGCCTTGCCACTTGTTCCTCCAAAGGCAGAGCTCGCCCCGCTATTCAAGGTTCCCGCGGCGCTGCTATAACACCGGCGAAACGTGAGGTGTTTGATGAAACGCTATCTGGTGTTTGCGCTGGTTGGCCCGTTCGTCGGCGGGTTCCTGCTGCTGCTGACGACGACCTATCAGTCCGGCTATTGGGCCCAGACCAGTCTCGGCGAGGTCGGCAAGCTGTTCGCGGTGTTCTTCAAGACCCTGCAATACAGCTATCTGTTCGGCTTCCTGCCTTCGCTGATGATCGGCGCAGTCGATGACATCCTGACCCATGTCAGGCGGATCGGCCCGGGCTTGCGGATGCTCCTGGTCGGCCTGTTCGCCTTCGTGCTGGCCTCGCTCACCTACAGCTCGCGCGGGCCGGATTCGGGCGCGGTGCAGTTCATCCTGTATGGCCTCGTCGGGTTCGTGCCGGCGGTGATTTCGTCCTGGCTCGTGCATAAATACATCAAGGAGCCGCACCCGGTGGCGGCGCCGACCTGAGCGCGCGACGTTCGGACGCGGCGCAGCAACCTCAGCCGCGTCCGCGCGTTCCCTGAAGGCCATGACCATGTCCGACGACGACATCCTAGCTCCACGCAGATCCCGTCCGGGGAGCTCGCGCGCGACCTCTTCCGGCACCGATGCACGCGGGCCGATCATCGACCAGGACGGCCGGGAAATCCGCCCCGAGACGCTGGAGCAGGGGTTTCGCGAATTCGGTTTCGAGCTTGGCAAGGACAATCCATTCGCCGGGAGTCCGTTCGGCAATCTGACGCGCGAGCAGCGGATCGCGCGGATCGAGGCGATCGCAAAGCTGCTCGACGTCGCCTTCAT
Source organism: Bradyrhizobium sp. CCBAU 65884 (assembly GCF_028128835.1). Lineage (NCBI taxonomy): Bacteria > Pseudomonadati > Pseudomonadota > Alphaproteobacteria > Hyphomicrobiales > Nitrobacteraceae > Bradyrhizobium > Bradyrhizobium sp. CCBAU 65884. Next base: position 86,397 of record NZ_LBJU01000106.1, on the reverse strand, counting down.
CCTGCCCGGCACCAACATCCGCTACGGCATCGACGGGCTGATAGGCCTGATCCCCGTCGTCGGCGACATCATCACCACGGCGATCTCGCTGTGGCTGGTGCGGGAGGCCCGCGCGTTGGGCGCGCCCTGGTACATCACCACCCGCATGCTCGGCAATGTCGCGCTCGACGGCGTGGTCGGCATGGTCCCGTTCGCGGGCGACGCTTTCGACGTGATGTTCCGCGCCAACATGCGCAACGTGCGTCTGCTACGCCGCTGGCTCGACAAGCAGCCGCGGATTTAGCGCTTCTTTGCCTCTTCCCGCCTGCGGGGAGAGGCCGGAATTTGCGCGAGCAAATTCCGGGTGAGGGGGACTCTCCGCGAGTCCCAGCTGTCACCGTGATAGCGGAAGCAGCCCCTCACCCCGCCCCTCTCAGCGCGAACGAAATTCGTCGCGACCCCGCAAGAACGGGGCAAGGGAGACGACAGAGCGTGCCCCCAAGAGCGTGCCCCCCAAACGCAAAAAGCGCGACAGCCTTTCGGCCGTCGCGCTTTCCGCGCACATCGGAAGGCTCAGCGAAAACCTAAGCCGCGTCGGCGGCGTCGGTCTCGGCCGGCGCCGGCTTGGGACGGCGGGGCAACGGGAAGGCTTCGCTCTCATAGAGCGAGCGGATGCCGTTCTGGTCGAAACGCGCTTCCTCGACCTGGAGATAGGCGCCGTTCAGCGAATCCGTCGGCAATTGCTCCATCGCGAACTGCACGGCTTCGGCCGCGGTGCCGAACCGGCGATAGGTGAAGCCTGCGCGCTTCTTCTTGCGGATCGCGGCGGGGAAGAGTTCGGCGGAGGTGTTGAAGTTGAACGGACGCAGTGGACGCATGGTCAAAGACCTCGTGATCTTCTCTGGGGCTTTAAGCGCGTGGGGTTTGGGAGGGCAGGGGCCGCCATCGAGCGAGCCCGCCGCACATGCCATTTCGCCCTCTAATATAGGCCGATTTGACAAAAATGCGACCCCCGCGATGGGAGATGATGAATCCGCGCATGGCAGCTCCGCGGATGAAATTAATCAAATTATTTCAATGGTTTATATGGATTACAATTTGCCAAGAAGCAGCAGGACGACCAGCACCGCCAGCACGACGCCGCCGATGCCCATGCCGGAATGGCCCATCCCATAGCCGTACCCGCCGATGCGGCCGGACAGGCCGCCGAGCAGATAGATGATCACCAGGATGATCAGGACGGTCCCGAGTGACATGGTATCCTCCCTGGCGGCCGCCAAATGCGATGATCGGCCGCACCGCCAGACAAGAAAAGCACATCGCGCGGCCGGGTTCCATGAAGGAACCAGGCCGCGCGCAACCTTATTTCGGCTCCAGCTTCAGCGCGGCCGAATTGATGCAGTAGCGCAGGCCGGTCGGCCCGGGGCCGTCGGGGAAGACGTGGCCGAGATGGCCGCTGCATTTGGAGCAGAGCACCTCGGTGCGGATCATGCCGTGGCTGACGTCCCGCTCCTCGTCGATATGGCTCTCGACGGCGGGCTGGGTGAAGCTCGGCCAGCCGCAGCCGGAATCGAACTTGGCGTCGGACTCGAACAGCACATTGCCGCAGCCGGCACACGTGTAGGTGCCGGCGCGGTGGTCGTGCTCATACTCGCCGGAGAAGGGACGCTCGGTCGCCTTCTCGCGCAGCACCGCGTACTGCATCGGCGACAATTCGCGCCGCCACTGCTCTTCGCTCTTGATGACCTTGTTATCGGTGGTTTTCATTTTGGTGTCGGGCATGGGTCTCCCGTTTGTTTCGGTGATCTCGCGATCAGTTGGTGGCCTTGCTGGCACTCACCAGCGTCGGCTTTTCAATGTAGTTATCCGCGAACAGCTTTTTCAGGTTCTCGACCTTGGGCAGGTCGTTATAGGCGATGTAAGGCTGGTTCGGGTGCAGCGTCAGATAGTCCTGGTGGTAGGCCTCCGCCGGGTAGAACGCCTCCAGCGCGCCGACCTTGGTCACGATCGGCTTGCTGAACACCTTGGCGCCGTTGAGCTGGGCGATATAGGCCTCCGCCACCTTCTTCTGCTCGTCGGAGGTGGTGAAGACGGCCGAGCGATATTGCGTGCCGACGTCGGGGCCCTGGCGGTTGAGCTGGGTCGGGTCGTGCGCCACCGAGAAGTAGATCTGGAGGATCTTGCCGTAGGAGATCTTCTTCGGGTCGTACTTGATCTCGACCGCCTCGGCATGGCCGGTCCGGCCGCTCGAGACCGTCTGGTAGTCGGCGGTCGCCTTGGTGCCACCGGCATAGCCGGAGACCGCGTTGACGACGCCCGCGGTGTGCTGGAAGACGCCCTGCACGCCCCAGAAGCAGCCGCCGGCGATCACGGCGGTCTGGATCCCGCTCGCGGGTGCCGCATCCATGGCTGGGGCGGGGATCACGACCGCATCCTCCGCAGCCCGGGACGGCGCGGTAAAGGCCAGCGCAAAGGTTAGCGAAAGGGCGGTGGTTGCGGCGAGCAGGGAGGCGAGGGCAGGTCGGCGCATGGCGGATCCTCTTTCGGAAGGTCTGACAGTCTACGGCGGTCGGGGCCGGACGAACAGTTGCCCGGCCGCGTTTTCGCACCATCCGAGGTACGGACGGAGCCGTCGATTGTTACGGCGGGACGGACACGAGTCTGTGAAATGAGCCGCGCGGGATAGAAGGGCGCCGGCGGCTTGGCGAGACCGGGAACTCCGCGCTAGATGAACCGGTGCGATCGATGATCGACTCAAGAAGAATCTGGCTGGAGCAGGCCTGACCCATGCTGCGCGTCGTTTCCCTGACCCTCGTCATCCTGACCGCCGGCCTGTTCAGCGCAGTGGCCGACCCGCAGGCCGACGATCTCACCCTCTGCCGCGACCGCCAGGCGGAGGCCCAGGCCCGCGCGAGCGCCTGCGACAATCTGCTGAAGGCCGACAAGCTCAGCGGCAAGGACAAGGCTATCGCGCTCTCCGTGCGCGGCAACACGCTGATCAACAAGCGCGATTACGACCACGCGATCGAGACCCTGTCCATCGCGGTCGATCTCGATCCGGATTACGTCATTGCCCTCAACCTGCGCGGCCTCGCCTATGAGCGCAAGGGCCAGGACGATCTCGCCATGGCGGACTACAACCTCGCCCTCCAGAAGCGCCCCACCTACGGTGTCCCCTACAACAATCGGGGCGTCATCTATGCGCGCCGCGGCGCGTTGCAAAGCGCGATCGACGATTTCAGCCTGTCGATCAAATACACGCCTAAATTCCTGCTCGGCTGGACCAATCGCGCCCGCGCGCGGACGCTGATGAAGGATTTCGACGGCGCGATCGCGGATTTCGCGGAGGCCGAGAAGATCGACCCGGCCGCGCCGCAGATCGCCAGCAACCGCTGCATCACGTACGGCATGATGGGCAAGTATGCGCAGGCCCTTGCCGACTGCAATGGCCTGATCGAGCGGCAGCCGAAAAACGTGTTCGCGATCAACAACCGCGCCGACGTCAGCATGATGAAGGGCGACCTCGACGCCGCGCTGAAGGATTACAACACGGCCATCCAGATCAATCCGAACAACATCCGCGCGCATTCCGGTCGCGGCCAGATCTACGAGCGGAAGAAGGATCTCGCGCAAGCGCGCGCCGATTTCCGCGCTGCCGCCTATTCGTTGACGAAGTTCGACGAGCCCGACGTCGCCCGCGCCCGTGCCGTCGCGCAGGAGCGGCTCGCCGCGCTGACGCCGCAGGCGCCGGCCGGAGCAACCGGGCGCCGCGTGGCGCTGGTGATCGGCAACGGCGCCTACAAGAACGTCCACGCCTTGCCCAATCCGCCGCGCGATTCCAAACTGATCGCGAGCGTGCTGCGCGACGTCGGCTTCCAGAGCGTGATTTCCGTCAATGACCTCACCCGCGACAAGTTCTTTGACGCGTTGAAGGCCTTCGCGGAGGAAGCGGAGAAGGCCGACTGGGCCGTGGTCTATTACGCCGGCCACGGCTTCGAGATCGGCGGGGTGAACTATCTCGTTCCCGTCGACGCCAAGCTCGCCGCCGACAAGGACGCCGAGACCCAGGCGGTCGCCCTCGAGCAGGTGATCGCCGCGGTCGGTGCCGCGCGAAAAATGCGTCTCGTGGTCCTGGATGCCTGCCGCGACAATCCGTTCGCGCCGAGCATGCAGCGCACGCTGTCGCTGAAACTGGTCGACAAGGGCTTTTCCAACATCGAGCCCGGCGCCGGCTTCATGGTGGTCTATGCCGCCAAGCACGGCGAGACCGCGATGGACGGCGACGGCAGTGCCAACAGCCCGTTCGCCACCGCGCTGGCCCGCGAGATCAAGCAGCCCCGGATCGAGATCCGAAAACTGTTCGACATCATCCGCGACGACGTCTGGGCCGCCACCAGGCACGAGCAGCAGCCGTTCACCTACGGCTCGCCGCCGGGACGCGAAGATTTTTATTTTGTCGCGGGGAAATAACTGAGCGTGAGGCGCGGCAACGCCACCTCATAACCGCTGTCGTCCCCGCGAACGCGGGGACCCATAACCCCAGGCAGGAGCGTGAGGCAAAACTCCCACTCCGAGTCTTCGTCAATCATCTTCCTGTGGGTAAGGGTCCCGGATCGGCGCTCCGCTTCGCTACGCTTGTCCGGGACGACAGCGGAGGTCGAGGCTCGGGCCTCGGCACCTAAACCACGATACTCAACCTTTTCGCCGCCCGCGTGATGCCTGTGTACAGCCACCGCGCCCTTGAGTCCTGGAACGCAAAGCTCTCGTCGAACAGAACGACGTCGTCCCATTGGGAGCCCTGCGACTTGTGCACGGTGAGCACGTAGCCGTAGTCGAACTCGTCATAGGGCTTGCGCTGCTCCCAGGCGATCTGCTCGACACCGCCCTCGAAGCAATCGGCGCGCACCGAGACCTTGGTCACCTTGTGGCCGAAATCCTCGTCGGGCGACAGCCGCATCGAAAGGATGCGCGATTTCGAGCGCGAGGTGTTGCGCGACTTCACGCGCCATAGCCCGCCGTTGAACAGGCCCTTCTTGCGGTTGTTGCGCAGGCACACCAGCTTGTCGCCGGCGACCGGGAAGACGTCCTCGATGTTCTGGCGCTGGCGCACCCGCATGTTGTAGGCGCGCCTTGTGTTGTTGCGGCCGACCAGCACCTGGTCGGCGCCCATGACCCTGTCAGGATCGAGCTCCTTGCGCGACACCACCTCGCTCTCGCCGTAGCGGCCGATGTCGAGTTCGCGTCCCTCGCGCACGTCCATCGACATCCGCACGATCGGATCGTCCTGCGCCTGGCGGTGCACCTCGGTCAGCATCGCGTCCGGTTCGGTGTTGGTGAAGAAGCCGCCGCCCTGGATCGGCGGCAGCTGCGCGGGATCACCCAGCACCAGCAGCGGGCAGTCGAACGACATCAGGTCGCGGCCCAATTCGGCGTCGACCATCGAGCATTCGTCGATCACGATCAGCTTCGCCTTCGAGGCCGGCGCGTCGTCCCACAATTCGAAGCTCGGCTGCTCCTCGCCGGATTCGCGGGCGCGGTAGATCAGGGAGTGGATGGTGGAGGCATCGTCGCACCCCTTGTTGCGCATGACGAGGGCGGCCTTGCCGGTGAAGGCGGCGAACTTCACCTCGCCGTCGACGCCGTCGGCGATGTGCCGCGCCAGCGTGGTCTTGCCGGTGCCGGCAAAGCCGAACAGGCGGAAGATCGGCGGCGTGCCATTGCGGCCCGGCTTGGCCTTCAGCCAGTCGCCGACGGCCTTGAGAGCGGCATCCTGATGCGGTGTGAAACTGGCCATATCTGTCTTGAGGAAGGGCGAAAAGGCGGCGATTCGCTACGCCCCAAGTTAATCATTCGACCCCCGCTTTCAAGCCGGATGCAGCAGCGAAGATCGAGGCGTCAGCGGGCGGTCGTCAGCTTCCGCTGGCCCGCCTCGCGGCCGCAAATCCGCCTCGTGACGTCGCAGGTGAAGGCGAAGTAAACGCCTTGCCCGGTTTGCGCAATTTCGTGCGGCAAACGACCCGCAGGTTAATCGTTGCTTGCGCGCGTTCGCGACGCCGGTTGATCTAGCGCAATGCAACATGGACAGCGCGAACCTATGGTCCGCAGCGGTGACAACGGCGTCGACCGAGATGTGCCCGATGGGGCGCATTCTCCTGGAAAATTCCTCAACACGGGTCTGCCCGTGAGGATTCGGATATGCCGAGACCAATGTCGCGACGCTCACTATTCTCTGCCGTTCTGCCTTTCGCATCCCGCCGCGACGCGCTTGCGCCGCGCGTGAACGAGTCGTGCCCCGAACAGGTGGCGACCGTCTCCAGCGCGAGCGCCTGCGTCGAAAGACGCGGCGTGGTCTGCCGTCGCTGCGTCGAAGCCTGTGAGCATTCCGCCATCCGCATTCTCGCGCGCGAGAAGCTCGGCGCCGTCATCGATGCCGCGGCCTGCATCGGCTGCGGCGACTGCATCCCGGTCTGCCCGGTCGAAGCCATCGCGCTCGCGCCGCGCGACCGGATCGCGCTGGTATCCGAACTTGCAAACCTGGTCGTGCACAATGGCTGAAGCCACCAACATCTGCGGCGTTGCCGTCTATCTCGCACCGGATGCCGCGGGCGGTCTGACGGACCGGATCCTGGCGCTGCCCGGCGTCGAGCTCGAGGCCGCATCCGGCGAGAACCGGCTCGCGCTGACCGTCGTCGATACGCCGGCCTCGCTGGCGATCGACCAGATCGCCGCGATGCATCGCCTGCCCGGCGTCGTCAGTGCCTCGCTGATCTTTCACGCCTTCGATGCGCCCGACGACGAGAGCGCGATCGAGACCGAGCCGGCCGCCTGCTGCGGCGGCCTCTGCCAGAATTCCGGCGCGCACGCGCGCCCTTCCGCAATTTGAGATTCGTTGAGCCGGAGAGACCGACGATGGTTACGAAGTTGACGAACGGAAATGAAGCCACGGCGACCCGCCGCGATGCGTTGAAGGCAGCCGCAGCGGTTGCTGCCGCCTCGACCATCGGTGTGACGCTGCCGGATGCGGCGATCGCGCAGCCGGGCAAGACCGACGGCATCCGCTGGGACAAGGGCGTGTGCCGCTTCTGCGGCACCGGCTGCGGCGTGATCGTCGGCACCAAGAACGGCAAGGTCGTGGCGACGCAAGGAGATCCCGATGCGCCGGTCAATCGCGGCCTCAACTGCATCAAGGGCTACTTCCTGTCCAAGATCATGTACGGCGAGGACCGGCTGACCCAGCCGATGCTGCGCATGAAGAACGGCAAGTTCGACAAGAACGGCGAGTTCGCGCCGATCTCGTGGGACGACGCCTTCAAGCTCATGGCCGAGAAATGGAAGACCGCGTTGAAGGCCGGTGGCCCCTCGACCGTCGGCATGTTCGGCTCGGGCCAGTGGACCATCTGGGAAGGCTACGCCGCCGCCAAGCTCTACAAGGCCGGCTTCCGCTCCAACAACCTCGATCCGAATGCGCGCCACTGCATGGCCTCGGCCGTCACCGGCTTCATGCGCACCTTCGGCATCGACGAGCCGATGGGCTGTTACGACGACATCGAGCACGCCGATGCGTTCGTGCTGTGGGGCTCGAACATGGCGGAGATGCATCCGATCCTGTGGTCGCGCCTGACCGACCGCCGTCTGACCCATGAGGGCTGCGAAGTCCACGTGCTCTCCACCTTCGAGCACCGCTCGTTCGAGCTCGCCGACAATCCGCTGGTGTTCACCCCGCAGAGCGACATGGCGATCCTCAACTACATCCAGAACTACATCGTCAATTCCGGCGCGACGAACAAGGACTTCGTCGAGAAGCACGTCGAGTTCGCATCGACCGTGACCGACATCGGCTACGGATTGCGGCCGACGCACGCGCTCGAGATCAAGGCGCTCAACGCCTCGCACAAGGCCGGCAAGGACGGCGCGCTCGATCCGGCCGGCTTCAAGGACAAGATCGGATTCGACGAGTACAAGAGGCTGCTCGAGCCCTATACGCTCGACTATGCTCACAAGATGTCGGGCGTGCCGAAGGAGAATCTCGAACGGCTCGCAAAGCTCTATGCCGATCCCAAGAAGAAGGTCGTCTCCTACTGGACGATGGGCTTCAACCAGCATGCACGCGGCACGTGGGTCAACAACATGATCTACAACGTGCACCTCTTGATGGGTAAGATCTCGGAGCCGGGCAACGGCCCGTTCTCGCTGACCGGCCAGCCCTCGGCCTGCGGCACCGCGCGCGAGGTCGGCACCTTTGCCCATCGCCTGCCGGCCGATCTGGTCGTCACCAACCCGAAGCACCGCGAGACGGCCGAGAAGGTGTGGCAGCTGCCCGAGGGCACCATCCCGGGCAACATCGGCTACCATGCCGTGCTGCAGAACCGGATGCTGAAGGACGGCAAGCTCAACGCCTATTGGGTCCAGTGCAACAACAACATGCAGACGGCCCCGAACATGAACGAGGAGGGCTATCCCGGTTATCGCAATCCGGCTGCCTTCGTCGTCGTCTCCGATCCCTATCCGACCGTGACCACGCTGGCCGCGGACCTCATTTTGCCGACGGCGATGTGGATGGAGAAGGAGGGCGCCTATGGCAATGCCGAGCGGCGCACCCAGTTCTGGCGCCAGCAGGTGAAGGCGCCGGGCGAGGCGCGCTCGGATCTCTGGCAGGTGATGGAGTTCTCCAAGTACTTCAAGATCGAGGACGTGTGGCCGGAGGAGCTGATCGCCAAGAAGCCGGAGGTGCGCGGAAAGACGCTGTTCGACGTGCTCTATGCCAACAGCGAGGTGAACAAGTTCCCGATCACCGAGTGCCAGAAGGGCTTTGACAATTCGGAGAGCGCCGCATTCGGCTTCTACGTGCAGAAGGGCCTGTTCGAGGAATACGCCAAGTTCGGCCGCGGTCACGGTCACGATCTGGCGGATTTCGAGCAGTATCACCAGGCGCGCGGCCTGCGCTGGCCGGTCGTCAGCAACAAGGAGACCCTCTGGCGCTTCCGCGAGGGCTACGATCCCTACGTCAAGCCGGGCGAGGGCGTGTCGTTCTACGGCAAGCCGGACAAGAAGGCGCGCATCATCTTCTGTCCGTTCGAGCCGGCGGCCGAAACGCCCGACAAGGAGTTCGATCTGTGGCTGTGCACCGGCCGCGTGCTGGAGCATTGGCATTCCGGCTCGATGACGCGCCGCGTCCCCGAGCTGCACCGTGCCGTGCCGGCCGCGACGCTGTTCATGCATCCGGACGACGCGGCCGAGCGCAAGCTGTTGCGCGGACAGCCGGTGAAGATCCAGACGCGGCGCGGCGAGGTGGTCACGCGGGTCGAGACCAAGGGCCGCAACAAGCCGCCGCGGGGCCTCGTCTACTTCCCGTTCTTCGACGAAAGCCAGCTCGCCAACCAGCTCACGCTCGATGCGACCTGTCCGATCTCGAAGGAGACCGACTTCAAGAAGTGCGCCTGCCGCGTGACGTCGGCCTAAACCCTCGATGGACGAGCCATGTCGGATTCCAGCTCAGGCATCCCGCGCGATCCGCGCCGCCGCAAGGCGCTGCAGGATATGACGCGTTTCGGCGGCGGCGCAGCCGTCGCCGCAACGATGCTGACGGCATTCGGCGTGTCCTCGCGGGCCAAGCCAGCGCAGACGCTGCGGCCGCCGGGTGCGCTGCCCGAGAAGGATTTTCTGGCGGCCTGCGTCCGTTGCGGCCTGTGCGTTCGCGACTGTCCTTACGACACCCTGAAGCTCGCGGACTGGGCCGGCGGGCCCGCGATGGGAACGCCGTTCTACGTCGCCCGCAACGTGCCTTGCGAGATGTGCGACACCATTCCCTGCGTCAAGGCCTGCCCGACCGGCGCGCTCGAGCATGCGCTGACCGACATCGCGAAGGCCAAGATGGGCGTCGCGGTGATCACCAGCCGCGAGACCTGCCTCAATCTGCAGGGCTTGCGCTGCGACGTCTGCTATCGGGTCTGTCCGGCCATCGACAAGGCGATCACGCTCGAGGTCTCGCACAACGCGCGCACGACCAAGCACGCGATCTTCGAGCCGGTCGTTCACGCCGAGTCCTGCACCGGCTGTGGCAAGTGCGAGAAGTCCTGCGTGCTGACCGATGCCGCGATCAAGGTGCTGCCGATCGAGCTCGCCGCGCTGAAGCAGGACGAGCACTACAAGCGCGGCTGGGAAGAGAAGTCCAGGGCCGGCGGAGCCCTGGTCGACGCGCCGCTCAAGCTGCCGGTGCGCAGACCCGAGGGAGGCACGCCATGACGGCGAATGCCAGGCCTTATGTCGAAGCGCGCGCGGTGAAGGGACTTTGGGCCGCCTCGCGGTTTCTGGTGCTGCGGCGGGCGAGCCAGCTGTTCTTCCTCGCGCTGTTCCTGTCGGGGCCGCTTCTGGGCATCTGGATCGCCAAGGGCACGCTGGCCTCGTCGATGACGCTCGGCACGCTGCCCCTGACCGATCCCTTCGTCTTGCTGCAATCGCTCGCGGCGCGCCATTGGCCCGAGGGCCTCTCGGTGATCGGCGCCGCGATCGTGCTCGCCGCCTATCTGCTGTTCGGCGGCCGGACCTATTGCTCCTGGGTCTGCCCGGTCAATCCAGCGACCGATCTTGCTGCCTGGCTGCGGCGGCGGCTGGGCATCACCTTCACGGCCAAGATCCGCCCGGAGCTCAGGCTCTATTTCGTCGGCGCGGTGCTCGCGGCCTCCGCACTATCAGGGTCGATCGCCTGGGAGCTGATCAACCCGGTGACGGCGCTGCATCGCGCGCTGGTGTTCGGTCTCTGGTTCGGCGCCGGCGGCACCGCGGCGATCTTCGTGTTCGATCTCCTCGTCGCCAGGCACGGCTGGTGCGGTCATCTCTGTCCGGTCGGGGCGTTCTACGGCCAGATCGGCAAGGTCGCGCGGCTGCGCGTCACCGCCGACAACCGTGCCGCCTGCAACGACTGCATGGATTGCTTCGCCGTCTGTCCGGAGCCGCATGTCATCGGCCCCGCGCTCAGGGGCGAGCGCAGCGGCGCCACGCCGGTCATTATCGCGGGCGATTGCACGCTCTGCGGAGCCTGCATCGACGTCTGCTCCAAGCAAGTCTTTCATCTCGGTCTGCGCGGCCGCAATGCGGCGCGTCCGGACCCCTCCATGACCGCGCCATCGCCAGCGGCGCGCGTCGTCTCTTCCCAGCCGGCCGTCCTTGAAAGGGACCTCCCATGACGTTTGTTCGACTGATTCCGTTGATCGCGGCGGCGGCCGTCGCCGTCGCAGTTGCAATTCCGTTCGCGGTGTCGGGCCCGCTTGCGCAGGAAGCCAAGCAGCCCAAGGCGCTGCGCGAGGCCCCGCTGACCGAGATGTCGGCGCCGCCCGACGTGACCAAGCAGTCCGTGCCGGCGAGCGGCTTCGAGCGCGCCTATCGCCAGCAGCCGCCGCTGATCCCCCACAAGATCGACGGCTACCAGATCACGACGGAGAACAACGCGTGCATGGGCTGCCACGACTGGCCCGGCAATACCCGCGTCAACGCGCCGAAGATCTCGGAGACGCATTACGTCGACCGCCAGGGCGTGCGGCTCGATAAGGTCGCCGGCACGCGTTACTTCTGCCAGCAATGCCACGTGCCGCAGGCCGACGCGAAGCCGCTGGTCGGCAACATCTTCCAGAACGCGACGCAGGCGAAGTGAGGCTGACATGCAGGACACCAGCACTTCTGCCGCCGTCGCAGCAGCGCAGCCGGGTCGCCTGAAACGGCTGTGGCGATGGTTCTTCTCGCCGACCGCGCGCTACGCCTGGGGACTGATCGCCATCGTCGCATTCGCCGGCGGCGTCCTGTTCTGGGGCGGCTTCAACTGGGCGATGGAGATGACGAACAACGAGCAGTTCTGCATCTCCTGTCACGAGATGAAGGAAAACGTCTATCTCGAATACCGCAACACGGTTCACTATTCGAACCGCACCGGCGTGCGCGCCAGCTGTCCGGATTGCCACGTGCCGAAGGAATGGAGCCACAAGGTCGTCCGCAAGATCCAGGCCTCGAACGAGGTGCTGCACAAGATCCTCGGCACCATCGGCACGCCCGAGAAGTTCAACGCCCACCGCATCGACCTTGCCAAGAGCGTGTGGCGCGGCATGAAGACGACGGACTCGCGTGAGTGCCGCAACTGCCACAAGTTCGACCACATGGAGTATGCGGTGCAGGAGCCGCGCGCCTCCAAGCTGCACCAGACCGCGTTCGCGCAGGGCAAGACCTGCATCGATTGCCACCAGGGCATCGCGCACAAGCTGCCGCCCAAGGCGCAGGAGGGATATCGCGATATGCTCGAGCATATCGACGAGGTCGGCCCCGTGCAGCGCATGATCGACTTCCTGCAGGATGCCGACGTCGCCAAGGCGAAGGCGGCGAGGTGATGGACATGCTTCAGCAATCCTGCGATACGGCGGATAGCGCGCCCCTGCCTTCCGCCGCCGTCAGCGTTGCCCTGGTCTATGATTCGGGCCCGGCCGTGAACCGGTGGTTCGCCGGTCTCGTCACCGAGCTTCGCGGCTCGGGCAAGAGCCTGGCCGGCCTGATCCAGGAGGACGTGCCGCAGCCGGGTCGCACACGCTGCGACATGGTTCTGCACGAGCTCGCCACCGGCCGGTCGATGTCGATCTCCGAGGATCTCGGCGCAGGTGCGACCTCCTGCCGTCTGTCCACGCCGCGCCTGCTCGAAGCGGCGCAACTGGTCGAAGCCCAGCTCGCCGACGCCGAGATCGTGTTTCTCAACAAGTTCGGCAAGGCCGAGGCGGAAGGCGGAGGGCTGCGCGACCTGATTGCCCATTGCATCGAGTCCGGCAAGAGCCTCGTGATCGGCGTTCCCAGCGGCAATCAGCAAGCCTGGACCGATTTCTGCGGCGAGTATTTCAGGACGGTCGCGGCAACGCCGGAGCCGAGCCAGGAGGCGATCGCGGCTCTTGCGGCTCTGCTCGCTCAGCCTCCAGCCGGCAGCGAGCAGCTGCACGTGGCCTGAGGCCGCATCCCGGCTCGTCCCGCCGGACCGGCGGGCGCCATTGCTCCCGCTGGTTCAAGCGGGGGCAGAAGCGCTATTGCCAGCCGGGAACGCCGCGCATGTCGGGCAGCTTGTGGGCAATGCCCTTGTGGCAATCGATGCAGGTCTTCTCGCCGCTGAACAGGTAGCGCTGATGCGCAACCGAGGCCCGCGGCGACTGCTTCGTGATGTCCATGGAATCCGCGCTGTGGCAGTTGCGGCATTCCAGTGAATCGTTGGCTTTGAAGCGCGCCCATTCATGCGCGGCCAGCTCGAGCCGGTGATCCATGAATTTCTCGCGGGTGTCGATCGTGCCGAAGATCTTGCCCCAGACTTCCTTGGACGCCTGCATCTTGCGCGCGATCTTGTCGGTCCAGTTGTGCGGCACGTGGCAGTCCGGACAGGTGGCGCGGACACCGGAGCGGTTGGAGAAGTGGATGGTGGACTTCAGCTCCGCATAGACGTTGTCCTTCATTTCGTGACAGCCGGTGCAGAACTTTTCGGTGTTGGTCAGTTCCAGCGCGGTGTTGAAGCCGCCCCAGAAGATGACGCCCGCCACGAAGCCCGCGAGCACGAGCGTGCCGAGCGCGAACACAGAGCTCGGGCGCCTCAGCACGCCCCAGAGCTCGAGCACAAAGCTCCAGGTTCGCGCGATGAAGCCGCGCCTGGGCTTGGACTCCTCCGTGGTCGCGCTCATCGGCGGCCACCGGGGCTTGCGCGCGAGAGCAGCGTGTCGATGTCGACGAAGTCGTTGCTCACGGGCGGATTGGCGGTGTTCTGCGGCACGTGACACTCCGTGCAGAAGAAGCGACGCGGCGAGATCGAGGCCAGGAACTGGCCGTCGCGGTCCATGAAGTGGGTGATCGAGACCATCGGCGCCTGCGACTCCGCCGTGCGCGCGCGGGCATGGCAGGACAGGCACTTGTTGCCGTTGAGGTCGATCTGGTAGCCGTCGATCGTATGCGGGATCACCGGCGGCTGCTCCGGGTAGTTGCGCGTCTCCTTCTCGGAGGTGTTGCGGTTCGGCAGCATCGTCGGCGCCGGCCCTTCGTCGTTAAGCGGGGTCGGGCCGCGCAGGCCTGAATTGAGCGTCTGCGCGGTCAGCGCGCTCGCCCCCGCGGCAATCGCGAGCGCCAGCACGGCAATGCCAAGTCGCTTCATCATGGCTCACACCCGCTCGATGCGCACGGCGCATTTCTTGTAGTCGGTTTGCAGCGAGATCGGATCGGTGGCGTCCAGCGTCACCTTGTTGATCAGCTTGGATTCGTCGAACCACGGCACGAAGACCAGCCCACGCGGCGGCCGGTCGCGGCCGCGTGTCTCGACACGGGCGCGGATGAAGCCGCGCCGCGAGACCACCTTCACTTCGTCGCCGCGACGGAGCTTGGCCTCCTGCGCATCGTCCGGGTGCATGAAGCACACGGCCTCGGGGAAGGCCTTGTAGAGCTCGGGCACCCGGCGCGTCATGGTGCCGGAATGCCAGTGCTCCAGCACGCGGCCGGTCGAGAGCCAGAACGGATAGTCGTTGTCGGGCGATTCCGCCGGCGGCTCGTAAGGAAGGGCGAAGATGCGCGCCTTGCCGTCCGGATAGCCGTAGAACTGCACCTCGGTGCCCTGCTTGACGTAGGGGTCGCTGCCCTCGCGGAAACGCCATTTGGTTTCCTGGCCGTTGACGACAGGCCAGCGCAGGCCGCGCTCGCGGTGATAGGTCTCGAACGGCGCGAGGTCGTGGCCGTGGCCGCGGCCGAACGAGGCGTATTCTTCGAAGAGCCCCTTCTGCACGTAGAAGCCGAATGCCTTGGATTCCTCGTTGGCGTAGCCCTCCTCGATCTCGGAGGTCGGGAATTTGTCGACCTGGCCGTTCTTGTAGAGCACGTCGAACAGGGTCTTGCCGCGAACCTCGGGTTTCTTGGCGATCAGGTCCTCGGGCCAGACCTCCTCGATCTTGAAGCGCTTGGAAAACTCCATGAGCTGCCAGAGATCGGACTTCGCCTCGCCGGGCGCGTTGACGAGCTGGTGCCAGAACTGCGTGCGCCGCTCGGCGTTGCCGTAAGCGCCCTCCTTCTCCACCCACATCGCGGTCGGCAGGATCAGGTCGGCGGCCAGGGCCGTCACTGACGGATAGGCGTCCGAGACCACGATGAAATTGTCGGGATTGCGGAAGCCCGGATAGGTCTCCTCGTTGGTGTTGGGGCCGGCCTGGAGATTGTTGTTGACCTGCACCCAATAGGCGTTGATGAGGCCGTCCTTCAGCATCCGGCTCTGCAACACGGCATGTGCGCCGGGCTTGTCGGGAATGGTGCCCTCGGGCAGCAGCCAGAGATGCTCGGCGTGGTCGCGGTGCTGCTTGTTGGTCACCACCATGTCGGCGGGGAGGCGGTGCGAGAAGGTGCCGACCTCGCGCGCGGTGCCGCAGGCGGAGGGCTGCCCGGTCAGCGAGAACGGGCTGTTGCCGGGCGAGGAGATCTTTCCGGTCAACAGATGGATGTTGTAGACGAGGTTGTTGCACCAGACGCCGCGGGTGTGCTGGTTGAAGCCCATGGTCCAGAACGAGACCACCTTGGTCTTCGGGTCGGCATAGAGCTCGGCCAGCGCCTCGAGGCGGTTCAGCGGCACGCCGGACATCTCCGCCGCTTTCTCCAGCGTGTAGTCCGAGACGAACTTGACGAATTCGTCGTAGCTCATGTCGGTGGAGTCATTGGCCTTCGCCGCACCCGTCGCCTTCTTCTGCAGCGGATGCTCGGGCCGCAGGCCGTAGCCGATGTCGGTCTGGCCGCGCCTGAAGATGGTGTGTGCGGCGACGAAGTCCTTGTGGACCCGGCCGGTCTTGATGATGTGATGGGCGATGGCGTTGAGAATGTAGAGGTCGGTTTGCGGCTTGAACACCATGCCGATGTCGGCGAGGTCGAACGAGCGGTGCTCGAAGGTCGAGAGCACGGCGACGCGGACATGCGGCGCCGAGAGCCGGCGGTCGGCGAGGCGCGTCCACAGGATGGGGTGCATCTCCGCCATGTTGGAGCCCCACAGCACGAAGGCGTCGGTCGCCTCGATGTCGTCGTAGCAGCCGGCCGGCTCGTCGATGCCGAAGGTGCGCATCATGCCGGCGACGGCCGAAGCCATGCAGTGCCGCGCGTTGGGATCGATGTTGTTGGTGCGGAAGCCGGCCTTGAACAGTTTCGAGGCGGCATAGCCTTCCCAGATCGTCCACTGGCCCGAGCCGAACATGGCGACGCCGTTCGGTCCGCGCTTCTTCATCGCCTCCTTCCACTTCACCTCCATGATGTCGAAGGCTTCGGTCCAGGACACGGGCGTGAACTCGCCGTTCTTGTCGTATTTGCCGTTCGCCTTGCGCAGCATCGGCTGCGTCAGGCGGTCGTGGCCGTACATGATCTTGGAGAGGAAATAGCCTTTGACGCAGTTCAGGCCGCGATTGACCTCGGCCTTGATGTCGCCGTGGGTCGCGACCACGCGGTTGTCCTTGGTGGCGACCATCACGGAGCAGCCGGTGCCGCAGAAGCGGCAGGCGGCCTTGTCCCATTTCAATTCGCTCGCCTCCCGCTCGGCGGCGAGATTGGCGGCGAGCGCCGGGACCGGCATGCCGGCAGCGGCGGCCGCGATCGCGGCAGCCTCCAGCTTCAGCATCTGGCGGCGGTCGAGCTTTGGCGATGTCATGATGGCTCTCCCGGTCTTTAGGCGGTTTCGATGGCGTGGAAGACGAGCGCCGCGGAATAAACGTGTCGCAGGGATTGGATGGTGTTGAGCATGGTGCCGAGGCTGCCGGCGTCCAGCGCCTCGGCCACGACCACGAGCTTGCCACGCACGTCGCGGCCGTAAATCTCGCAGCCCGCGAGGGCGGTGATGTCGGCTTCGACGTCGGCGAGATGCTCGGGGCGCGCCTGCACCACGATACTGGCAATCTCGCCCCCGGGCGGGGGCACGATGCGGTCGGCGCCGAGCACCTGTCCCGTGATCAGCGCGCGACGGTTGAGTTTGGCTTGGGCCATATGCCTGCCTTTCTGGGTATCAATGCGGGGTCGGAGGCGGGCCGGGCGGGCCCGCGAACATCTGGTAGATCCACACGGCCAGCCCGTAGCTGCCGACGGTCCCGACCGCGAGGACGGGCATCACGACCGCCGTCAGGAACAGGAACGCGAAGATCTCCATGCGCCGTTGGCGCAAACGCCCAGTCGTGTCGTCGCCGGGGGCCGGCATATCCGGTCTCTCTCTTGCAGTGCCTAAGATCTTGACGGCTTACGGCCGTCGCTCCGTGAACTTGTCAAACTATATCGCCGGAGACCGCCGATTCTGACATGGATCAATGCGCCTTGCATCAACTAAGTCGTCGCATTTCGCATGGCTGATTCGAGCCCGTGATGGCGAGCAGCCATGGACAGCGCGACCCCGCTCATTAAGATGCCATTAACAACAATAATCGCGGGAGAACGACGCCATGAAGTTCGGCATCTTCTACGAGCTGCAACTGCCGCGGCCCTGGGTGGCTGGCGACGAGCTCGCCCTGTACCAGAACGCGCTGACGCAGATGGAGCTTGCCGACAAGCTCGGCTACGACCACGCCTGGGTGGTCGAGCATCACTTCCTCGAGGAATATTCGCACTCGCCGTCACCGGAATCCTTCCTCGCCGCAGCAAGCCAGCGCACCAGGAACATCCGCCTCGGGCACGGCATCCTGCAGCTCACCACCAATCATCCGGCGCGCGTTGCCGAGCGCGTTGCGGTGCTGGATCTGCTCAGCAACGGCCGCTGCGAGTTCGGCATGGGCGAGAGCGCGTCCATCACCGAGCTCACGCCGTTCGGCCGCGATATGGAGACCAAGAAGGAAGTGTTCGAGGAAGCCGTCGCCGCGATCTTCCCGATGTTCAAGGACGCGGGCAGCGAGCATCACGGCAAGTATTTCGATATCCCCCTGCGCAACGTCGTGCCCAAGCCGGTGCAGAAGCCGCATCCGCCGCTATGGATGGCCTGCTCGCAACTGCCGACCATCGAGCGTGCCGGCCGTCACGGCTTTGGCGCGCTCGGCTTCCAGTTCGTCAGCGCCGACGCCGCCCATGCCTGGGTGCACGCCTATTACAACGCGATGACCAAGCGGCTGCATAAACTGGCGGACTACCAGATCAATCCGAACATGGCGCTGGTCTCGTTCTTCATGTGCGCCAAGACCGACGAGGAGGCGCGCGCCCGCGCCGACGGCGCCACCTTCTTCCAGTTCGCGCTGCGCTTCTACGGTGCCTCGCAGAACCGCCAGCGGCCTGCGCCCTACACCGTCAACATGTGGGACGAGTACAACAAGTGGAAGCGCGACAATCCTGAAGCGCAGGAGGCGGCGCTGCGCGGCGGCCTGATCGGCTCGCCGGAGACGATCCGCAGGAAGCTGAAGCGCTTCCAGTCCTCGCATATCGACCAGGTCATCCTGCTCAACCAGGCCGGCAAGAACAGCCACGAGCACATCTGCGAATCGCTGGAGCTGTTCGGCCGCGAGGTGATGCCGGAGTTCCAGAACGACCCGGCGCAGGCAGCCTGGAAGCAGGGCGTGATGAGTGGCGAGATCAAGCTGGAGGAGATCGACACCGAGGCCTTTACGGACCGCTACGGCAAGCTGGCGATCAGTGTCGCCCCGGCGAAGGCGGCGGCGGGGTAGGGGGCTCTGTTGCCAAAGCACCGGATCTACACGATCAGCTTCGCCAGCGTTTACCCGCTATATGTTGCGAAGGCGGAGAAGAAAGGGCGCTCGAAGGCCGAGGTCGATCAGATCATCTCTTGGTTGACGGGTTATGGTCCGAAGGAGCTGCAAGTCCAACTGGAAGGACAGACGGATTTTGAGACCTTCTTTGCAGAGGCCCCTGCAATCAACCCCTCGCGCACCCTCATCAAAGGCGCGGTGTGTGGCGTTCGAGTGGAGGACATCAAGGAGCCAACGATGCGGGAAATCCGTTACTTGGATAAGCTGATCGACGAACTGGCCCGGGGAAAGACAATGGACCAGATTCTGCGAAGAAAGTGATTTCGAGCGGCTACCGTCCATTCGGCTCAGCGATGTTCGCGCAATCTGCCACGCAGAGCGGCCTTCCGGCGCGCCGCCATTGCTGGTAGACCACGTCAAAAGCGACAGGGAGAAGACGATGCGCCCTTGCGGGACGTCCACAACTGCAGCGGCAGGCGATATCGCGCCCGCGGTGCTCGCCATAGGCCGCTCCGATTTCCCAAAAGTCCTGATCGACACGCTGCGCCGCCACGCCGATGTCGGCCATTGCATGGTGTTCGCGCTGAGCCGTTCCGGTGCCGCGACCTGCCTGCTCGATGCCGGCAACATCCCGATCGGCGGCGATCTCGGCGCGGCCTATGCCGGGCACTTCCATGAATCCGATCCCAACCGTGATGCGCTGTTCGAAGGTGAGGGCCCTGCGCCGATCATGCTGCCGTCGTTCGCGCCGCGCATGTATGGTGCGCGCTACCGCAAGATCTTCTTCCACGAGTCCGGCATCGTCGACAAATGCGCGACCGCGATCTGGACCGGCGGCACCTGCTTCTATGTCAATTTCTACCGCATCACGGCCCAGGGCCGTTTCAGCGCCGCCCAGCGCGAGCGGCTGCAGGCGATCGCACCGGCGATCGGCGCCAGCGTCGCCCGTCATTTCCAGCAGACCGCGACCGCGACGCCTGACCAGAACCTCGCCACATTGTTCGCCACGCGCGCGCCGCTCTCCACGCTGACACCGCGTGAGCAGGAGGTCTGCCGTCGCATCCTGCTCGGTTTCAGCTCCGAGGCAATCTCGCAAGAACTCGGCATCAGCCTGCATTCGACCCTGACCTACCGCAAGCGCGCCTATCAGCGGCTCGGCATCTCCTCGCAGAACGAATTGTTTTCGATCGTGCTGGGTCTGCTCGCGGGGCCTCACGGCCTGAACTGAGTATCAAGCGGTATCCCCCATTCTTGATGTCGCCGAACAAGAATTCCGCGTTAACCATCGCCAACGGTTCCCGTCTGCGCGGCATCGCTTCGAAGTTTCTTAAATTTTGCTGGGTACCTCTTCAGGCACAGTGACCCCTGGAGAAAGATATGGCTAAGCGGGCCAAGGCCAAACGTGGGAAGGCGGAGACGCTCGCAATCCCGATGGCCGCGAGGGTTGCAATTGGCACCGTGGCCGTCGCCGCGTTGGGGTACGGTTTGCTGTCCGGCCAGGCGAGCGTGCAGCCGGTACGGAAGCCGCCCGCACAGGAAGCCCGGGCATCGTCGTCTCCTGTCTACGTGGCGCCTCCAGTTCATGCCGCAGCGGCGGTTCCGGCCCCGGCTGCAGCTCCGATTCCGGCACCGGTTCCGGCGCCTCTGGCCGAACCGCCCAAAGCCGACGCTGATGCTCCTGGAGCATTGGTGCGGCAGGTGGTCGACTATGCCAGCCGCCAGGCACCGGGCACGGTCATCATCGATACCGGAAACACATTCCTCTATTTCGTCCTGAACGACAGGCAGGCGATGCGCTACGGCATCGGTGTCGGCCGCGAAGGTTTCACGTGGTCCGGTGAGCAGACCGTGGCGCGCAAAGCCGAATGGCCGGATTGGCATCCGCCGACGGAGATGATCGGGCGCCAGCCTTATCTGCCGCGCTTCATGGCAGGTGGTCCCGGCAATCCGCTCGGCGCCCGCGCAATGTATCTCGGGGAGACCGAATATCGCATTCACGGCACCAACAACCCCGCTACGATCGGCAAGCGCGTTTCGTCCGGCTGCATCCGGCTCACCAATGACGACGTCACGGACCTCTATGAACGGGTGAAGGTCGGCGCGAAAGTGATCGTGCTTCCGGCAGCCGCGGCTCGCCGACCGTCCCAGGGAGCGCCGGCCGACGCCGCATCGCGTTCGCCGGACCCGGCACCGCCGTCGAACCGGCCCTCGGCAGCCAACGCGCAGATGCTCCCATCTGGACCGAAGATCGCCGAGGCCCGGTAGCTCGGTCCGTCCCTATCGCTAGGGACAGACGCCGGCCGCGGAGTTCGCTAGTCTGGCCTGAAGGATACGACAATCCGGGGAGGCCGCTTTGAGCACCGCGCCGCGCATCGACATCGACCCTGTCGCGTTCTGGGCCGATCCCTATCCGATGCTCGCGACAATGCGGAAAGAAGCGCCGATCGCGTTCGTGCCGCAGCTCGGCTCGACCCTGCTGACCAGCCGCGACGACATCTCGATCTCCGAGAAGCAGATCGACGTGTTCTCCTCGCACCAGCCCGCCGGCCTGATGAACCGGCTGATGGGCCACAACATGATGCGCAAGGACGGCGAGGCGCACCAGGTCGAGCGCCGCGCGATGTTTCCGACGGTGTCGCCGAAGACGGTGAAGGCGCATTGGACCGCGCTATTCCAGGCCCATGCCGACCGCATCCTCGACGCGATCGCGCCGGGGCGGATCGACTTCATGCGCGACTTCGCGCTGCCGTTCTCCGGCGAATGCCTGAAGTCGATCACCGGCCTCACCAATATCGGCTTTGGCGACATGGACGCGTGGTCGCAAGGCATGATCGAGGGCATCGCCAACTATGCCGGCGATCCCGCCGTCGAGGCGCGCTGCCATGCCGCGACGTCGGGCATCGACGCTGCGATCGACGATATCCTGCCAGTGATCACGAAGAACCCGGACCAGAGCATCCTCGGCGTGCTCGTGGCCTCCGGCATGCCGATGGACAGCGTGCGGGCAAATGTCAAACTCGCGATCTCAGGCGGCCAGAATGAGCCGCGCAAGGCCATCGCCGGCACGGTCTGGGCGCTCCTGACCCATCCCGAGCAGCTCGATCTGGTGCGCAAGGGCGAGGTGACCTGGCTCGAGGCGTTCGAGGAATATGCCCGCTGGATCTCGCCGATCGGCATGTCGCCACGGCGTATCGCCAAGCCGTGGAGCATCCGCGACGTTTCGTTCGAGCTCGACGAGCGTGTGTTCCTGATGTTCGGCTCCGCCAATCGCGACGAGAGGCATTTTGAGCGCGCGGACCAGTTCGACGTGCGGCGTGATACGACCAAGAGCGTCGCGTTCGGCGCCGGCCCGCATTTTTGCGCCGGCGCATGGGCCTCTCGCGCCATGATCGCCGACGTCGCGCTGCCGACCGTGTTCGCACGCGCCAGGCTTATCGAGATCGCCGATGACGAGCCGGTGCGGATCGGCGGCTGGGCGTTTCGCGGACTGCAGAATCTGCCGGTGACATGGCATTAGCCGGGACCAGATCCGTGCGGCTCTCACATTCGCGTGCAGAAAAAATCCCTCTGCATCATCGCGGCCGCTTGAAAGATTAATCATGCGCGCTGCCGCACGCGCAGTGCTCGCATCGCTATTTTTCCGCACGTCTCGACACCTCCGATAACCCGCACCATCATTCCTGAAACGTGAATGATGACGGCCGCACGCGGCCGGGAGTGTGGAATGCAGCGTCGTGACTTTCTCAAGCTCTCCATCGGAACCGCAGCCGCCGCTGCGCTCGCCTCGCCTGCGATCGCGCAAGGCGCGGTGAAGGAAATTCGTGTCGGCTACCAGAAGAACGGCGTGCTGGTCATCACGCGCCAGCAGGCCGCGCTGGAAAAACATTTCACGCCCCTGGGCATCGAGGTGAAGTGGGTCGAGTTCTCCTCGGGCCCGCCGATGATGGAGGCGATGAATGTCGGCAGCGTCGATTACGGCGCGGTCGGTGATTCCCCGCCGGTGTTCGCGCAGGCCGCGGGCGTCGCGATCGTCTATGCCGCGGGCCAGCCCATCACCAACGGCCAGGGCATTTTGGTGCCAAAGGATTCGCCGATCCGCGCGATCGGTGAGCTGAAAGGCAAGCGTGTCGGCTTCACCAAGGGCTCCAGCGCGCACAACATCGTGGTGCAGACGCTGGAGAAGGCGGGCCTCACCTATGCCGACATCACACCGGTCTATCTGACGCCGCCGGACGCAGGCCCCGCCTTTGCCAATGGCAGCATCGAGGCCTGGGCGATCTGGGATCCGTACTTCGCGATCGGTGAGACCAAACAGAGCGGCCGCATCCTGATCAACGCGCGCGAGGTCACCAAGACCAATTCCTTCTACATCGCCAACCGCGATTTCGCGAAGAACCACGGCGCGATCCTGCAGCAGATCGTCGACGTCACCACCGCGACCGCCAGATGGGCCGAGCAGCATCGCGACGAGGTCGCGAAGTCTCTCGCCGCGGTGACCGGCATTCCGCTGGAGATCCAGACCATCGCGGCCAACCGGTCGTCCTTCGTCGTCGGGCCCGTCACCGATGACATCGTCGCGACCCAGCAGGGCGTCGCCGATCGCTTCTACAAGCTCGGCCTGATCCCGAAGCCGATCGCGATCCGCGACATCGTCTGGCGCAACCCGGCAGCCTGATCGTGCCGACCAGCCTTCCCACACACAGGGGTTTGAACATGAGGCGTATCATTCAGCGTCTGATCGCGGCCGTCGTGCTGTCGATCGGCATCGTCGCTGCCGCGGTCGGCACGTCCTACGGTCAGGACAAGGTGGTCCGCATCGGCTACCAGAAATACGGCAAGCTGGTGCTGCTCAAGAGCAAGGGCACACTCGAGCCGAAGCTCGCCGCCGACGGCTACAAGGTGGTGTGGACCGAATTCCCCTCCGGCCCGCCGCTGCTCGAAGCGCTCAATGTCGGCGCGATCGATTTCGGCAACACCGGCGAAGCCCCGCCGATCTTCGCGCAGGCCGCCGGCGCGCCGATCCAGTATGTCGCCTATGAGCCACCGGCGCCGAAGGGCGAGGCGATCCTGGTGCCAAAGGACAGTCCGCTGAAGTCGGTCGCCGACCTCAAAGGCAAGAAGGTCGCGCTCAACAAGGGCTCTAACGTCCACTACCTCCTGGTCAAGGCGCTGGAGAAAGCGGGCGTGAAGTATTCGGAAGTTGAGCCCGTGTTCCTCGCACCCGCCGACGCGCGCGCCGCCTTCGAGCGCGGCGCGGTCGATGCCTGGGTGATCTGGGATCCGTTCCAGGCGGCGGCGGAGGCGGCCACCGGCGCGCGCACGCTCGCTGACGGCACCGGCATCGTCGCCAACTATCAGTTCTACTTTGCCTCGAAGAAATTCCTCGGTGCCAATCCTGAGATCGTCGACGTCGTGCTCGCCGAGCTCAGCACGGTCGACGATTGGGCCAAGGGCGATATCCATGCAGTAGCCGAGCAACTTGCTCCGGCGATCGGATTGTCGGTGCCCGTGGTCGAGGTGGCGTTAAAGCGACAGTCCTACGGCATCAAGCCGATCACGGATGCCGTCATCGCCGACCAGCAGCAGGTAGCCGACGCGTTCTTCGCGCTGGGCCTGATCCCCAAATCCATCAAGATCTCCGATGTGGCTCGGAAGTCAGGATCGTGAGCAAGGTCATGAGCAAGCAACCCAACACCAACATTCTCTGGTTCCTGCCGACCCACGGCGACGGCCGCTATCTCGGCACCGGCGTCGGCGGCCGTGAGGTCAATTTCAACTATCTGCGCCAGATCGCGCAGGCCGCCGATCAGCTCGGCTATTTCGGCGTGCTGCTGCCGACCGGGCGGTCCTGCGAGGATTCCTGGATCGTCGCCTCCGCAGTCGCACCGTTCACCGAACGGCTGCGTTACCTCGTGGCTGTCAGGCCCGGCCTGCAATCGCCGAGCGTTGCGGCGCGCATGACCGCGACGCTCGATCGCGTCACGGGCGGCCGGCTGCTCGTCAACGTCGTCACCGGCGGCGATCCCGTCGAGAACAAGGGCGACGGCATCTTCCTCGGCCATGACGAGCGCTACGAGGTCACCCGCGAGTTCCTGGGCGTCTATAGCGACCTGCTCGCCGGCAAGACGGTCAATGTCGAGGGCAAGCACATCCATGTCGAGGGCGGCAAGCTGCTGTTTCCGCCGGTGCAGTCGCCGCGCCCGCCGCTCTATTTCGGCGGCTCCTCGGACGCCGGCATCGACGTCGCCGTCGATACCGTCGATAAATATCTCACCTGGGGCGAGCCGCCGGCCCTGGTGGCCGAGAAGATCGCCAAGGTGAGGGAGGTCGCGAGCGCGCGCGGCCGCAAGCTGTCCTTCGGCATCCGCCTTCATGTGATCGTTCGCGAAACCAACGAGGAGGCCTGGGGTGCCGCGAACGAGCTGATCAGGCATGTCAGCGACGACACCATCGCGCTGGCGCAGAAGAACTTTGCCCGCATGGACTCCGTCGGCCAGCAGCGCATGGCGCAGCTTCACGGCGGCAAGCGCGACAAGCTCGAGATCGCCCCGAACCTGTGGGCCGGCGTCGGCCTCGTGCGTGGCGGCGCCGGCACGGCGCTGGTGGGCGACGCCGAGACGGTGGCGGCCCGGATCAGGGAGTATCAGGAGATCGGCATCGATACCTTCATCATGTCGGGCTATCCGCATCTGGAGGAGGCCTATCGCTTCGCCGAGCTGGTGTTCCCGCTGCTCTCGCTGGAGCAGCCCTCCAACGTGACGAAGCTGCACTTCAACGGCGGTCCGTTCGGCGAGACGGTCGGCAGCGACTTCCGTCCGCAACATCGGGTGTCGCAGTCATGAGCGTGATCGACAGCGTTTCACTTCCGCGCAGCTTTCGTTTGCCGCGGATCGACGGCCTGATCCAGTGGATCGTGCCGCTCGCCATCATCGCGATCTGGCAGGTCGCTAGCGTGACCGGCTTCGTGCCGACGCGGGTGCTGCCGGCCCCGAGCGACGTCCTGCTCGCCGGCTGGAAGCTGCTGCTCTCCGGCGAGCTCGTCCGCAACATCTGGGTCTCGTTCTGGCGCGCCTCGATCGGTTTCCTGATCGGCGGCAGCATCGGCTTCGCGTTCGGCCTCGCCAACGGCCTGTCGCAGCTTTCGGCAAAACTCACCGACACCACGTTGCAGATGGTGCGCAACGTGCCGCATCTGGCGCTGATCCCGCTGGTCATCCTGTGGTTCGGCATCGACGAGAGCGCAAAACTGTTCCTGGTGGCGCTGGGCGTGTTCTTCCCGATCTACCTCAACACGCTGCACGGCATCCGCACCGTCGATCCGCAGTTGGTCGAGATGGGCCGCATCTACGGCATGACCGACGGCGAATTGTTCCGCCGTGTGATCTTCCCGGGCGCGCTGCCGTCGATCTTCGTCGGTATCCGCTTCGCGCTCGGCATCATGTGGCTGACCCTGATCGTCGCCGAGACCATCGCGGCGTCATCGGGCCTCGGCTACATGGCGATGCAGGCGCGCGAGTTCATGCTGATCGACGTCGTCGTGCTCTCGATCCTGATCTACGCCCTGCTCGGCAAGCTCGCCGACAGCGCCTCCCGCGTGCTGGAGCGTTTGACGCTCTCCTGGCACCCCGCCTTCCAGAAAAATTGAGCAGAGATACTGGGAATCACATGCAGACAGCCGTTCGTAGCTCCCTTCCGGAAACCGAGCTCGCCAGCCGCGCCAATTTTGCGCCTCACGCGCGCGTCGTGCGCGAGGCGCAAAGCACCGGCCTGCCGCTCAGCATCCGGGGCTTGCGCAAATCCTTCGGTAGCAACGAGGTGCTGCGCGGCATCGATTTGCACATTCCCGCCGGCCAGTTCGTCGCCATCGTGGGAAAAAGTGGTTGCGGCAAGAGCACGCTGCTGCGCCTCATCGCGGGCCTCGACAAGATCGACGCCGGCAGCATCAGCTTCGGCCAGGACATTCAGCCCGAGGACATCCGCGTCATGTTCCAGGAGCCGCGGCTTCTGCCCTGGGCGCGGGTGCTGGCCAATGTCGAGGTTGGCCTCGGCCGCGATCGTGCCTCCGCCGATGCCCATGCGCGCGCCGAGAAGGCCTTGAGCGAGGTCGGCCTTGCCGACAAGCGCGACCAGTGGCCGTCGGTGCTGTCGGGCGGCCAGAAGCAGCGCGTCGCGCTCGGCCGTGCGCTGGTTTCCCGTCCGCGCGTGCTGGCCTTCGACGAGCCGCTTGGTGCGCTGGATGCGCTGACCCGGATCTCGATGCAGCGCCTTTTGGAGCGTGTCTGGCGCGACCAGGGCTTTACTGCGATTTTGGTGACCCATGACGTCGCCGAGGCCGTGGCGCTGGCGGACCGGGTGCTGGTGATCGAAGAGGGCCGCATCGCCCATGATGTCGTGGTTCACGCGAGCCGGCCGCGCCAGCGCGGCTCGGCCGAACTTGCGGGTCTGGAGGGCTCGATCCTGAGCCACCTGTTGTCGGCGGACGATCGTATCTAGATACAAGGGAACCCCGTCTCGGGGACCATGCCATGAATGTAGTGCCTCGCGATCTCATGACTGAAATCCCCGTCTCGTCCGCCGATTTCCGCGGCGCCATGCGCCATCTCACCGGCGGCGTCAGCGTCATCACGGCCGGGCGGGGCAAGGACATCACCGGCATGACGGTGACCTCGGTGACCTCGCTGTCGGTCGAGCCGCCGACGCTGCTGGTCAGCATCAATCGCGACGCCTCGTCCTTCCCCTTGATCCGGCGCCACGGCGCTTTCGGCGTGAACATCCTCAACGCCGACCAGCTCGACGTCGCCGAACGCTTTGCCGGCAAGGACGGGCTGAAGGGCGCTGACCGTTTCACGGGCGCCAAATGGGTGACGGCGGTCTCGGGCGTTCCGCTGCTCGTCGGCGCGCTGTCGGCCTTCGATTGCGAGGTCGAGGAGATCGTGGAGCGACATTCGCACGGCATCGTCATCGGCCGTGTCAGGAACGTCAGGAATTCCACCCGCAACGCGGCGCTGGCCTATTGGCATGGCCAGTACGTGGCGGTCGACCAGGACGAGGACGCCGCGAGGCTTGCGGACGTGAGCGTTCCCGCGCGCGGCCGGCGCGGCCTTTGATCGCGCGGGTGGCCGGCGCGGAAGGCTGGCCTTTTCCCCGTCATCGCTCTAGAAGCGCCTGAGCCTCCCGCCGGGACGGCAATGGAGCGGATCGATGAAGCGCGTCGCGACCTGGGCGTTCTATGCCATCGGCGCGCTGGCGATCGCCTATCTTGCGCTCTACGCCTACGCGATGTTCTCGGGCCAGCCCGTGATCATCCCCGGCGATCCCATCCACATCTTCCGCAAGCCGGACGCGCCGAGTTATTCGTAGACACTCGGGAGGTTTCGTAGGGTGGGCAAAGGCGCACTTGCGCCGTGCCCACCATCTCGTTCCAATTGCCGTCAAATCGTGGGCACGCTTCGCTTTGCCCACCCTACGGCACCTGCATTCATCCCCGCAAAATCGCCAGCGCCAGCGCTTGCGCGCGCGGCACGATGCTGTCGATATCGAGATACTCCTCCGGCGTGTGCGCGAGGCCGCCGACCGGCCCGAGGCCGCAGATGGTCGGCGTGCCCACGGCGGCGGTGAAGCCGGAATCGGCGCAGCCGCCGGAGAACTCGCCCTGGAGCGTGGTGAGGCCGGCCTCTCTTGCAGCCGCCTGGTAGTTCTCGAACAGCGCCTTCGAATCCGCGCTCTGCACCACGGGCACGAACTCGCCCTTGATGGTCAGCGTCGCACGCGTGCCCGGCACGAAAGATTTCGCGACGATGGTCTCGATCGCGTCCATCACCCGCGCACGATCCGCCGGATCGACATAGCGCAGGTCGATCTGGCCCTCGGCGTAAGGCGCCGTGGTGTTGACGGACTGTCCGCCCGAGACCAGGCCGACATTGAGCGTGATGCCCTTGTCGAGATCGGTCAGCGCGTGGATCTGCACGATCTTGTGCGCGAGCTCGCCGATCGCGCTGACACCCGCGGCGAAATTGGCGCCGGAATGCGCGGCTTTGCCGGTGATGCCGAGATGCATGAAGATGCCGCCCTTGCGGCCCGTCACGACGTTGCCGGTGGGGCGGCCCGGCTCGGAATTGAACACGGCGCGGGCGGAGCGGCCTTCACGCTCGATCACGGGCCGCGAGGACGGCGAGCCGATCTCCTCGTCCGAGGTGATCAGCAGCTTGATCGGATGCGGGTTGCCGCCGAATTTGTGGAAGGCGGTCGCGACGAAGATGTTCATGACGACGCCGGACTTCATGTCGGCGACGCCAGGCCCATAGGCGCGGCCGTCCCTGATCGTGAACGGGCGCCGCTCCGCTTCACCCTTGCCGAACACGGTGTCGCGGTGTCCCATCAACAGCACCGGCTTCTCGTTGCTGCCGGGCTTGGCCACCTCGGCATGGATCGCGTCGCCGAAGGCGTCGTGGCTCTCGCGCCGGAACGGAATGCCATGCTCGGCAAAATGCCGCTCGAACCGCGCACCGACCGCATCGACGCCCTCCTTGTCGTAGGAGCCGGAATCGATGTTCACGACATCGCGAAGCAGATCGATCATCGCCTGCCGCTGCGATGCCAGCCAGTCCGTGATTTGAGATTGAGACATGTTTACCCTCGTGGTTCTCACGCGGGGTTATAGGGCTTCGCATGCGTGCGACCTAGTCGGAGAACGCGGTGCGGCCATGTCCATCGCTGTCGTCCCCGCGAACGCGGGGATCCATACGGCGGAATCTATCGACTGAAGGCGACAGAGGTACCGAACGACGAATCTTCGCCAAACTCCCCCCTGGCGTAATGGGTCCTGGCTTTCGCCAGGACGACGGCGGAGGGTGGGGCGGCGGTGCGAGCCCCGCTCGCAAAGAAGAACGCCCGGGACCCGCCCCGGGCATTCTAACGCTTCGGTTCCGCCATTGCCTCCACACCGCGAAGCTGCGTCGCGACGACCAGCGCGCCGATCTTCCGACCCATGTCCTTGCCGACTTCGGTCGAGAACCGGTAGTGGAAGCCGGCCCAGATGCGCGCATTGGAGACTTCGTCGCTATAGTCCTGGAGCCGCGACCATTTGCGCGTGACCCCTGGCGCCGTCGGGCTGGTCAGTGAGAACTCGCCAAAATCTCCAACGACGGTCTGGAGCACGGTCGAAATTGCGGCCGAGATGATGCAGTGAGCGCAGGGATATTCAGGATGCATCGGCGTGTCCCCAAGCGGCAGCCAGGAGGGATCGCGAGGCGTTGCGGCATTCGAGGTCAGATCGGCATTGCGTATGGCCGTGATCGGGCGCCAGAAATTGTAATGGTACTTGGCGTCGAACACGGCAACGATGGCATCGTTCCCGGCAATCGACGTCAGGGCGAACAGGCGGGCGCAGTCGACGAGATCCACTCCCTTGGCCAAGGCGGCCTGCCTCACGATGGGATTGTAGGTGCGGGCGCCGACAGAGAACCAGAAGCGGCCGATCGTCGTCTGCTCGGGTGTCCGGGTCGGGCTGCCTCTGCCGCCGACCTCGCGGATTTCGTTGACGTCCCTGGTCCAAACCTCTGAATCGAGTGCCGGCGGTGGTCCGGGGCGAAACTGCGATCCGGACGCCATGACCCACGGCGTTGTCGCACCGG
Organism: Bradyrhizobium sp. CCBAU 65884; assembly: GCF_028128835.1. Classification (NCBI taxonomy): domain Bacteria; kingdom Pseudomonadati; phylum Pseudomonadota; class Alphaproteobacteria; order Hyphomicrobiales; family Nitrobacteraceae; genus Bradyrhizobium; species Bradyrhizobium sp. CCBAU 65884. The sequence continues at coordinate 56,096 of NZ_LBJU01000106.1, read as the reverse complement.
TGGTCGAGAAGAGCGGGACGACGGTTGGAATATAGGCGCCCGGTGTGGTCGGGGGCCGGTACGTTTCCACGGCGGCGCTGCCATCGTTCGCGCGAAGCTGGATGATCTGCGCCGCAGCTTCTTTCCCGAGCGCGATGCCGGCGCTCTTGGACTCGCCCTCGGCAATCGGCGTCAGCGCGTTCGTCAGTGTCGCATCCAGGTCCGGCTTGAGGTCCGGATAGATCGACAGCAGCACGTCGTGAGCCGCAACTGCCCCCGCGGCTTCCCGCGAGGTCGAACGCTCCGCGGACAGCGTGACCTTGTAAGGCGCGTAGCGGCGGTCGATCGCATTGACGGCCTCGAACATTGCAACGTGCATCATGGACAAGGCGCGGCTGTGCGGCGCCGGAAGAATCTGTTTCTCGGCGGCGATCGCATCGGCTTTGGCGTTCCAGTCCATGATTACGTCCGCGCGCGCAAGCGGCGCGGTGGCCGAGATCAGCGCTGCAATCAGCGAAAAGCGGGAGATCGTCCACGAAGCGTATTTCATGGCGTGCCCTTTCGGTTGAGGAGGTTCGCGAAACGCGGATGCGGCACCTCGCCGGCATCCTGCCAAGCGGCATCGGGACTCTAACGATGTTGCGGCGTGTCCTTTGTGAACTGCTTCACGCACCGTTCCTCCCGGCGCTGTCCCGGCCCCACGCGCAATTGCGCAGCAGGCGGGGACGACACCAGCATAGCACTACCCCGCAAAGAAAAATGCCCGGGACTGGCCCGGGCATTCGCATCTCAATTTTGTCAGAAGCCCTTACGCTCCCATCATCGGCATGCGCGGATACTCGCCCGGCGTTCCCGCGGGCGTGATCGGGATGCCGCCGTCGGAATATTCGTTGAGCTTGTTGCGCAGCGTGCGGATCGAGATGCCCAGGATGTTGGCGGCATGGGTCCGGTTGCCGAGGCAGTGCTTCAGTGTCTCCAGGATCAGGTCGCGCTCGACATCGGCGACGGTGCGCCCCACCAGCGCGCGCGTCACCTGCTCGGCGGCCATCGTGGCATGCGCCACGGCCGGCACGGTTTTCGCGAGGTCGAGGCGGTCGCCGTCCGGGGTGAGGATCGCGTCGGCTCCGATCTCGTCGCCCTGCGCCATCAGCACGGAGCGGTGCATGGTGTTTTCGAGCTCGCGGACGTTGCCCTGCCAGCGGTTGGCCGAGAGCACGCGGCGCGCTTCCGCCGAGATCGGGCGCACCGGCACTCCGTTGGCTTCGGCGTACTTCTTCACGAAGTGCTGGGCGAGCTCGAGGATGTCGAGGGGACGCTCACGCAGCGGCGGGATCTTCAGGTTGACGACGTTGAGGCGGAACAGCAGGTCCTCGCGGAACGTGCCTTCGCGCACGGCCTCGGCCAGATTACGGTTCGAGGTCGCGATGATGCGGATGTCGACCGGCACCGGCTTGGTGCCGCCGACGCGGTCGATCACGCGCTCCTGGATGGCGCGCAGCAGTTTCGATTGCAGGCGGACGTCCATCTCGGAGATTTCGTCCAGCAGCAGCGTGCCGCCGGTCGCCTCCTCGAACTTGCCGATGCGGCGCGCGATCGCGCCGGTGAAGGCGCCCTTCTCGTGGCCGAACAGCTCGGATTCCAGGAGATGCTCGGGAATAGCGGCGCAGTTGATGGAGATGAAGGGGCGCTTGGCGCGCGCCGAGCGGGTGTGGACGTAGCGGGCCAGCACTTCCTTACCCGTTCCGGACTCACCGGTGACCATTACCGAGGCGTCGGATCCTGCGATCTGCTGCGCCAGCTTGATCACCTTCGCCATCGCCTCGTCGCGATAGACCAGCTCGCGGGAATCGTTGGCGACTGCGGCCAGCACCGCGGCGATCAGCTCCGGGTCCGGCGGCAGCGGGATGTATTCCTTGGCGCCGGCGTGGATCGCGGCGACCGCGGCGCGGGCGTCGTTGGTGATGCCGCAGGCTACGATCGGGGCATGAATGTGCTCGGCCTCGAGCCGCATCACGAGGTCGCGGATGTCGAGGGCGACGTCGACCAGCAGGAGGTCGGCGCCCTTGCCGCCGCGCAGCACGCGCATGGCCTGGTCGTGATCCTCGGCATGGGTCACGGTGGCGCCGTTGTCCATCGCGATCTTGGTGGCGGTGGTGAGCTGGCCCTTCAATGTGCCAACGATGAGAAGCCGCATGTCAGTCTCCTGTCCGTCTGGTCGCGCGCGCTATCAGCTGCGTTCGGTCTTGATGATTTCGGTCATAGTCACGCCGAGCTTGTCCTCGACCAGGACGACTTCACCGCGGGCGACCAGCTTGTTGTTGACGTAGATGTCGATGGCCTCGCCGACGCGCCGGTCGAGCTCGAGCACGGTACCGGGTCCGAGCTTCAGGAGCTCACTGACGTCCATCTTCGAGCGGCCGAGCACGGCCGAGACCTGCACGGGAACGTCGAACACCGCCTCGAGATCGGCGGCGGCACGCGCCGCATATTCGTCCTCGTTGTAGCCGACATCCGTGCCGGTGGGCGGCATCGGGCCGTTGAGATCGGGCAGCGGGACCTGTCCGTCGGTATCGCTCATGGCTTAGCTCCCCCTGCGGGACGCGACATAGCGTCCAACCATTTCGTCGATCTTGGCCGCGATGGCGCCGCGCTCCAGCACGACGCCGCCATCGGCCCATTCGATCCGGCAGTCGCCGGTCGCAATCTCCGGCTCGGCCAGGATTACCAGCCGTCCTTCGAAGCCGCTCTGCTTGGCGAGCCGCTCGATCTTCTCGCGGGCGCTGTCGTAGAGCGCGTCGTTGATGCGGACTACCAGATGCGGTGTCGCGACCAGATGCGAGAAGCAGTCCTTGACCAGTGCGACGATCTCGCCGAGCGGCTCGGCGGCGACCAGGTCTGCGCACAGCTTGCGCGCAACCGCCACCGCGACGTCGACCGCCTCGGTTTCCATCTTGGATTCGATGTTGCCGATGCCGGATGCGATGCCGCGGATGCCGATATTGATCTCTTCCATGGCAAGCGCGACGCGGCGGTCGCTCTCGGCCTTGGCCTCCTGCTGGCCGGCGGCAAAGCCGTCCTGATAGGCGCGCGCCTCGGCTTCCGCGACCTTCTGGGCGATCTCCGCAGCGGTCGCGGCCTTCTCGCGTGTCGTCCGCTCGGGCGCCGCGAAGTCGGTATCGAACAGGAATTTTGCCGGAGCGGCCATCAATACACCAGTTCGTCGTCGGCGCGGTTCTTGGTCAGCATGATCTCGCCCTTGGCGGCGAGATCCTTGGCGAGGTTGACCAGCAGCGCCTGGGCCTCGTCGACGTCGCGCAGCCGCACCGGGCCCATCGCCGCCATGTCGTCCTGGAGCATCTTGGCAGCGCGCGAGGACATGTTGCCGAAGAAGAAGTTGCGGACGTCCTCGTTGGCGCTCTTGAGCGCGACGCCGAGCTTGTCCTTGTCGACGTTGCGCATCAACGTCTGGGCCGAGCCGGAATCCAGCTTCACGAGGTCGTCGAAGGTGAACATCAGCGCCTTGATGCGCTCGGCCGATTCGCGGTTGTCCTCTTCCAGCGAGGTGATGAAACGGGTCTCGGTCTGGCGGTCGAAATTGTTGAAGATCTCCGCCATCACCTCGTGGGCGTCGCGGCGGCGGGTCTGCGACAGGTTGGACATGAATTCGGTGCGCAGGGTCTTCTCCACGCTCTCGATCACCTCCTTCTGCACCGCCTCCATCTTCAGCATGCGATTGACGACGTCGAGCGCAAGCTCCTCGGGGAAGATGCCGAGAACGCGCGCGGCGTGTTCCGGTTTCAGCTTCGAGAGCACCACCGCGATGGTCTGCGGATATTCGTTCTTGAGATAGTTGGCGAGCACCTCTTCCTGCACGTTGGAGAGCTTCTCCCACATGTTGCGTCCCGCGGGGCCGCGGATCTCGTCCATGATGCCGTTGACGCGCTCGGGCGCCAGATATTGCTGCAGCAGCCGCTCGGTGGCGTCGAAATTGCCCATCAGCGCGCCCGATGCCGACATGCGCGAGACGAATTCGAGCAGCATGTCCTCGACGGTGTCGACCTCGACGGTGCCGAGCGTCGACATCTCCAGCGAGAGCTGGCGCACCTCGTCGTCGTCGAGCAGTCCCCAGATCTTGCCGCCATATTGCTCGCCGAGCGCCAGCATCAGGATCGCCGCGCGCTTCGGCCCAGACACCGCTTCGACCGCGTTGCCCGCGCGGCTGCCGGCACGCTGGCCGAGCGTGGAAATGACGCTGGTGATGTCGTTCGAGTTGGCGTTTTGCAGACTGGCGGCCATGTCAGATCACTTCTTGATTCACTTGGCGAGGGATCACTTGGTGCGGATTACTTGGCAGGTTCGGTCAGCCACTGGCGGATGATGGCGACGGTTTCGTTGGGGTTACGCTCGGCGAGTTCGCCGACGCGATGAACGGACTGGGCGTGGACCTGGCCCTGGATGGTGGCAACGTCGATCGCGCTGGCGGCGCCGCTCGGCAGCAGCGCCTGGCCGGCCGGCGCGGTCTCTTCCGAGGCCGCCGGGCCGGCGAGAACGCCGGAGATGGCGGCGGCGACTTCGTCGGAGGCCAGGATGCGCTTGACCAGCGGGCGGATCACCAGGAACAGCACGATCAGGCCGAGCAGCATCATCACGCCGAGCTCGACGAAGTACATGACGTCGTCCTTGGTGAACTGGAGCATGCCGAGGAAGCCGCCGGGCTCGCCGATCGGGGCAGTGGAGGGCGCATCCGCAAAGCGCAGATTGACGACCTCCACCTGGTCGCCGCGCTTCTGGTCGAAGCCGATCGCCGAGCGCACCAGCGTGGCGATGCGGTCGAGCTGCTCCTTGGTGCGGTCCTGATAGGCCAGCTCGCCCTTGTCGTTCTTGGAGTAGATGCCGTCGACCAGCACCGCGACCGAGATGCGGTTGACCCGGCCGGCTTCGGTCACTTCGGTCTTGGTGGTGCGGGAGATCTCGTAATTGTTGGTCTCTTCGGACTTCTTGCTCTGGTCCTTGGCCGCGACGCCGTTGTTCTGCTGGTTGCCGGGCAGCTCGTTGTTGACGGTGACCTGGCCGTTGTTGTCGGCGGTCATGCTCTGCTCTTCGCGGGTCTGGCTCGAGCGCAGCACGCGGCCCTCGGGGTCGAACTTGTCCGAGGTCTGGGTGATCTTGTTGAAGTCGAAATCGGCGGAGAGCTGGACGCGGGCGCGGCCCGAGCCGACCACGGAGGAGACGATGTCCTCGACCTGCTTGCGCATCCGCTTCTCGAAGGAGATGCGGCGCTCGTCGCCGACCGCCTGCTCCGGATCGGTGGCGGCGCCGTCGGCGAGCAGCTGGCCGGCCTCGTCGACGATCGAGACCCGCTGCGGCTTCAATCCGTTGACGGCGGAGGCGACGAGGTGGCGGATGGCGCGGATCTGCTGGGCCTCCAGCGAGCCGCGGACGCGGACCACGATCGAGGCCGACGGCTCCGGCGCCTCGCGCGCAAACAGCGGGCGCTCGGGCAGCACCAGATGGACGCGGGCGGCCTGGATGCGGTCGATGGCACGGATGGTGCGGGCGAGCTCACCTTCCAGCGCGCGGAGGTGATTGATGTTCTGGACGAAGGAGGTGGTGCCGAGCGCGTCCGACTTGTCGAACACCTCGTAGCCGACGCCGCCCCCCTTGGGCAGGCCGCCCTCGGCGAGCTTCATCCGCAGGCGCGTGACCTTGTCCTTGGGCACCATGATGATGCTGCCCTCGTTGCGGATCTCGAACTGGATGCCCTGGCGTTCCAGGTCCTTGATAATGCCGGAGGAATCCTCGACGCTGAGGTCGGTGAACAGCGTCGTCATCTGCGGCGTGGTGACGCGCATGATGACGAACGCGAAAAAGCCGATGAGCGCGGCGGTGACCGCGATCATCGCCCCGAACCGGGCGGCGCCGATACTCTTCAAAAAGTCCGCAAGACCTTGCAAGCAACCGCCCCAACAGATTCGGCCGCTTTCACAGGAAAGGCCGACTGGGCAATTATTGCCTAGGTGATGGTTTCGATATGGTTAACGAAGGTTAAGAGGTCGGACAAAAGTCGCGCAAAGGACCGATATGAAAAAATCGGCCTCGCAGGGCGAGGCCGATTTTCGTCAAAAGCCGCAGATTTCCGGATCGCCTACTGGCGATATTGCTGGATGCGGGTGGTGCGAAGACCCGCCAGACCATGCTGGTCGATGGAAAACTGCCAGGAGAGGAATTCGTCGACCGTCAGGGTATAACGGCTACAGGCCTCCTCCAGCGAGAGAAGTCCACCACGGACGGCGGCGACGACTTCGGCCTTGCGGCGGATGACCCAGCGTTTGGTGCCGGGTGCAGGCAGATCCGCGATCGTCAACGGACTGCCGTCCGGCCCGATGACGTATTTTACCCTCGGGCGATGGGGTTCTGTCATGGCGTACTCACAAACTCTCAACCACTGAACTCACGCCCGTAACCCTACGCCCGGCGGCTTAAAAATCCGCTAAGCCTAAGGCTTCAATACAATTCTCGTTGAAAATGGCTGGAACGGCGCCGTGTCGGCCGGCGAAACGGTGGAATCCGGGCCGGTCGAGGGGGACTTCGTAAATACTTTACTAACGAATGGAGCCGGAGCGCGGTGTCGCGGAGGCCCTCAATGTCGTCCCTGCGAAAGCAGGGACCCATACCGCGTGATCTATCGATGAGACGCGGGCAGCAGTACCAAGAATGACGTCCTAACCCCTGGTCTTCGCCAAACTTCTCCCTGGGGCTATGGATCCCCGCCTTCGCGGGGATGACAGCGAGTATATAGCAGCGGCGCGCACCTTTAATTGCTGCTGGTGGCGATGATGCTCTTCACCTGGCTCAGTGTGTAGCTTGCGCCGTCGATGGTGAGCAGGGGCGGCGATTGGGTCAGGTCGACCGACGACACGACGCCCTGCACCTGGGCGGCGATGCCGACATTGTTGTTCGCCACGTCCTTGCCCGTTGCCGTGATCGTATACTTGCCGTCGGGCCATTGCGTGCCGTCATTGCCCATGCCGTTCCAGGTGAAGGGAATGTCGGTGCCGGCGGCGGCGGTGTATTTGCCGGTGAACACGGTCTGGCCGCTGGCATTGGCGACGGTGATGTCGACGGTGGAGTCGGTCGGCACGTTGAGATGCCAGGTGGCTGATGACTTGGTCATGGTCGCGGTCGAGCCGTCGACCAGGGCGGTCTTGCCGACGAAGCCCAGCGCCTGGGTCGCCTGCGTGGTCTGCTGCAGGGTGACGAGCTGCGACAGCGCATCGTTGGTCTTGAGCTGCTGCTCGACGCCGGCGAACTGCACCAGCTGCTGCGTAAACTGGTTGGTGTCGAGCGGATCGAGCGGGTTCTGGTTCTGCAGCTGCGTGGTCAGCAGCGTCAGGAAGGTCTGGAAGTTGCCGGCGAGCGTCGATCCCGTGGTCGAGCTCAGCGAGTTCGACGAGGAGGATTTCGGGAGGTCGGTCGTGCCGGAGACGACAGCAGGAGCGGTAGCGCCAGTCGTGGTGGTCATGTCGGATACTCCTTACACTCTGATGTCGACGCCGCCGCTCGGCCCGTACATGCGGCCATAGCCGCGCCCGACGGGTGCGGCAGCAGCGGTGTCGTCCTCGCTGATGATCAGCCGGCGGGCATTGCCGCCATTGTCGTTGTTCTGGCCGGAGTTCTGGCCCGACGAATTCTGGTCGCGCAGGCTGAAGGACAGCCCGTTGCTGCCGGACTTGAGGCCGGCATCATCGAGCGCGCGCTGCAATTGCGGCGCGTCCTGGCGCAGCATCTGCAGCGTCTCCGGCTTCTCCACCGTGAGATGCGAGGTGACGTTGCCGTTGCGGTCGACATTGATGCGGACGTCGATGCGGCCGAGCTCGGCCGGGTCGAGGCTGATGTCGAAGCGGGACTTGCCGGAGCGGATGGCGGCCGCGATCTCCACCGGCACGCCGTTGATCGGCACCGCCGTCGCACTGGCCGCGGTCGCGGTCAGCGTCGCGGTCGAAGCGGACGCGGTCGAGGTCGTGTTGGTCAGCGGCGCCTGCATCGCGGAGGCGGCCTGCGCGCTGGTGTCGGCGGTGTTGAAAGCGGCCTGCGCATTGGCATGGGCGTGGGCGGCCGGTGCGGCCGGGATCGCGTCGGGCGTACGGTCCGCTGCGCCGGGCTTCGCCTCGGTCGCTGCGCCATCTGCCTGCGGCTTGGCGCTTTGCGGATGCGCTGCGGCGTCGGCGGTCGCGGCGCCCGGCGCTTGTGTCGGGGCGGCGTTCGCCTTGCCGGCGTCCTGGCCGATATTGGAGACGTCCGACTGTCCTTGTGCGGTGGCGACGGCGGCCTGGAACGAGGTCTTCGGCGTGCCCTGGTTGACGGGGATCAACCCGCCGCTCGCCTTGGCGTCGGTCGCGGCCGCGTCGGTTGCCCCGGTCGCGGCATCGGCCAGCGTCGCGGTGGTGTCGGCGTCGACCTTGGCGCCGGCGGTCTTGGCGCTCTTGTCGGCGGGCGTGGCGGTGTCGGTCTTGGTGCCCGCGATCTGCGCCGCGGTCGAAGCGCTGGCGGCGATGCCGGCGGCGGCGATCGTCAGCGGCGAGGCGGTGGCGGCCTGGTTTGCAGCCGCGTTGGGATCGGCCGGGACGACCGGCGCGGCAACCACGATCGCGTTCGGATCGGGCACGGCCTGCGCCGCGTCGGCCGGCGCGGTTGCTGCGGCATCGACCGCGGCGGTGAGCGTGTCGGTGCCCTCGGTCTGGTCGTCCTTGGTTTTCTCGGATGTGTCAGCCGATTTGGCGTCCGACGCCTCGGACTTGTCCTTGACCTTGTCCTTCGCCGTGCCGGCGTCCTTGGCCGCATCCGTGGTCGTGTCGTTCGACTTGTCGTTCGCCTTGTCGTTCCTGGCGGGCGCGGAGGTGTCGGTGTCGTCGCTCGCCCTGCTCTGCGAGGATTCATCCGTGGACGAGGTGTCGCGCGGCCCCTTGTCCGCGGAGGACGAATCGCTCCGCCGCGGCGCGCTATCCTGGGCCTGCGAGGCCGCATTGGTGTTGATCGCCTGGGTGTTGCTGTCGACCAGCGACCCGAAGGAGTCGTTCGCGGACGGCTCCCTGGCGCTCTGCGACCGCGCAGGCTTTTGCTGCGCGCTCGAAACTTGCACGCTGGCCACGACATCTGACGTACGACTGACCACAGGCGACCCCTTGGAAACATCTTCGGCATCAGGGGAGCAAGGAGCGGGCCAGTGCCCTTTCAGGTATATTTATGTAGCAAAATCAATCGTTTATGGATTTTATCCCGTCGCCGCAGGGCCCGCTGCGACCCCGCCATTTCTGCCTCCCCGGCAAGAATTGCCCTAAGCTGGCCGCCCCCGTGATTGCTTCACCGGAATGCCGCCTATATTAAAGAGGTTACTCTCAGCCGCTTTCGACCGGGCAGTCGTGCCTTGCGGGAACTAAAGTTCCCGGGGTTCGACGACGTCCCGCGAGAAGCATGAAATCGCGGATCGCCGCACGCCGTCACAACCCTTAAGGCCCATGCCCAACAGTCTGGATCTCGAAGGCCGTCCTGAGGACACCAGGGTCGTTGTCGCCATGTCGGGCGGCGTCGATTCCTCGACGACGGCTGCGCTTCTGAAGGCGGAAGGCTACGACGTCGTCGGCATCACGCTGCAGCTTTACGACCATGGCGCGGCGACCCATCGCAAGGGTGCCTGCTGCGCCGGCCAGGATATCCACGACGCCCGCGACGTCGCGGCAAAACTCGGCATTCCCCATTACGTGCTCGACTACGAGGATCGCTTCCGCGAATCCGTCATCGACAATTTCGCCGACAGCTACGCGCTCGGCGAGACGCCGGTGCCGTGCATCGAGTGCAACCGCAGCGTCAAATTCCGCGACCTCCTGAAGACCGCGCGCGAGCTCGGCGCACAGGCGCTCGCCACCGGCCATTACGTCGCCTCGCGCCGCCGCGAAGACGGCTCGCGCGCGCTGGTCTGCGCGGCCGACGCCGACCGCGACCAGAGCTATTTCCTGTTTGCGACGACGCAAGAACAGCTCGACTTCCTGCGCTTCCCGCTCGGCGACATGACCAAGCCCGAGACGCGCGAGCTCGCGCGCCGCTTTGGCCTGTCCGTCGCCGACAAGCACGACAGCCAGGACATCTGCTTCGTGCCGACGGGCCGCTATACCGACATCATCACGCGCCTGCGTCCGAATGCGATGGACCCCGGCGACATCGTCGATCTCGATGGACGCGTGCTCGGCCGGCACAATGGCATCGCCAATTTCACCGTCGGCCAGCGCCGCGGCCTCGGCATCGCCGCCCACGCGCCGCTGTTCGTGGTGCGGCTTGAGGCTGCCACCCGCCGCGTCGTCGTCGGCCCGCGCGATGCGCTGAAGATGCACCGCATCGCCTTGCGCGACGTCAACTGGATCGGCGGCGGCGACATCGACCGCGCCATCGGCGCCGGCCTCGAATTGTTCGTGCGCGTGCGCTCGACCCGCGCGCCGCAGCCGGCATGGCTGCGCGGCGCGAACGGCCATTATGAGGTCGAGCTCGTCGGCGGCGAGGAGGGCGTCTCGCCCGGCCAGGCCTGCGTGTTCTACGACGCGCCCAGTGGGCAGGCCCGCGTGCTTGGCGGCGGCTTCATTCAAAGCGCCGCCGCGAAAGTCGCGACAGGCACGGCGAGGCCGCTTGTCGAAGCGGTGCGCGGTTAAGAGAATTCAGGGCAGGGGGCATGGCAGCAGACATCTCGCGGGCCGGGGTCGAGAAGGCCTATGGCCGCTGGGCGCCGGTCTATGATCTCGTGTTCGGCAAGGTGTTCGACGCCGGACGGCAGTCGACCATCGCGGAGGCCGACCGCATCGGCGGCCGCATCCTCGACGTCGGCGTCGGTACCGGCCTGTCGCTGTCGGACTATTCGCGCACCACGAAAATCTGCGGCGTCGACATCTCCGAGCCGATGCTGCGCAAGGCGCAGGCGCGGGTGCGTGCGCTTCGCCTCTCCAATGTCGAAGTGCTCTCGGTGATGGATGCGAAAAACCTCGCCTTCCCCGAAAACTTCTTCGACGCGGTGGTGGCGCAATATGTCATCACCGCCGTGCCCGATCCCGAAGGCACGCTCGACGAGTTCGTGCGCGTGCTCAAGCCCGGCGGCGAGCTGATCCTCGTCAACCACATCGGCGCCGAGACCGGCCCGCGCAAACTGTTCGAGCTCGCCTTCGCGCCCGTCGCCCGCCGCCTCGGCTGGCGCCCGGAATTCCCGTGGGCCCGCCTCGAGGGCTGGGCCGCGAGGCACGGCGGCATCACCTTGGCCGAACGGAGGCCGATGCCGCCGATGGGGCACTTTTCGCTGATCCGCTACCACAAATCGTGATCGTGCCGAGGGAACACGCGCCGTGATCGGCGCGTTTTGCTCCCATGCGCACGACATCAAACATCATCCTGGCCAGCCTCCTGATCGTCGCCTCCGGCAGCGCGATCGCGCAGGCTCCGCCCGCCCCGGCGACGCCGCCGCAAGCGACCGCGCCGCCATCCCCGCAACATGCGGCCAATTGCACCCCGCAGGACCGCCCTAACCGCCAGGCCGATGGCACCACCACCGGCCAGTCCCGGGAACCGCTCGGCGACAAGCTGGCAAAGTCCGACGGCGTGCTCTGCCCGCCCGCGGGCGTCGACCCCGAGATGCACGCCCCGGCCCCCGACACCGGCGGCAACACCCCGGTGATCCCGCCCCCCGGCAGCCCCGGCGGCGACCCGAACGTGCGGCCGAAATAGGCCCGATTCTTCCTTCGCCTCTCCCGCTTGCGGGAGAGGCCGGAATCCGCAAAAGCGCGGCTTCCGGGTGAGGGGGAGTCTCCGCAAATCTGATATCCAAAAACAGGCGATCCGCCGCCAAAACCGGTCGCTTTTCCACCCCCAAACGCCCTGTCGCGCCGAAGCTTTTAGCGAAGGCGGATTGACTTCCCGCCGCCCCCTTCTTTATATGCCGCGCGTTCGCGAGATCGGCCGTAGCCGCCGTTCGCGGGCCCTGTGGCGGGGTAGCTCAGCTGGTTAGAGCACGGGAATCATAATCCTGGGGTCGGGGGTTCGAGTCCCTCCCCCGCTACCATCTTTCCCCACACTCCCTTTACCCCGTTATGGTGGGCAGCTTCGCCGAGCAGGGCATTTAATCGGCCTGCAATCTCAATCGCTACTCCACCCGGTCTGTCTGGATCCCGGAACACAGTGACCGTATCGACAAGATCTCTGATGGCCTGCGCGGCCTCGGCGTCACCGGCTGAAACACTTTTCCCCAGCGCTTCTTCAAGTCGACCGAGTTGCTCCTCGTACCGTTTCAGGATCCCCGGATGTAACGCGACTTCCTTCGGCGTGGCGGGCTCGCTCTTCAACTCCTCAGAGATCCGCTTTCGCTCGGCATCTAGGGCGGTCGATCTTGGCCCGAGAATTGATGGATCGCCGTGTCCTTTTGCAATTGCATCCACTAGTCGCTCGATTTCTCGGTTCAATTGCCCTAGCTGCAGCTCAAGGCGCTGCCGCTTTGCGTGTGATGTAGCTGCGAGGCGCTTCCGCTCCTCCAGATATGTTCGTACATATTCCGAAATAACGTTCGGGGCACGCAGTTCGGCCTTTAGCCCGCTGAGGACTGCACTTTCGACGTTGTGTAAATAGAAAGTCTTCGCGTCAGAACATGTGCCGCTCTCTGTCGCCGCGGAGCAGCGAATACGAACGCGCCCTGATTTGTCCCGCCCATTGGTTGCCATACCCGAACCGCATGAGCCGCAACGGAGCAGGCCAGATAGCATTCGACGAGGCCGACGTTGGTGGCTGGGGTGGGTGTGACTGCGCTCTTCCTTGCGTCGCTGAGCAGCTGTGAATAGCTCTGGATTGAGGATTGCAAGATGCGGCACTTCAGCAACCTGCCAGTCACTCTTTGGATTCGGTCGTGACAGGCGCTTTCCCGAGTCGGGATCTTTCACCATCCTAACTTTGTTCCAGACCAGGCGGCCCATATAAAGCTCGTTCTGCAGAATGCCGGCACCCCTCTCACTATTGCCATTTATTGTTGAGGCATTCCATGCGCGCCCCCGCGGAGGTGATATCCTCTCGTGGTTGAGATCGTGCGCGATTTCCCGAGGCGTACGGCCTTCGACGTATTCCTGAAAGATGCGCCGGATTACTCGTGCCTCTGTCTCGACCACAACTCGTTCGCCACTTCTTCCAGTGACCGCGGCGTATCCGTATGTCAGGCCACCCCCAGCCAAACCTTGCTTGATCCGCCCGGCTTGGCCACGACGCACTTTGTGCGCGTTGTCCTCACGATAGAGTTGTCCGATCAAGCCGCGAAGGCCGACCAGCACGGTGTTAACGACGCCTTCGTGGACCGCCCGGATCTCGATCCCGAGAAAGGATAGCCGCTTATGAATGCCTGCAAGATCTTCCATGTCGCGCGAGAGGCGATCTAGCGCCTCGACGATCACCACGTCAAAGGATCTCTCCCGCGCTTGGTCCAACATCCGCAAAAGGCCTTCGCGTCCCATGACAGAGCCGCCTGAACGAGCCCGATCTTCATAGGTACTGATAACAGTTAAGCCTTCGCGCTCCGCATACGTTTGACAAAGTGAAAGCTGATCCTCAATCGATCGCTCGTTCTGAAGATCGGTTGAGAACCGAGCATAGATCGTCGCTCTCTTCATTGTCGTTTCGGTTGGCGAGCTGTCTTTCATGATCTTCCCACGCGGCCAGACGAGCAAGTACGCGCGCGAGGCATAAGATCGCCTTGTCTGGAGTCGTCTGCAAGGACAATTTGCGATGGGCTTCCCGCACAATCGAAGCTCTAGGGCGTCGCGCAACTCAACGAGGTGCACGCACCTGCGCTGGAGCCAATCGACAAGATGTCGAGGGTAGTGATCATCCGAGCATTATGCTCGGATCGGGTGCCGAAGCGGAGCGGCCGCTGTCAGCTCGTCGTGCAATCGGCTGCCGCGGCGAAGAAAAAGAGAGGAGCCAACGCCTTCGGTCACGCCGAAGTGATGCTGCTGAGAAGGAGGTGCGGTCGGTGCGAGACGTTGCACCCGTGACCAGCTCGATCCATGGCAATTCGCGGAGGTGCACCAAGCTTCCGAGACGACATCCGGCAATTGTAATCGGCCACTAACTGAAGCTCTGGCAGTGGTCGTAACCGTTTGACTGATACTGTAGAGATCGTGCGCCCGGGTGGCGAACTACAGCATCATTCTCACAACGACGTCGACGTTATTACCGAGCTGATCGGTCTTGCGGTTGCACGCGATGCCGGCGTGCATGTGATGGCGGGAAGAACCGAGAGTCGGTCGGCGATTTATATCGATGCAGGTCTTGTTCTTAGCTGTGAATAGGACAATGTGGCAAATCATGGCTGGATATGGCTCGTGCGAGATGAAGGCCTATCGGAGGGCTAACTTGGTGTCGTGCCAGGGACGACGCCGCCTGGTGCGCTGCGATTGCATTGTTGTCTCTCATAATAAAGCAGGAAAGGCGAGCCGCTCAATACTTTGAATGTGACGCGCAAGCAGATCGCAGGCCTGATCGATATTACGTGATCGTACTGCTTGCAGAATCAAGCGGTGATCCTGATTGGATCGCGGACGCCATCCGGCACTGCGCGCCATCGCGAACACTAATCGCGAGTTTGCGAGTTGCAGTCCATCGAGGCAGGCGAGCAATCGAGGCATTGCGCAGGGCGCCACGAGTGCGTGGTGAAATGTGCGATTCGCGATCTCGAATTCCTGAATTGTCTCCGCGTTGTCGGCTTCGATCAGGGCTAGCTCAATCCGCGCGAGATGGGCCGCCGTGAGTTTCGGCGCGGCATTCCGCAGCGCGACCACTTCCAGCGCGGCGCGCATCTCGGCGATCTCCTTTACCGACTTCGCGTCGAGCGATGCAACGCGCACGCCGCGGCGGGGGGCGGCAACAACGAGGTGTTGTGCCTCCAGTTGCCGAAAAGCTTCCCGCACGGGGACGTGGCTCGAGTTGAATTCGCGCGCGATATGGTCCTGCCTCAGCGGTGCGTCTGGTGCTAGGGCGCCGCTGATAATGCGGCGCCCGATCGAATGGGCAATGCGTTGCGAAGTTGTCGCGTTCTCACTCATCATAGATTATCTATCAGAAAACACCGTGCATGTCGGCCGGACGTCAGTTAGCATAACTCGACATGAAAGATCATAGATAATCCTGAGGATTATCTATAGTTGGTAGAGGAGGCTCGTAGGCTCGGATGATCCCAAGCGCGAAAACAAAACCGGACGACGGCTGCGACATTGAACCCGTTCGCTACGACTGGACCCTTGGCGAGGCGGAGGCGCTCTATAACGCGCCGTTCTCCGACCTGATGTTCCGTGCTCAGGCCGTTCACCGCCGCCGTTTTGATCCCAATCATCTGGAGACCGCGAGCCTTCTCAGCATCAAGACTGGCGGCTGCCCAGAGGATTGCGGTTATTGCTCGCAGAGCGCGCACTATGACACGGGGCTGAAAGCGACGCGGCTAATGGACAAGGCGGATGTGATCGCGACCGCCGAGCGCGCGAAAGCGGCCGGCGCGGCGCGGTTCTGCATGGCGGCGGCATGGCGCAGTCCAAAGGACCGCGACCTAGACCAGGTCTGCGAGATGGTCAGCGCGGTGAAGGGTCTCGGAATGGAAACCTGCGTGACACTCGGAATGCTTACCGCTCCTCAGACGCAGCGTTTGCGTGAGGCCGGCCTCGACTTCTACAACCACAACGTCGATACCTCGCCCGAATTCTATGGCCAGATCATCACCACGCGGATATTGCAGGAGCGTATTCACACGCTCACTGAGGTGCGCGCGGCGGGCATAAAGGTCTGCAGCGGCGGGATCTTCGGCATGGGGGAGCGCGTCGTGGATCGCCTCGGCATGCTGGTGCTGCTCGCCAATCTTCCGAGCCATCCGGATAGCGTGCCGATCAACCTTTGGAACGAGGTCAAGGGCGTGCCGGTCGCGGAAACGGCGGAACGGCCCGATCCAATCTCCCTCGCGCGTGTCGTCGCGGTCGCACGCATCCTGATGCCACAAAGCGTGGTGCGGCTGTCCGCCGGGCGGCAATACATGACGGATGAATTGCAGACGCTGTGCCTTCTCGCCGGCGCTAATTCGATCTTTATCGGCGACGCGCTTCTGACCACGCGCAACCCGCAGCGCGAGCGAGACGTGGAGTTGCTTGGGCGGCTTGGCATCAAATCCGGCCTCGACCAGGAGCAGCCGGGCAACAGGCGATCTGTGCCGGCTAATGTTAGCGTTCTCAGTGATCGACACCCATAGCCGTCTCTGCCGCCCTCGAGAGATTCTTGAGTTTCGTGATTGGCGGCCGCCGAGTGATTTGCGCAAGCACCCCCTTCTACACACCTGACTGATTGATGACTTCAACGCGCGCGGACAAGGTGGCCACTTATCGCGCCGCCTTGCGGGCCCTCAACGAGCAGGACCGGCTGCGGCGCCTAGCGCCGCGTTCGGGCATTGATTTTGGATCGAACGACTATCTCGCGCTGGCGAGTGCGCCGCGGATGAAGAAGGCTGTAGCGGCGGCGCTGGAAGCCGGCACTCCAATTGGGGCCGGCGGGTCACGACTCCTGCGCGGAAATTGCGACGAGCACGAACGTCTCGAAGCGGAGGCCGCGCACCTTTTCGGAGCCGAGACAGCGCTGTTTTTCAGCGCCGGATATGTGGCGAATTTTGCCATCCTGACGACGCTGCCTCAACGGGGCGATCTGCTGGTACTCGATTCGCGCGTGCACGCGAGCATTCGCGAAGGCGCACGGTCCGGACGAGCCGAGTTTCGCGAAAGCGCTCACAACGATCCGACGTCGGTCGAAGACGCAATCCGCGACTGGCGCGCGAAAGGCGGGACGGGTTGCGTCTGGATCGTGGCTGAAAGTCTGTACAGCATGGACGGCGATTTCGCGCCGCTCAGGGAGCTTGTCGCAATTGCCGACAGGCATGATGCGTTCCTTTTGGTGGATGAAGCTCACGCCACTGGCGTGTACGGTGAGCAGGGAAAGGGGCTGACCGCCCCCTATGAAGGGCGCGAGAACCTGGTGGTCGTTCATACATGCGGCAAGGCGTTGGGCGCCGCCGGCGCCCTCGTCACCGCGAGCCGGGTGTTGCGCGACTTCATGGTCAACCGTTGCCGTCCACTAATTTTTGCAACGGCGCCGTCGCCTTTACTGGCTGTTGCCGTGCAGGAGGCGCTAAAAATCTTGAAGGAGGAACCGGAACGGCAACAGCGCCTGGCCAGCTTAGTCGCCTTCACACATCAAGAGATCCGCTTGCGCGGGCGCCGGAGTCCCTCCGCTTCCCAGATTGTGCCTTACATTGTCGGCGACAACGTGCGCGCCATGAAACTGGCATCGATGCTGCAGGCTTGCGGATTCGACGTTCGCGGAATCCGACCCCCGACCGTGCCGCCGGGCACAGCTCGGCTGCGAATCTCCCTGACGCTGAATGTCGGAGAGAATGATGTGCGTTCCTTGCTCGATGCCTTGATGGAAGAAACCGGAAGCGAGGGAAGATGGCTCGGCGATTCGTAATCACCGGCACCGACACTGGGGTCGGCAAGACGATCTTTTGCGCAGGGATCGTCGGTTGTCTTGATGCCTATTATTGGAAACCGATCCAGGCTGGTCTTCGAGCGGAGACCGATTCTGAGGTCGTCAAACGACTGGCCGAACTTCCCGATGATCGGATTGTGCCAGAGCGGTATCGTCTTGAAACGCCAGCGTCACCACATTTCGCAGCAGAACTCGATCGGCTTCACATCGACGTCACCTCACTCAATGTGCCGGACACCGGTGATCGCCCGCTCGTGATCGAGGGGGCAGGCGGGCTAATGGTGCCGCTCAATCGCAACGAACTATATATGGACGTCTTTGCACGATGGCGGCTGCCAGTCATTCTCTGTGCGCGCACTGCCCTCGGTACCATCAATCATTCGCTGCTTTCGCTCGAGGCCTTGCACAATCGCAACATTGAGGTTCGTGGTATGGTGTTCATCGGTGAAGAGAACGTCCACACCGAGAGCACTATTTGCAGGGTTGGAAAAGTGCGGAAGCTGGGTCGGCTCCCGTGCCTTGTTCCACTCACCCCGAACGCGCTTCGCGCGGTCTTCAAGGATTCGTTCCATGCTGGCGATTTCGATTTATAATGTGCAAAGCAAAGTCGCGGATCTGGCATCCGTTTACCCAACATGCGCTGCAGGGAGAGATGATAAAGGTTTTGCGCGGAGAGGGTGCATATCTTTACACCGCGAACGACCGTCGCATCATTGACGCGATCGCGTCTTGGTGGGTTGTGACCCATGGCCATTGCCATCCTGACATCGTGAATGCCATTCAGAAGCAGGCGGAAAAGCTCCACCAGATCATCTTCGCGGGCCACACTCATGAACCCGCCGAAGAGGTAGCCTCCCTGCTTTTGAAACTTGCGCCCCGTGGCCTCGACTACGTCTTCTTCTCCGACAGCGGCTCGACCAGCGTGGAGGTGGCGCTGAAATTGGCCCTCGGCTATTGGCGCAACATCGGCGAGCCGCGCTCACGTATCGTCGTGATGCAGCATTCCTATCATGGCGATACGGTGGGCACCATGTCGGTCGGGGCGCGTGGTGTGTTCAATGCGGCCTACGAACCTCTGCTGTTCGAGGTTACCTCAGTGCCGTTCCCGGCGCTGGGTCATGAACAGGCGACGCTCGACGCGCTCGAGGCCGCGTGTCGCAACGAAAATCCGGCTGCCTTTATCGTCGAACCCCTTATCCTGGGCGCTGGGGGGATGCTTATGTATCCTGCTTGGGTCCTAAATGAAATGAAACGGATCTGTGAGGCCTCAGACGTCCTGTTCATTGCCGACGAGGTCATGACCGGCTGGGGGCGCACTGGAACATTATTCGCTTGCGAGCAGGCTAGGGTCAGGCCCGACATTGCCTGCTATTCCAAGGGCCTTACGGGTGGCTCTCTTCCGCTCGCGGTGACGCTCTGCCGCGCGGACATTTTCAATGCACACTATTCGAAAGACCGAACCCGCACCTTCTTCCACTCCAGTTCTTACACGGCAAATCCGGTGGCGTGTGCCGCTGCCAAGGCGAACCTGGATCTCTGGTGTAACCGTGAGACCTACGAGCGTGTGGCCTCCGTCGCTGCAATGCAGAAACAGAAAATCGAGCCATTTCGCGCGGACGCGCGCTTCGGGAACGTCCGTCAGACTGGTACTATCACAGCACTCGAGCTGCAGGTGTGCGACGAGGGGTACCTCGCCAATATCGGGCCGAGCTTGCAGGCGTTCTTTAGCGATCGAGATCTGCTGCTGCGCCCACTTGGCAACACGATCTATGTCATGCCGCCGTATTGTGTCACCTCAGCGGACCTCGCAGAAATCTACGCCGCAATAAGCGATGCAGCCGATGAGCTGGTCTAGAAGCAGGCCGGACCGGTCGCCGATCGCCACAGCCTGTCGACGGAGCTGCCGAACCCAATGGACCCGCCCGCACCAGCGGCCGAGTCATCGTGTGGTGATCACGCAACCAGAAGGAATTTCATCCTTGGTGGGCCGTTTTTGAGACGAAAAGAACTCGCAGCTAAGCTGCACGGCATCCATGTCACGGAGGCGAATCTCCATTATCACGGTTCCATCACCCTCGATCCAGATCACTGCGACGAGACGGGCATTCTACCGATTGGATTTGTGGAGATCTGGAACAATAACTCCGGGGCACGAATTCAGATATGTCATTCTCGACGCACGCGGCTCACGTTGCTGTCCTCAACGGCGCTGCTCCGCGGACCTGCCAAGTCGGTGCTCATTGTTTGCAGTTCGTCTTACTTAGACGAGCAGCAAACTCTTCAGTTGAGGCCGAAGATCTCACTGATCGCAGCAACCAGTTACTGATCGCCTGACATACTCGACTACTTCGGACGCTGCGGGTCGATATGGCTTCGAAACAGCGGGCGAGTTGGGTGACATCAATGCCTTGCCACTTGCACCGCAGAATCGACGGAGGTTGTGGACGCGATGGGGTCCAAATGAGCCCCCTTTCGGAGCGGCCGGTCGAGCGCATCACTATTCCCATGCTGCAGCGCTGGAAGGAGGACGCCGGCGTCTTGTCATAACCACTGTTTACGCCGCGGTTGCGGCGCGTATCGCGGATACTTCCGTTGACATCATTCTCGTCGGTGTCAGTGTCGGAACGTTTGCCTTGGATTTAAAAACACGCCGCCTGTGAGCGTGGCGATGATGAACCATCATCTGCAAGCCGTTGCACGCAGCAAGCCTCGCGCTTTGCGCGTCGCCGATGTGCCATTGCTTCCACCTCAGCACCGACGAATTGCGAGATTCCCGTGATGGGTCATCTGGGTCTTACGTCAGCGGGCCCTTGCGATCAATCGTGGACTGTCCGCCGCGGTCAATGAATTTCGCTCAGGAGAGCCGCAACGTAGAAAAGCTAATGCGATCGCCAAGAGGCATTTAAAGGCAGTTGACCGACTGCAGTATCTTGAACTTGTGGACGGTGACACGCTCAACACCGCCGACAAACCGCTTGGACGCCCGCGGCGCTTTGTGCAGCAGCCTACGTTGGCGGCTAATCGACACGTAATACTGGCGTTGCGCAAGTCCGTAGCGCGCTGCGTAGCCCAACAGTACGGAGGATATTGAGCTGGAAGAAGGCTCAAGCCAGCGTTTCCGACAGACGTGCCGAGCTGGTAGCAAGGGCCAGCTCCGAGCCGACGTTGCTCAGCGAGTTAGCGACGCGATTGGGGGTGCATGCGGAATATTGTGGGATTGGCAACCTCACAACTTTCGCGGGGCTGCGGCCAGTGACCGTTTCGACAAACCTTGGTATAGCGTTTTGCAGCCCATTCTATATTGGCCGCTTACCTTTGTAGAGTTGAGCACCCGTCAGGTCGCTTGTACTTTCGATGTCGAGCTGGATCATTCGATCGACGGGTCATCGCGAAGCCTGAAGTGACACCTTGCTAGCGGTCGTTGCGTTCCATGTGAGGGCGAATATCTTGAGACTGACCTTTGGCAGGTTGCACGCGCGCTTTGTCTTAAGGAAGGGACCCACTGTTCGAGATCGCGATGAGTGATCAGAACAGCGCAGCCAACCTTCATTCAAGCGACGAAGTTCCAGAAGCGGAGGATTGGGAACGCTATGCTCAGCAACGTGTGAGCCCTTTGAGTAGCCGATAGCGCTTTCCTCATATTAGGGCTTTGCGCAGTAGCCGCATTGATGATCATTGCTGCACCGCAAGTTGCTGGCTTATTTGCATCCCTCTCTGGAAATGCGAGTTGAGATGGCATTTACCGAGCTTTTCATCAAACGTCCGGTATTGTCTATCGTCGTCAGTTTCCTGATCTTGCTGATCGGATTTCGCGCGGCCACCGTGCTGCCGATACGGCAATATCCCAAGCTATCTAATACAGTCGTAAATATCACGACTTCCTTTCCTGGCGCCTCCGCCGACATGATCCAGGGGTTCATCACCACTCCCCTGGAGCAGGCAGTCGCTTCCGCCGAGGGCGTCGACTACATCAGTTCCTCATCGGTGCTCGGTACCTCGACGATCCAAGTCCACATCAAGCTGAATTTTGATCCGAACGAGGCGCTCACCGAGGTGCTCTCCAAGGTCAACTCAGTCAGATACTTAATTCCAAAGGAATCAAACGATCCGGTCGTCACTAAGTCGACCGGTCAGACCACCGCTGTCATGTACATCGCCTTCTCCAGCGAGCAACTGACGGCCAGCGCGATCTCCGACTACCTCTCCCGCGTCGTGCAACCAGTTATGTCAACTGTCGATGGCGTCGCAGCGGCAGACATCCTGGGGGGCCAGAGTTTTGCGATGCGCCTATGGCTCGACCCTGCGAAAATGGCAGGTCACGGCGTGTCGCCGGCTGAAGTGTCGGCTGCAATCGCCGCTAACAATTTCCAGGCCGCGGCCGGCCAGACGAAGGGCAATTTCACCATCTACGACGTCACTGCGAACACGGATCTGCGGAGTGTCGATGACTTCAAGCGCATGATCGTCAAAGCCAATGACGGCGGCTTTGTGCGCATGGAGGACATTGCCGTAGTCGAGCTTGCCGCGCAGACCACAGACATCAGCGTCGCCATGAACGGCGAGCACGCGGTATTCATCGGCGTTCAGGCGAGCCCGCAAGGCAATCCGCTAAACATAGTGCGAGGCGTTCGGGCGCTGTTTCCAGAAATGGAGCGTAACCTCCCGCCGTCACTGAAGATGAAAGTGGCCTACGACTCCACCAAATTCATTCAATCATCGATCGATGAGGTGGAAAAGACGCTCATTGAGGCCGTGGTTGTCGTGGTGGTGGTGATCTTTCTATTCCTGGCCTCGCTGCGGTCGGTCATCATTCCTGTAGTCACTATTCCGTTGTCGCTCGTTGGTGTCTGCAGCATCATGCTGGCGCTGGGGTTTTCATTCAATCTCCTGACCCTTCTTGCAATGGTTCTCGCAATCGGTCTCGTGGTCGACGACGCGATCGTAGTGGTGGAGAATATTCATCGCCATTTAGAAGAAGGTGCGCCGCCTTTACTAGCTGCTACGAGGGGCGCCCGAGAGATCGTCGGGCCTGTTCTCTCCATGACGATTACCTTGGCTGCGGTATATGCACCAATCGGATTTCTCGGCGGCCTCACCGGCGCGCTGTTCCGCGAGTTCGCCTTTACGCTAGCCGGAGCGGTGATCGTGTCAGGTGTGATCGCTTTGACGCTGTCGCCGATGATGTGCTCGCTCTTCCTCAAACCCGCTGAGGAGGGGCGGATCGCAAGATTTGTGAACCGTGGGTTCGGCGCCATGACACGATGGTATGGCCGCAAGCTCGACCGCTCGCTCGACTATCGTCCGATTACCGGGCTGTTTGCGCTGACCATGTTGGGCCTTGTCGGCTTTCTCTATATGCATACTTCGAAGG
The DNA here is from genome assembly GCF_028128835.1 of Bradyrhizobium sp. CCBAU 65884. Classification (NCBI taxonomy): domain Bacteria; kingdom Pseudomonadati; phylum Pseudomonadota; class Alphaproteobacteria; order Hyphomicrobiales; family Nitrobacteraceae; genus Bradyrhizobium; species Bradyrhizobium sp. CCBAU 65884. Next base: position 33,163 of record NZ_LBJU01000106.1, on the reverse strand, counting down.
AACTCGCACCCGAGGAGGATCAAGGTATCGTATTCGCTCTAATCAAGGCGCCGAAATACGCCAATATCGATTACCTCGACTATTACGGTACCAAGCTCGAGAAAGCCTTTCAGAAATTTTCCGAGACTGATTTGAGCTTCGTGCTCAATGGCGTTAGCGGCCAGCAGAGTGGCATGGCCGGCATGTTGCTCAAGCCATGGGATGAGCGCAAGCGATCATCGACCGCGCTAAAGTCCCTTGTCCAAGCCGAGCTGTCGAAAATCGAAGGCATTAACGCGTTTGCCTTTAGCTTGCCGCCGCTTCCGGGCGGCTCGGGTGGCCTACCAGTGCAGATGGTGATCAATTCGACGCTTGGGTTCCAATCCGTCTACGAGCAGATGTCGAAGTTGAAGGATGCCGCGCGCAAGAGCGGTCTATTCATGGTGAGCGACTCCGACCTCGAGTTCAACCAGCCGGTGGTACGAATCAGGGTTGATCGATCCAAGGCCAACGAGCTTGGTATCACCATGCAGACCATCGGTAACGCGCTCGCCACCTTACTTGGCGGAAACTACGTCAATCGCTTCAATTTGCAGGGTCGCTCCTACCAGGTGATCCCGCAGGTGCCACGTAACGAACGCCTGGCGCCCCAAGCAATCGGGAGCTATTATGTGAAGACTGCGACGGGCTCGATGCTCCCGCTGTCTACTGTAGTCTCTATCGATACTGCGACCGATCCGAACGCGCTCACCCATTACAATCAGCTCAACTGCGCGACCTTTCAGGCCGTGCCGATGCCCGGCGTCACGATCGGTCAGGCTGTGGACTTCCTGGAGGCCGAGGCAAAGAAACTGCCTGCAGGCTTCAGCCACGACTTCCTCGCCGACGCCCGTCAATATGTGCACGAGGGTAACCAACTGGCGATTACCTTTGCATTTGCAATCATCATCATATTCTTGGTGCTTGCGGCCCAGTTCGAAAGTCTGCGCGATCCCCTCATCGTCATGATCAGCGTGCCGATGGCAATCGTCGGGGCCTTGATCCCGCCATTCTTTGGCTGGGCGACTATGAACATCTACACCCAGGTCGGACTGTTGACACTGGTCGGCTTGATTTCCAAGCACGGCATCCTGATGGTTGAGTTCGCCAATGAGCTGCAGTTCAAGGAGAGACTTGACCGTCGCTCGGCCATAGAGATGGCGGCGCGAGTCCGACTGCGTCCAATCTTGATGACTACGGCGGCTATGGTCACGGGCTTCATACCCTTGTTGACTGCAACGGGAGCTGGCGCCGCGAGCCGCTTCTCGATCGGGCTCGTGCTCGTCGCTGGCATGTCTGTTGGCACGCTGTTCACGCTCTTCGTGCTGCCGGCGCTCTATGTCGCGATTGCGTCCGATCACCGTGCCTATGCGAGCTCCGGCCGCGCGAAGATCGCCGCCGAGCTCGACCTTACTGGTGCTGCTGATGCCCAGCTGACCAAGAAATGACGATAAATTCAATCAGGTTCGCTCGGTATAGTGAGCGAAGGGGGGCCTGCGACCGCTTGACGCTCCGGTACCCATCGAGATCTTCACGCCGGTGGTGCCGAGCTTGGCGACCGTCAGGTGCTCGGAAGAACACGTCGGTGATCGGCGGCTGCTCCGCTAAGGTGAATTGCACGGTACATTCACGGCAACGGAACGCCCAAGCTCGACATCGCCGGGGGGCGAAGACAATTGATGCTCGTCTGATAAAAGGTGGCGTTGCCATTTATCCAAGGGCTCTTGAAGGAGAATTGTTTGCTTCGATCTGACCGCATTGCGCTGCCAGCTGAAAAAAGATGTCGCTGAACCGCTTCGGATTCGACGCGAGTTCAATTGCGTCGGAACGGTCGTCAGGACACTTCCATGACCGACGCACTTGCCGGCTTTCGGCACGAGGACCATTGATCAACAAGTCGAAAAGCAGACTGACACGTATTCGCTAAGTGATCGTAGTCAGGTACTGGGACTGCAGCACAGCTCCTCGTTGTACGCCCGAAGTCGAAGGGCGAACGCACACAACGGCCACTGCCATTGTGAAGGCGGGCGGAGCTGCTAGCGGAATGATCAGACTCTGCCGCAATCCTGATGACCAATAGCCGCGCCGTTTGCCCGACGCGTGACCTGATGCCTCTGGAGTGGGAAAGTTAAGGAAATGCCTGAGTTTGATGCTGCTATGTGGTTTCTGGCCGCAACGACGTGTTTTGCGGCCTTTGTAAATGGAGCTATCGGCTACGGCTTTTCGTCGCTTACTGTACCCCTTGCGCTGTTTTTCTACACCAATCGCATTCTCAATCCCGCCATTGTCTTTATCGAGGTCTTCGTCAACGTTTACGTCCTCCTCATCAACTTGAACGGCGTGCGGGTGGTTTGGAGACGAGTGCTTCCCATCTTGCTTGGACTCTTGCCGGGCATTGCGCTCGGCGGCTATACGTTGACCTCGCTCCAGCCGGGCTGGATCAAGTTCGCCACCTACACGATCATTCTGCCTCTGATCCTGCTGCAAGCTGCGGGTTGGCGCCGCCCTATCCAAGCAAGCTGGCTGATCGGCCTGCCATTCGGGTGGATGCTGGGCATCCTCTATTCAGTGACGACTATCTCCGGCCCTCCCTTAGCGATGCTGTTTAACAACCAGGGCTTGGTCAAACACGAATTTCGCGCCGGCCTAGCGCTGGTTCGCGTGGCGGAATCGAGCGTTACCGCCTTCGTCTATTATCAGCTCGGCTTGTTCATTTCCGAAAGCGGCAGCTTGCTCTATGTTTTTGTACCCAGTGTAATGCTTGGCATCCCGCTGGGGTCCTACGTTATTCGCCGGCTTGATCCGGAGATGTTCCGACGAATCTGTATGAGCTTTGATGCCTGGATCGTGGGCTTTGGTTTGTCACGGGTGCTGATGGAGCTCGGTCTAGTGCAGAGCGCCTGGGCGTATAGCGTCATGACGGCGGCGATACTGATCGATCTCTGCCTGCTGTACGTTTTCCTTACCACGCACGGTCCGATGTGGTCAGAACGACGGTCTCGGCGAACTGCGGATATAAGCGCTGCACCTGAGGGTGATGTTGTCACCATGCCACTCGAAGTGACTGATGCCGGCGCGACCCGCTAGTCCAGAAGAAACGACTAATGCGAGACACGACACATCAAGCGCGGCGCGGCGAGCCATCTAGCCGCCTGAAACCATCGAATCTCTAAAGTATCGGGCCGACATTGACGGCTTGCGCGTCATAGCGGTCCTGTTTCTGTTAGATCTCGCGCGTCAGCGCCGTTACTAATGATGAGCGCTTCCGATTTGCAAAAGCTTCGGAAAACTTACGGCCGTGTTAGGGCCAACTACATAGAGCCGCGGGGCAGCATCAGCTTTGTAGGCTTTACAACAGGCCATAATGAGCGTTGCGCCTCTGGCTGTCGCAGACCAGTGAGAATGATCCCCTTGTATGGTAGCTCATCGGGAAAGATTCGCCGAAACACCGCATCGTCGAGGACCCCTAGTTGTCGCTCGCCCTGTGATATAGTCCGGTATTTGTTACGGCATCGCACTTGCACGGATGAGGAACGTCAAGTTGAGGGCATCATCGTCGAGCCGCGCGCCGCTTGCAGGCGGCGCACGTAGGATGAGGGGCGCCGCGCTCGGACCGCTCTTTCAGGAGCGCCCGTGATACCATCTGCCAAATTCGTCTGCCGGCCTGCTTGGGACGCGGCTGACATTTTTGGGGCCGGATTCGGCCTCGCCGAGGTGGGCGTTTTCGGGGGTATTTTAAATGTTGTACCCTTGCTGTGTCGGCGCGCCGGCAAACAGAACGTCATGCCAGCAGGCATAGCGATCGCGGTGATCACGACAGGCGCTACGCGGGTATACTCGTCGCGCCCGGCAGCATCGGGCTCATCGCACACATGTTGGGCTTGCCCTTGGCGTTTGGGATGTTCGGCGGGCTCATATCCATCGTTAGCTGCCGGCGAGGATAATGATGAAAGACGATCGCTAAGGCATTGGTCGAGAGGAAAGGGGCAGCAGCACGCTTCCGGCTAATGATCGCCCACCTGCACGTCGGCTGGCTGCGCCGTAGCTAGCATTCACCGCGTCACTCGGGTTCTTGGCGGCCAACTATGGGCAGTTGTTGACGATGAACGTTGGTGAACTGCGAAGAAAGATTGATCGTTACGTGAGCGGCCAGTCCGCTAAGCCGGACGTTCACCGCTGATTGATCGTAGGATAGCCCTTATACGGGAACAAGTGAATCACTCTGGTGCCGTCCATCGCTGTCAGCGCGATACGCCCGATATGCCAGCTGAATGCCGTCCTTGAGCGAGGTCGTGGCGCGCCAGCCGAGCGCGGAAAGCCGACCCACGTCGAGCAGCTTGCGCGGCGTGCCGTCCGGGCGGGACGTGTCGAAGCAGATCTCACCGCGAAAACCGACGGCGGTCGCGACCATGAGTGCGAACTCGGCGATGCTGATATCCTCGCCGGTGCCGATATTGACTGGTTCCGGCGAGGAATAGGTCTTCATGAGATGGATGCAGGCGTCGGCGAGATCATCGACATAGAGGAATTCACGGCGCGGCGTGCCGGTGCCCCACACCACGACGTGGCCACCGCCCGAAAGTTTGGCCTCGTGGAAGCGGCGGATCAGCGCGGCGACGACATGGCTGTATTCGGGGTGATAATTGTCGCCGGGGCCGTAGAGATTGGTCGGCATCACGCTGATGAAATCGGCGCCGTACTGGCTGCGATAGGCCTGGGCCATCTTGATGCCCGCGATCTTGGCGATGGCGTAGGGTTCGTTGGTCGGCTCCAGCGGGCCGGTCAACATCGAATCCTCTCGGAGCGGCTGCGGCGCCAGGCGCGGATAGATGCAGGAGGAGCCGAAGAACATCAACTTCTCGCATCCATTGGCATGCGCCGCCTGGATCACGTTGCTCGATATCGCCAGATTGTCGTGGAGAAACTCGGCGCGCAGCACGTTGTTAGCCACGATGCCGCCGACTTTGGCAGCCGCGAGGAACACCGCTTGCGGTCGCTTCGCGGCAAACCAGGCATTCACCGTGGCTTGGTCGCGCAGATCGAGCTCCTTGCGCGACACCGTCAAGAGATCGGCCTGTTCACGTGCTAGCCGGCGCATCAGCGCCGCGCCGACCATGCCGCGATGGCCGGCAACGAAAACCGTCTTGCCCTTGAGTTCAAACGCCGTGCTTGCCATTGGCCGCGCCCTGCCTGGCTTCGACGAGATCGCTGGCGACCATTTCCCTCACCAGCTGCGAGAACGGCGTTTTCGGAACCCAGCCGAGCTTCGCGCGCGCCTTGCTGGCGTCCCCGATCAGGAGATCAACCTCGGTCGGACGGAAATAGGCCGGATCGATCTGCACCAGCGTCTTGCCGGACGCCTTATCCACGCCAACCTCGTCGACGCCCTTGCCGCTCCATTCGATGCTGCGCCCGACCTCGGCAAACGCCAGCTCGACGAACTCGCGGACCGACCGCGTCTCGCCTGTCGCGAGCACGAAGTCGCCGGGCTCGTCGACCTGCAGGATCCTGTGCATGCCCTCGACGTAGTCTCGGGCGTGGCCCCAGTCGCGCTTGGCGTCGAGATTACCGAGATAGAGTGTGTTCTCAAGGCCGACTTCGATGCGGGCGACGGCGCGGGTGATCTTGCGCGTCACGAAGGTCTCGCCGCGGGTCGGGCTCTCATGGTTGAATAGGATGCCGTTGCTGGCGAACATGCCATAGGCCTCACGGTAGTTCACTGTGATCCAGTAGCCATAAAGCTTGGCGACGCCATAGGGCGAGCGCGGATAGAATGGCGTGGTTTCCTTCTGCGGCACCTCTTGCACCAGCCCGTAAAGCTCCGAGGTCGAGGCCTGGTAGAACCGGATCTCCGTTTCCATGCCGACGATGCGGATCGCTTCCAAAAGGCGCAGCACGCCGATTGCGTCGGCATTGGCGGTGTATTCCGGGCTCTCGAAACTGACCTGGACGTGGCTCTGGGCGGCCAGGTTATAGATTTCGGTCGGTCGGATCTGCTGCACCAGTCGGATCAGATTAGTCGAATCCGTCATGTCGCCATAGTGCATCAGGAACGGCACGTTGCCAGCATGCGGATCCTGGTAGAGACGATCGACGCGCGCGGTGTTGAATGAGGACGACCTGCGCTTGATCCCGTGCACGGTGTAGCCGAGACGGAGCAAATACTCCGCCAGATATGCGCCGTCCTGCCCGGTGACGCCGGTGATCAGCGCAACGCGCCGCTTTGAGTCCTGAGTCGCCATGGTCTCTCTTGTTGCGCCGGAAAGAAAGCCCTGTGAAACGCTAGTACGAAGCCGTTTCTCGAGAATCTAGGTGCGCCAAACCTGCTCCAACCGCAATTTGAGGAAAGCGATCGTTAGCTCCAGTCATACACATTATATAGGAAAGCACACTATATACATGGATTTAAATTGGACTGGCGTGTGCCAACACATTGATCTTCAAAACATGAAAGTCAATTAGCGCTCGCATCCTGACTGATACTCCGCGATAATCCTAAGCAGGCGAGATGGATGGCTGTCGCCGATACGAGCGCCTGGGCGGACTTGTCCGCCGATATTTACAATAAGATAGAAGCTGAGAATCTTTGTTCCTTATCGACCCTCAGGCGCATGTACGCATTCGCGTGGTGTCGCCATGGCTTGGCAGAGCGACGAACTGAGGCCGCAGTCGTAAATGCATTTGTCGGATGACGGGATGCAAGCCAGCACACAGTTGTGCCTGCGCGTCAATTCGTAATCTACAAAGCCCCGTACCGTTAACTTCCGGACAGAACACACGGTCTTGGTGGTCGACTCGCCGACCGTGATCAGCGCGCCGTTGCCATCTAAACTTCGCGCAGGCAGCGGACGGTCAACCAAAGACAGAATGAAATGAGCAGCAAACGTTAGTATAGATCTTCGAACGTTTCGATATCGAAAGTTTACGTTCGTACGATAGAGCTTCGCTGCCAATCGTTTAGGCTCGACAAGCGTAACTTGCCTCTGTGCTTTATGAGCCTCTTAAACCGCGGCGGCAAAAGGTTTCCAGCAACACAGGGTAATTCACGCTAGAGCGGCTGCGCAAATGTGTTGGCAGCAGACCATGTAGAGGCCCTGGGCAGGTGTCATCTTTCTATCTGCAAAATGGAGCGCAGCTGAGACGGAAGGTGAGCCTCTCGAAGAATCAATGAGTGACACGCAAGGAATTACTCCCGCTCAGGTGCGGCCCGGTTCGCCGGTTTCGCTGCTATGTCGCACCAGTGTCAAAGCGGGCCTGCATATCTGGCTCTCCTCGAAGCGGTCACGCTATTCGCAGCCGCATCCCCGTTTGTACTCGATGGGCAGCCAAAACCGGAATGTAGCTGGGCGAAGCGATGATGGCTGAAAGAGATCTAACTTCGCTTGTGAATGCGGCGGCGATACAGGCGACCGCGACAAATCCCAAGCTCGACATCTGTTATCATGGGGCAAGCGAATTTCATGACGGGGTTCCTGTGAGGGGACGTCGGGCTTCTTGAACTTGGGCAGCATTGATCAATATGTGTGGAATTGTCGGCATCTTGGGGCGTGGTCCGGTCGTTGGGCAGTTGGTCGCGTCGCTCAAGCGATTGGAATACCGTGGGTACGACTCCGCAGGCCTCGCGACTCTCGAAGGTCTCCGTATCGAGCGGCGACGCGCTGAAGGTAAGCTGAGAAACCTTGAGGAGCGGCTTCGCTATTATCCGCCATCGGGTCGTACCGGTATTGGTCACACCCGCTGGGCGACTCATGGAAAGCCGACCGAGAGCAATGCTCATCCGCATGCGACGGAAAATGTAGCGGTCGTTCATAACGGGATCATTGAGAATTTTAGCGAGCTGCGAGCCGAGCTGGAGCGGAACGGAGCCCATTTTGAATCAGAGACGGACACCGAGGTGGTGGCACATCTCGTCGAATCCTATCTCAAGAATGGTTACTCGCCGCAGGATGCGGTACAAGCGTCGCTGCCGCGGCTGCGCGGTGCCTTCGCGCTGGCATTCCTTTTCAAGGCCCACGAGGATCTTTTGATCGGTGCGCGCAAGGGGTCGCCCCTTGCGATCGGACATGGTAACGGTGAAGTGTATCTAGGATCGGACGCGATCGCGCTCGCGCCTTTGACCGACACCATTACCTATCTTGAAGACGGCGACTGGGCCGTGCTTACGCGCACGATGTGCGTAATTTATAGCGCAGACGGCTCCGTCGTCCAGCGAGAAACATCAAAGGCTCGCGTATCGTCACTCCTTGTGGACAAAGCGAATTATCGCCACTTCATGGCCAAGGAAATCCACGAGCAACCGACAGTGGCCCGCAAGACATTGGCTCATTATCTCGACATGGCGGCGAAGCGCGTTGCCCTGCCGCTCACATTGCCGTTCGACTTCAAATCCATTCAGCGCATCTCAATTATCGCGTGCGGTACGGCGAGCTATGCCGGGCACATCGCCAAATACTGGTTCGAGCGGCTGGCGCGCTTGCCTGTCGAGATCGATGTAGCGTCCGAGTTTCGCTACCGGGAGGCGCCTCTGCGCCGAGGTGATCTCGCCATCGTCATCTCGCAGTCGGGCGAAACCGCTGACACGTTAGCGGGTTTGCGATACGCCAGGGGTCAGGGCGTGCACACGATATCTGTGGTCAACGTCCCGACCTCGACGATTGCGCGCGAGAGTGAATCCGTTCTGCCGACGCTGGCGGGGCCAGAAATCGGAGTCGCCTCCACAAAGGCATTCATCTGCCAGCTGATGGTATTGGCGGCGCTTGCCGTCGCAGCAGGCAAAGAGCGCGGTAAGCTGTCTGAGATCGATGAGTCGAAGCTCGTGCGTGAGCTAATCGCTGTGCCGCGGTTGATTGCTGCGGCGCTACTGATTGAGCCGCAGATCGAGAAGCTCGCGCGTTATATCGCCGACTCGAGGGGCGTGTTCTATCTAGGTCGAGGCACATCGGCCCCCCTGGCATTGGAGGGCGCACTCAAGCTGAAGGAAATTTCCTATATCCACTCAGAAGGTTATGCGGCCGGCGAACTCAAGCACGGACCCATCGCAATGATCGACGAGGCCGTAGCTGTGGTCGTGATCGCGCCTTACGACGAAGTCTTCGAGAAGACCGTCTCGAACATGCAAGAAGTTGCCGCTCGGGGCGGCAAGATCGTCCTGATCACCGATGCGAAGGGTGCTTTGGAAGCGACGGTGGACACACTCATGACCCTCGTGCTGCCGGAGATGGTCGCAAGCTTTACGCCAATGGTCTATGCCATTCCGATTCAGCTCTTGGCTTACCATACCGCTCTCGTAAGGGGCACGGACGTGGATCAGCCGCGTAATCTCGCAAAATCCGTGACTGTCGAATGACGCCGCAGTGTTAGTATCTGAGCATTGAGGCCTCCGCGTCGAGGCCTTGGGCTTGCGTATGGTCGCATCCGCCGTGCTCCGCTGAGCGGCGAGATGACGATCTAAGCGTCCCTACGGCGTGGGCTAGCTCAGAAGGAGAATGATCCCGGCACTAGCTGGATGACCAGAGTCAGTCGTGCTTGCGTCATCACGCACGCGTTTCGCCAATGCCGCTCCATCGCGAGCTTCTCGGGGCTGAGAGAGGCTCCGCCCACGTCGAGGAGCTCGGTCGCAGCGTCGAGAACAGTCTTGACGACCACCCCCTGTGCCTGTGCTGCCGCGAGCTCAGGCGCATCAAGCTGTTGGGACTCTTGGTGGCGACCGTCGAGTGTTCCTGCGAGCGCGACGACGCCGGCGAGGACTGCTGCTCGCGGCCAAAAGCCGCGGCAAAAAGCCTGCCGATGACCTGTTGCGCCGACGGATCCTTCCGCGGCAGGTCGGCAACCGCATGAGTAAAGATACGGGTTCGGGCCTTAAACCACTCCGTCGTGTCGCCAACGATGCGACGCGCAATTCCAGCGAGGTCACAAGCAGGACCAGTTGAATAGGCCGTTGCAAAGGCCGGCCTTCCGGTCCATTGTCTGACCAAGAATTCGGTCCTCCCCTGGCTGCCGGGGTTCCGAACGTCGACATCTTTTCGCAACAACTCCTGGAGCGCGAAAACGGCGGGTGGAAGATCACCCCTAGGGGCCGGACCGCGCTGGAATTTATGGAGGCGCGGCCTGGCGCTGATGAGCGAATACTGGCAGCGCGAACAAAGAAGGCGGATGTGCCGTTGCGTCGGCTACTGCAGCCGATCGAACGGGGGGTGGCGGCGCAGTCGGCGCCAGCGTCGGCGCGAGGCGCGCGAACGCTTCCTAGTTTGGCCGGCGACGCACGTTCAAAACTGCCGATCCAAGCGTAGCTCAAACGGCTGTGATCTGAGTTAGATGTTCGGTCCAGCGTTCCAGCGCGTCTCGCATTTCTGCTTCGTAACGGGCCCGATTGTACACCCCAGCTACGCCGGCGCGGTGGCCGCTCACGTGGTTCAAAATCGCTTCAACGATGTGCGGCAGGACGCCTAAGCGATCCGCCATCACAGTCGCGGCCGTGCGACGAAGATCATGCACGGTCCAGTGGGGCAGGGGCTTGGCATCCTCATCCACTCCCCTCCAAGCCGAAATGCGTGCGTCCAGCGCGGCCTTCGATTTGGACCAGCCAGAGAACCCTCGATTTTCATCACCTTTTCGGCGAGCACCATTACCGAAGACCCAGTCGCAATCATTTCGCCGAGGCGGTAGCAGAGCCAAGGCAGTTGGGACGAGCGGCAGCACGTGCTCGCGATGGTTCTTGGTCCGAGCGCTGGGCAGAGTCCAACGGCCGGCTACGGTATTTAGCTCTGGCCATCTCATGCCGCCGACTTCATCGCGCCGCTGAGCGGTTAGGATCAGCAAGCGTACTATACGTCCGTGGTCGTCATCGCCGCATGCCTTCCAAATCTCGGCCAGCTCTTTGTCGGACAATACCCGCTCTCGGGATTTCGGCTGCTCGGGACGATTGGTGCCAAGCACAGGGTTAGCCGGAATATCGAGCCCCTCTCGAATGGCCCAGTGGAACATCGTGGATAGCGCGGTCCGAGCGCGTGCGGCTGAGACGGCCCCTTGCTGCTCTGCGATATCGGCGACTCGCGCAGCAATTTGGCGCCTTGTGATCTTGAACACGGAAACTGAGTGCAGGGGCTTCCAGGCGACCAGCAAGTACCGTTCGACCTCCGAATACGTCCGGGGCCGCTGCTTCTTCTTCGCGATGCTGAGGTATTCGCCGGCGATCTTGCGGAGTGTGTCGGCTGCCTGAAGGTTGGCCTCCGCTTTGATATCTGCCGGGTCCTTCCCATCCGCAACAAGTCCCAGCAATCTCTTGGCTTCCCGGCGCGCCTTCTCTGGCGTCCAGGGTGACCCGTGCCGACCGATCGTAAAGAACCGCTGGCGGCCAAACAACCGGTACTTGAGGACGTAGGTCGCTTGATCGCGCTGGCGCCGCACGCCAAAGCCCCGCACCGCCTCCTTATGGCCCGCATCCCAGATGGCTTCCCCTGGGGCCAGCGCCTGCACAACTCTGATCGTGATACTTGCCGATGACATGCGAGGCCCTTTCGTGCTCCAAGCTACCAGTAGCTACCACCTAGCTACCACGACAACATAAAGCGGAGCGAACGACAGCGTGGAGCCGGCGAAATATTATACTGAAATTGTTGTGAAATTAGTGGTCCCGCGTAGCGGGTCGCAAATGCGGCGGCGCCACTATTCTGTCTGTGGAACAGGAGGTCGGTGGTTCGAGCCCACCCAACTGTACCAGCGCCTCCACGTCAGCCATCCAGCTTGTCGAACGGTCTGAGATCAGCAGCTCTCCTGAAGCCAAGTCACTTTAATCAAAGATTGAACGTGCATGCGTCTCAACCGGCTTCTCGGATTGGGACTGAGCGCTCTATCGTCTTCGCATTGGGCCGAGGCTCGTTGGTCGTCGGGGTGGTGCATGATTGGTGGAGCTTCGGAGAAAGTAGGGGGCGCGAGCCGCCCGGATAGTGTCATTTGGTACGAGCGCCTGGCTGGTGCGGCGCTTGTCACGGGCTTGGGGTCGGCTGCTGCGAATCCCGCCAGCCTCGCCAAGTACTACAGCCTGTATCCAATCGGCTATCCGATCATGTTCCTTTGCTCCATCTTAGGGCAGTCGCTTTGGATTTGGCTGATTGCGCGAAAGCGACAGAATTGGGCTCGCTGGATCAGTCTCGTCATGGTCATTATCGGAATTCCGAGCGTCATCATCGACTTCGACGAACGTTTCCGGCTCAACGCTGTTGCGGCGATCCTCTTTCACATCGGATATCTATTGTTGGTAGTCGCCGTGGTGCTGCTCTTTCGCAGCGACGCCCGCCAGTGGTTCTCGCGCGCGCGTGTCGCGCCAGACGTCTAACGATTGTGTTGCTCTTTCAGTAGCGTCCCTTGCGATATATTTTCAACGTTCCCGGAAAATGAAGTGCCGCGAGTACTGCTCATGCAACGGAGTAAGCACTGGTCGAGCCGCGGCAAAGACGGAAGAACTTTCATTGTCAGTTAAGCGCACTGTCACCGTAATTCGGAGCGATATTTTCATGCATTCGCCGGGCGATAGTTTCCGCCTGAACGCATGGGTGCCGCAGCCGTAACGCAAGCAGGGAATTGCGGTGAGGGTGCACGAAAGACGTTTGCGCGGACAGTGCACCAAACCCTCGACGCGGGGAGTGCCCCATCCGCAACGCTGTTCAAAGCCAATTCTGTCCGCCGTCACCGTAGCTCCTCGTTCCGCAATGCGCTATCGGTAGTGAACCAAAGACGTTCAAGGACCAACAAGCCAGGCAAAAACCATCGTGAGTTTCTTCGAGCGTCTCAAGACAGAAGCATCCGTTGAGTGGCGGGCCTACACCGAACATCCCTTTACGAACGGATTGGCGGACGGCTCGCTCTCTGAAGCTGCGTTTCGTCACTACCTCGTTCAGGATTACCTGTTCCTCATCGAGTTTGCTCGCGCCTACGCGCTCGCGGTCTACAAGTCGCCCAGGCTTGCCGACATGCGTGAAGCAGCGGCCGGCCTGTCGGCCATCCTCGATGTCGAGATGAACCTGCATGTGAAGCTCTGTGCCGATTGGGGCCTATCCCCGGCCGATCTTGAACAGGCCCCTCCGGCGGCCGAGATGCTGGCCTATACACGCTACGTGCTCGACGCTGGAATGCGCGGCGATCTGCTGGCACTCAAGGTGGCGCTTGCCCCCTGCGTGATCGGGTACGCCGAGATCGCAACGCGGCTCGCCTCGCGACCCCATGCGGACGCTGCGACGAACGCCTATCGCGTCTGGATCGCGGAGTACGCCGGCGTGCCGTACCAGGAGGTCGCTGCCAAAGCCCGTGCGCACCTCGACCATCTCGCCGATCTCTACGCCACGCCGGCCCGCGAGGCCGAGCTGACTGCGATCTTCAAGGAAGCCACCCGGCTCGAGGCAGACTTCTGGGAGATGGCCTGGCGCGAGGGCCAGCGTGTTGCCGAGTTACGGTGACAGTGCGCGAAACTCCTACGGAGCTGCATCCCGCCTCACGCAATCATCGCCTTGATCTGCGCCGTGTCCGCAAACTCGATCAGCTCGGCGATCTTGCCATCCTGAAATCTGAACAGGTCCAGGATCTCGGTGCTGAAAGTCTTTCCGCTCGGATTGTATCGAACGAGAACCCGGGAATGGACTGCAACGCGATCCCCGTCGACCAGCTCAGCCAGGATCTCGCGGCTTTCGAAGCCGAAGGTGGCAGTGAACTGAGTGAAAGCCCCGCGCAGGGTCGGGTGCCCCTCCATGCGTCCCGTCAGTTCGAGCGCACCCTTGTCGCCCATCAAGGTGAAGTGGCCGTCGGGATGAAAAGCCGCCACCAGGCCTTCGACGTCGCCGTCGCCGCGCGCGGCGTAGGCGGTCCTGATCAATGCGAGCATGTCTTCGCGCTGTGCCATGTCACCCTCCCTGCAACACGTATCAGGGCAGCCTAGCAACCTTCGCGTGTAAAGGCAAAATCTTCGAGACGATGCTGCGCGTGCTCAGCGCGCCACCACCCACACCACCACCGGCAGCGTCACCGCCGCCAGCAGCGTGCCCAGCGCCACCGCGCCCGACACCGGGTTCACCAGCCGCTGATACTGCACCGCGAAGATGTACGCATTCGCGCCGGTCGGCATTGCCGCGAACAGCACGACGACACCGGTGGCTATCGGGGGCAGGTCGAGCAGCTTTGCCAGGGCGAACGCCGCCGCCGGCATCGCCGCCAGCTTGAGCGCGCACATCACCAAGATGCTCAGCTTCTCGCCTTTCACCTCGAAGCGGAACAGGTTGATGCCGAGCGCGATCAGGGCTGTCGGCGATCCCGCCTGCGCCAGGAGCTCGATGGTGCGGTCGACGACAGGGGTGAGGCCGAGGCCCGTAAAACGCCAGATCACGCCGAAACCGATCGCGAGCATCAAGGGGTTGCGGGCGAGGTCTGTGAGCACGGGCCAGATGACTGACAGGGCCGAGCCGGTCCGCTTGCGGTTGACCAGCTCCATTTGCAGGATGCCGCAGAGCCAGAGCAGCGGCGTGTTCACCGACAGGATCAGGGCCATCGGCCCTGCAGCCTCGTTGCCGAGCGCCGAGAGCGTCAGGGGAATGCCGAGCATCACGATGTTGCCGTAGACCGAGCCGATCGCGAACACGACGCCGTCCTCGCGATCTTCGCGCCGCGCGCGGAGCAGCGCCGATATCATAAGCGCCGCGATCCAGATGAGCGCGAGCGCACCATAATAGACGCCCCACATCCGGTACGGGCTGACGTCGGGGAATTCCGAGACGACGATGGTGCGGAACAGCAGCGCTGGGATCGCGATGCTGAAGGCGAATTCGCTGATGCCCTTGTGCGCGGCCTCGGAGACGAAGCGAAACAGCACCGCGGCATAGCCGGCCGCGATCAGCGCAAACACCGGCGCGACGATCAATAGCGTGGCCATGCGCCGCTACGACCCCAGTCCGATGATCCGGCGTGCCATCCGCCCATTGGCATAGTCGATCATCTTGCCTTCCAGCGTCACCGCCCCTGATGACGGTGGCAGTGCTTGATGACGGTGATAGTCCACAAGAACGCCCGCACCGCAGAGCCCACGTTAGCCGCAAGGCAGACCAAAGACAATTTGTGCACCGCCCCCGTAACCGATCTCTCACGTAGAAATCCGGTAGAAGTCCCGGGAAAGCGGCCGGGCGGCAATTGCTTGAAGGCAATCTCGTGTAACCTGAATGCATTCTCTGATCGATTTGGATCCCATGCCCCTTGCCGCCGACCATCTTCTCGCTGCCGTCGAAGCGATCTACGATACAGCAGCGAGCCCGTCACTCTGGCCATCCGCTCTTGGCAAGATCGCAGGCTGCTTCGATGACGCCGGCGCGATCCTGCAATGGCGAAGGGACGACGGGGCCTTCGGAGCCATCGCCTCCGAAAGCCTCGCGCCGGCGCTCACCGACTATGGGACGCGTTGGGCGCAGCACGATTTCAAGGCCGAACGTTGCATCTCGGCCGGCCTTTACGTCAGCGGCGAGCCCTTTACCGATCGACACATCGGCCCGATCGACGACGCCTACCTCAACCATCCGTTCAGCAGGGAATTCCTTGCAAGGCACGGTTTGGGCTGGTTCGGATCGATCGGGGTGTCACCCGACCCCCGGATCATCGTGGCTCTCAGCGTGCAGCGAGCCTTCGCCAGGCCGCAGTTCTCCGACGCCGAGCTGGACCTGATAGCGACGCTCGGGCGCCATGCTGAGAAATCGTTGCGGCTGTCGATCAGGCTGCTTGATACCGAACTGGCCAATCTGGGCCTTGGCGACGCCCTCGCGCGGATCGGCATCGGCGTGTTCGCGCTGGACTCGTCGGCGCGTGTGCTGTTCGCCAATCCGGTTGGGGAGAGCCTTCTCGGCGAGGTGTTCGACCTCGTGAACGATCGTCTGCGTGTTCGCATGGTGGCGAGCCGCGCGCCGTTCGAGGCCGCCATGACGCAAACGCTTCGCGCCGAGGCGCGCGATCTGCTGGCCGAGCCGAGACCCATTCTCGTCGAGTCGAGCGCAACAGGCAGGCGTTTCGTCATCTACCTGCTCCCGATCACTGCCGGCGCACTTTCAGACGGCCATTTTCTGACCCGCACGCGAGCGATCGTGCTCGCGATCGAGCAGAAATCTGCCGAGCCTCCGGATCCCGCCATCGTGCGGGACATCCTGGGCTTGACGCTCGGGGAGGCCAGGATCGCCTCGCTGGTGGGCTCGGGCGTTCCGCCGAAACAAGCTGCGGGCCGGCTCGGGATTGCCGAAGACACGGCGCGCAATGTGCTGAAGCGCGTATTTCAGAAGCTCGGCATATCCAGGCAAAGCGAGCTCGCGGCGCTGCTCGGCCGGCTCGTGCTGCGAGGGCCTTGAGTCACCGGCCTTGTAGCACCGGTCTTGCATCCTGGTGCACCCACCATATGAGAGTGATTTCGCCGTGGCCATCCTTCGAGACGCCCGCCGTTGGCGGGCTCTCAGGATGAGGACCGAGTGCCCTGCGCTGGTTTCAACGGGTTCGATTGCCGCCTAGCCTCATCCTGAGGAGACCGCGAAGCGGGCGTCTCGAAGGACGAGGCGCTTGCTCCGATGTCCCCGCGAAGCATATGCGATAGCCCTGCTCGAAGGGGGCGTCGGGAATGGCTCGTAAGCGCCGCTACGACCCCAGGGCGATGATCCGGCGCGCCATCCGCACATTGGCGTAGTCGATCATCTTGCCGTCGAGAGTCACCGCGCCCTGGCCTTGCGCCTCCGCCTGCTCCATCGCTTCGACGATCCGCCGCGCCTGGGCCAGCTCCTGCTCCGACGGCATGAACGCGCGCAGCGTCGGTTCGATCTGGTCGGGGTGAATGACCTGCTTGCCGTCAAAACCCATCGCCGCGGCCTTTTGCGCAGCGCTTTCGGTCAGCGTGGCATCGCGGAACGCGCCGCAGGGGCCGTCGATGGCGATGAGGCCGCACGCGCGGGCGGCGACCAGAAGGCGCATCATCGGGTAGGCGAACAGGTCGAGCGGGGCAGAGGCATAGCCGCTTTGCGCCGATCCGACATGGCGGTAGCCATCCGGCGACACGCCGATGTCGGAGGAGCGGGCGCCGATCGACGCCGCGAAATCGCCGACGCCGAGATGCAGCGCGGCGACGCTGTCGTGACATGCGGCGAGCGTGTCGACATTGACGAGACCGAGCGCAGTCTCGATCAGCAATTCCAGCGCGACCGGCGAAGCGCGATCCGGCGCGGCGGCGCGCAGCTGATCGGCGATCGCAACGATGTCGCCGGCGCGCTCCGCCTTCGGCACGATCACCGCATCCAGCCGGGGAAGCGTCGCCAGCGCGCGGATCTCCTGCGCGATGAAGCGGCTGTCGGCGGCGTTGATCCTCACCGTGACGCGCTTGTTGCCCCAGTCGAGCGAGGAGAGGGAGCGGACGGCTTCCTCCAGTGCGAGGCTTTTCTCCGATGGCGGCACCGCGTCTTCGAGATCCATGAACACCGCGTCCGCAGCCGAGGCCGCTGCCTTGGCGACGAGACGGGAGCGATGCGCGGGGACGGCGAGGTAGGCCCGCGTTGGCCGTTGTGCCATCGTCAAATGTCCTTCGCCAGACCGAGTTCGCTGAGGATGGCTTGATTGTGCTGTCCCACATCCGGCACCGGATCCATCCGCGGCTCGACGCCTGGAATGGTGAGCGCGGGCAGGAAGCTCATGACCGGCCCGCACGGCGAGCCGACGCTCTGCACCCGCGAGCGCGCGCGGAGCTGCTCATGCTCCAGAAATGCCTCGACCGAATTCAGATGCGCGTTGGCGATCGCGGCCTCATCCAGCAGGCGCAGCACCTCCTCGCTGGTCATCGCGGCAAAGCGCTGCTCGATATGCGCCTGCAGATCGTCGCGGTTCTGCATGCGCAGCGGATTGGTGCGGAAGCGCAGGTCGTCGGCGAAGCCGGCGTCGCCGAGCACGATGCGGCACAGCGAGCGCCATTCGCGATCGTTCTGGATGCCGAAGAAGATGGTGTTGCCGTCGCCGACCCGGAACGGGCCATAGGGCGCGATCGTCGCGTGCCTGGCCCCGGTTCGCGGCAACGGCCGTCCCGTGCTTTGCGTGTAGAAGGCGGGATAGCTCATCCAGTCCGTGATGGAATCGAACAGCGAGGCCTGGAAGGCGGTGCCCTTGCCGGTCCGCTCGCGGCGATACAGCGCCATCAGCACGCCGTTGAGGATGTACATGCCGGTGGCGATATCGACCACCGACAGCCCGACCTTGGCCGGCTCCGCCTCGGTGCCGTTGATGGCGAGAACCCCGGCCTCGCACTGGACCAGCAGATCATAGGCCTTCTTGTCGCTGTAGGGGCCGCCAGTGCCATAGCCCGACACGTCGCAGGCGATGATGCGCGGATGTCTGCGCAGAAGCGATGCGGCATCGAGGCCGAGCCGCTCGGCAGCGCCGGGCGCCAGGTTCTGGATGAACACATCGGCCTGCGGCAGCAGGGCGTCGAGCACCTTGCGGCCGTCCTCGCTCTTGATGTCGATGGCGAGGCTTTCCTTGGAGCGGTTGGTCCAGACGAACTGGCTCGACATGCCGTTCATCACGTGGTCGTAGTCCCGGCAGAAATCCCCAGTGCCCGGCCGCTCGATCTTGATCACCCGCGCGCCCCAGTCGGCGAGGTGCCGGCTGGCCAGCGGCGCTGCGATCGCCTGCTCGAGCGAGACCACCGTGACACCGGACAGCGGCAGATCCGCTTCATTCCCTTCCATTGCGATCGCTTCCTTTCGTGCGCTTTCCGACCAGCGCAGGAGACAGGCCGACCACCCACGCGCATCTTTTTGATGATGACATCATGCTCCCGTTTTGCCCGACGAGTCAAATTCGGCTTCGTTAAATCCTAAGTCGTGAAATGCGTAACGATTGCCGCGGCTTGGCTACTGTGCATGGGGTTGTTTTCGCGTTTTTTGTGGGGCGGAGCACTCTTTCCTCGCGCACAGCTGTCATCCCCCGCGCCTCCATGTGGTCGTCATGCCCGGGCTAAACAACATGCCCGGCCATGACGTCGTGGACAGCTAGCGGAAGTCTGCCCCATCCTGTTGCCAAGACCGCACAGGTCCGACCTTTCGCATCTGCCCTCGTTGCCAACGAACCGCCGTTCACCCACTATTCCCTCCGACTCGACATGTTGGGGGGATCGATGCCGGCGTTTCGCTTCAAGACATCCTTGGCTGCTGCAACCCTCGGGATGGCCCTGGCGGTGCTGGTCCAGCCCGGCACCGGCTTCGCCTACACCCCGGAGGAGCAGCAGGCCTGCACGCCGGATGCGATGCGGCTGTGCGGCGAGTTCGTTCCGAACGTCGACGCCATCACCGCCTGCATGATCAAGAAGAAGGCGCAGCTCTCGCCGCAATGCCGGGTGTTCTTCCGGCCCGGACCCGAGCCGGGCGAGGCCCGCGCCGGCAAGCCGACCAACATCGCGCCCAAAACCGCGAAGAAGAGCACCAAGCCGGCGGCGAAGAAGAAAAAGACCAGCGACAGCTGAGCGCGGGACAGCCGCGTTCCTTCTGAAACCTTCGTCATGCCCGGCATCAGCTCCGCGCCAGCGAGCGGACTCCTTTTGTTCGCGCAGGCCGCGCTGATGCCTGCGGCAATTACGAACGCGCGATGGAAAAGAGTCGGATAAGGGTTTGCGCGGGAGGGTTGCATTCCGCCTGGTCCCGCTCGGCTGCTCAAAGAACGCACAGATGCTCGCGCGGGCGGCGTTTCGCTGCAGTTGGTCTCTCGTCCTGCGACGCAGTGTGACTCAAAAGCCAACACGCCTTGTTATTTCGTGGCGGTAACGCAACCCCCGATAAATTTTTCTTTCACGAATCAGCGCGGTGATTCATTTTCGCGGCCTGGGGTCAATCTGGAGGCCGAAGGTATGAACGTTATTGTTTTTGCATCGCGTAAAGGCGGCTCGGGCAAGAGTACCCTAGCCGCGCATCTCGCCGCGCAGATCAAGGCGAGCAAGCAGGTCATGCTCGTGGACGCGGACCCGCAGGGCTCGCTCACGCTGTGGCACAAGCTGCGTGGCACCAACGAGCCGCCGATCAAGGCGGCCGTGAACTCCGTCAGCGGCATCGTCTCCGCTGCCAGGCGCGACGGTTATGAATGGGTGTTGATCGACACGCCGCCGAACCTCTCGGCCGTGGTCGACGACGCGATCAAGAACGCGACGATGGTGGTCATTCCGGCGCGTCCCGGCGTGTTCGACGTCAACGCGGTGCAGGAAACCATCCAGATGTGCCGCGCCGCGCGCAAGCCCTATGCGGTCGTGCTCAACGGTGCACCGGCCAAGCGCGACGAAGCCGAAAGCCCGATCGTCACCATCGCCCGCGAAGCGCTGGCCAAATTCCGGGCTCCGGTGTGGGGCGGCCAGATCACCAACCGTTCGGACCTGCTGATGGCGCTAAGCCACGGCGAGGGCGCGCGGGAATATCAGGCCGAGAGCCGTGCGGCTCAGGAAATCGCAAGGCTGTGGGCGGCGATCGAGCGTTCAGTCAAGGCCATTCGCGGCACGGCGTCGGCGTCCGGCGCAATGCACAAGCAGGCTGCTTAATTCTTTAAATCATTCCCCGGACGAAAAACGCGCGGGAACGTCCGCGCGTTTTGCGTTTTCGGGATCTGCTGAAGGAGAGCTACGCCACCATCAGCATGTAGAACACGATGACCGGCGACATGGTCAGGATCACCGACCAGATGCCGGCGGCCCAGAGAATGTCCTCGGTGGTAAAGCTCTGCTCGGTGGACAGCTTCTCCTGTCCGGCGCCGAAATACGACGCCATCTCATTATGACTATTCATAAACGCCCCCGCGATTTCTTCGCTTATGGGCGTGAACGATACGTGGGATGTTTTAAGATTCCGGCTTGCAAACCGCTGCGCATTTTGAGCGCATTTGTGACGGCCGCTTAACCATCCGCGCGACGTGCCGCCTTCAGGCGAGCCAGATCCGATACAGCAGCACCGGCATCAGGCCGAGCATCACTGCCCAGAACCCGAACGACGAAACGATGAGAATTCCCTGCAAAAGATCGGCCGGCGCGTATTGGCTCGCGGCCGTAGGCCGGGTGCGATGTCCCATGGTCATTCCCCCTCTGGAAGTTCCTGGAGAGCAACGATAGGGACGGATGGGTAAACGAGCGGTGGATGCGCCATGCGGCGGGCGCGAAGGCCGTTGGGGTGATGTTAACCACGGGCGGCGCTCTTACCCTCCCCTGGAGGGGCCCTCCAGGGGAGGGTAAACGATACTACGCCGCGACCTTCGTCCGTCGCTCGATCTCGCGATCGATCGCGGCGGCGAGTTCGCTGCTTACTTCCACCATCGGCAGGCGTACTTCGGGGCTGTCGATCAGGCCGCACCGCCACAGCCAATACTTTGCCGGCGCCGGGCTCGGCTCGGTGAACAGCAGCTGCGTCAGATCGGCGACCTCGTGCCAGCGCGCCAGCGCCGCGTCGTGGTTGCCGCGCTTCGCTTCCGCATACACCGCCGCAAAGGTCGCGGTCTCGACATGGGCGGACAGCACGATGCCGCCGTCGGCGCCGTCGACGAGCGCCTCGAAATAGTTGGCGTCCTCGCCGGTGAGCACACGAAAATCCTTCGGACGGTCGCGCAGCAGCGCGATCGATTGCTCGCGGCTCGCGCCGCAATCCTTCAAGCCTACGATGTTCGGATGCTCGGCGAGCCGCAGCATGGTCTGGTTGGTGATGTTCACCGAGGTGCGATAGGGAATGTTGTAGAGCGCAATCGGCCAGGCGGCGTGATCGGCGAGCGTCTCGAAATGCGCCAAGAGGCCGCGCTGCGAGGGGCGCACATAGTAAGGGCTTGCGATCAGATAACCGTCGATCGGCCAGTCCGCGGTCTCGTCGAGACGGTCCTTCAGCCGCGCGGTGTCCGCGCCTGACAGTCCGAGGCAGATCGGCAAGGTGCGCCGGCCCGCCGCCATCTCGTCGCGCACGATGGCGACGAGGCGTTCGAGCTCGGCCTCGCGCAACGTCATGCCTTCACCGGAGGTCGCCCCCAGGATGAAGCCGTCGATGCCTTGCGCGCTGTAATGTCGCGTCAGCCGCCGCAGCGATCGCTCGTCGAGCGCGCCGCCCTGAAACGGCGTCACCAGCGGCAGCCACAGCCCGTGCAAATGATCTTCAAGTCCGGTCATGTTTCCATCTCCTTCTCGGGAAACCTGAGACGGAGGGCACATGAAAAAACCCCGTCCAGGCGGCGGGGTTTTCGGGATTGCAGCGATGACGAAGCCGGTCTAGCGCGCGCAAAACTCCGAGGTCCCCAAATGGGGGCCTTTTTTCGAGGCGATCGCCTTCGACGAGATTGCGCACGACTTCGTGATCATCTGCAAATGATGCGGGGTATGCCTGGAACTGTCAATACACGCGGAAGGCGAAAGCCGATTTGACCGAAAAAAAGCCGGGCTCGAATGAGCCCGGCTTAAGGTATTGGCCACGTGAGGCCGACACAATCACCTTCCAAGAGGGATTACTGAACTCCCGCGCCACTGGAGGAGGGGGACAAATGCGCAACGCGAAGGCTCAGCGTGCAAGCAGTATGAGCTTGACGAGCGCCATGCAGCAACAGCCGAGGCCGCATGTCAGTCATGCGGAAATCAGGAAGGCCAGCGCTGCGCCTTGCTCACCACGAAGTCGCGGAACACCTGCACGCGCGCGACCGTCTTCAACTCCTCGGGATAGACAAAGTACGTATCGAGCTGGATCGAATCCGACTCGCCGAACAGCTGCACGAGTTTGCTCTGTTCCTCGACGAGGTAGTCGGGCAGCGCCGCGATGCCGAGGCCCTGCTGACAGGCGCGCACCAGGCCGAGGATGTTGTTGACCCTGAAATAGGCTTCGCGCGGACCCGAGCCGTTGCGGCCGGCTTCGACCAGCCAGTTGCGGTTCTGCAAATGCGGCGCGAAGTTGCCGTCCGAGAGCGTGATGATGCGGTGGGAGTCGAGCTCCTCCAGCGTGCGCGGCGTGCCGAAGCGCTTGATGTATTCCGGCGAGCAGTAGGCGTGGAAGCCCATCGCGAACAGCTTGCGCTGGATGAGATCCGGCTGCGTCGGCTTGCGGGTGCGGATCGCGACGTCGGCCTCGCGCATCGACAGGTCGAGCTCCTCGTCGGTGACGATCAGCGAGATCCGGATTTCCGGATAGAGCGCGGTGAACTCGCCGAGCCGCGGGATCAGCCAGTTGATGCCGACGCCGGGGGTGGTGGTGATCTTGAGGTCGCCGCTCGGCCGCTCGCGGCTGTCGGTCAGCTTGGCGCGCGCCGCCTGGAGCTGCATGAACACGTCATGCGCGGTGCGGAACAGCAAATCGCCCTGCTCTGTGAGGATCAGGCCGCGGGCATGGCGGTGGAACAGCGAGACCGAAAGCTCCTGCTCCAGCGCCGAGACCTGGCGCGACACCGCCGATTGCGACAGGCCGAGCTGCTCGCCCGCATGCGTGAAGCTGCCAGCTTCCGCCGCTGCGTGAAACACCTTCAGCTTGTCCCAGTCCATATCTGTAAATCCGTCGCGTGTTCGGGGCATGATCTTTATTCCGCTGCCGCGCGCTCGCTGGCGCGCAGGGCCAAGAAACGTTCGGCTTCGAGAGCTGCCATGCAGCCGAGGCCGGCGGCCGTGACGGCCTGGCGATAGGTTTCGTCGGCGACGTCGCCGGCGGCGAACAAGCCGGGCACCGATGTCGCGGTCGAGTTCGGGGCGACCTCGACATAGCCCGACGGTTTGAGCTTGATCTGGTCTTTCACGAGCTCGGTCGCCGGCGCGTGGCCGATGGCGATGAAGACACCGTCGGTCTTCACGTCCGTCAGCGCGCCGGACTTGACGTTCTTCAGGCGCACATGGGTGACCTTGTTCGGGTTCTCGGTGCCGCAGATCTCGTCGACGGCGCTGTCCCAGATCACCTTGATCTTGGGGTGCTTGAACAGACGTTCCTGCAGGATGCGCTCGGCGCGGAAATGGTCGCGGCGATGCACGATGGTGACCTGCGAGGCATGGTTGGTGAGGTACAGAGCTTCCTCGACCGCGGTATTGCCGCCGCCGACCACCACGACCTCCTTGTTGCGGTAGAAGAAGCCGTCGCAGGTGGCGCATGCCGACACGCCGCCGCCCTGGAACTTTACTTCGGACGGCAACCCGAGCCAGCGCGCTTGCGCGCCGGTGGCGAGGATCACGGCGTCGGCGAGATAGACGTCGCCGGAGTCGCAGGTGAGGCGGAACGGCCGCTGCGAGCTGTCGAGCTTGATCACAAGGTCGGAGACGATCTTGGTGCCGACATGGACCGCCTGCTTCTCCATCTGCTCCATCAGCCAGGGGCCCTGGATCACGTCGGCGAAGCCCGGATAGTTCTCGACGTCGGTGGTGATGGTGAGCTGGCCACCCGGCTGGATGCCCTGAATCAGGATCGGCTCGAGCATCGCGCGCGCGGCGTAGATCGCCGCCGTGTAGCCGGCGGGGCCGGAGCCGATAATGACGACCTTTGCATGGACAGGGGCGGACATATTGACGGACGCCTTTCACGGGGGATTCACAGCGCGGGAGCGGAACGTGCCGGGAGGCCTCGCGGAGGCGCTGAAATATCAGAGCTAATCTAAGCCTTCTGGTGAGCTATGCAAGAATTGCATTGCCTATCGGCGGATTTTTCCAACAAGGAACAAAAGTCGATTGCGGTGCACGCGCAATAAAATTGCGCTAGCCGCGCGGACTGGGCTATGAGGATTGCGGCAAACCCACCAATACAGCCGCAAAGGCCAGGAGTTCCAATCAAGTGTCGCGGAACCTAGACGACATCGACCTGAAAATTCTCTCCGAGATTCAGGCTGACGGTCGAATCACGAATGTCGAGCTGGCCAAGCGGGTCGGCATCTCGCCGCCGCCCTGCCTGCGCCGCGTCCGGGCGCTGGAGGAGGAGGGCTATATCCACGGCTATCGCGGCCTGCTGGACGCCCGCAAGCTCGGCTTCGACGTCACCGTATTCGCCGCCGTGCACCTGTCCAGCCAGGCCGAGGCGGACTTACGCGCCTTCGAGGAGTTCGTCCGCGCCGAGCCCCTGGTGCGGGAGTGCTGGATGCTGTCGGGCGAGGTCGATTTCATCCTCAAATGCGTCGCCCCCGACATGGCGACCTTCCAGGATTTCGTCACGCATCTGACCGCCGCGCCCCACGTGCGCAATGTGCGGACATCGCTGGTGCTGCATAATTCGAAATACGAGGCGGCGGTGCCGCTGGACGTGAAGGGGAGGCGGTAGCCGCTCCAAGGTCCTGCCAGTCCCGTCATCCTGATTGAGGTGCGGGCTGCGCTCGCAACGACCAGCGGTGAGAGAGCGTGCTCCACCCACACAAGCAACACGCCGAAACAAAAAGGCCGCGCGATGCGCGGCCTTTTGAAACGTCTCAGCGCGGGCGGCAAATTCTTACCGCCATTCCACCTTGGTAATTTCATACGCCTTGGCGCCGCCGGGTGCGTTGACCTCGACGGTCGAACCCTTCTTCTTGCCGATCAGCGCGCGGGCGAGCGGCGAGGTGATGGAGATGCGGCCCTTCTTGGCGTCGGCCTCGACCTCGCCGACGATCTGCCACACCGTCTTCTTCTCGGTGTCCTCGTCGACCAAGGTCACGGTGGCGCCGAACTTGATGGTGTCGCCGGACAGTTTCGAGATGTCGATGATGTCGGCGCGCGCGAGCTTGTCCTCGAGCTCGGCGATGCGGCCTTCATTGTGGGACTGCTCTTCCTTCGCGGCATGATATTCCGCGTTCTCCGACAGGTCTCCGTGCGAGCGCGCCTCCGCGATGTGCTCGATGATGCGCGGACGGTCCTCGGACTGGCGCTTCTTCAATTCTTCCCCGAGCGCGGCAAAGCCGCCCGCTGTCATCGGAACCTTTTCCATCTCTTCTCTCGTCCTTCGGCTCCGCGTCCCCACAACAGCCGGGCGCGGCAACCTTGATTCGTCGGTATTCCCGGCCCTGAACACGCGGCCACCGGAACGTTATGTGGGCTGGCGCCGGAACAGAACAACCACCATGGCCGGACAGTTCCTCCGGCCATTGTGGCTTCATTGCCAATCACTTAACGGATGGCTTAACCCTTAAGGCTCGGCCGTCCGCTCGCGATCAGGTTTCCGAAAAGTAGCTCTGCAGGGTACGAACCTCAAGGTCCCCGCCGAGATAGGCGCGGATGCCCTGCGCGGCCGCCACGGCCCCGGAAAGAGTGGTGTAATACGGCACTTTATGCAAGAGGGCCGCGCGCCGCAGCGAACGGCTGTCGGCGAGCGCCTGCGGGCCTTCGGTGGTGTTGAAGACGAGCTGGACGTCGCCATTGGTAATGGCGTCGACGATGTGCGGCCGGCCCTCCAGCACCTTGTTCACCTTCTCGGTCGGGATGCCCTGGTCGGTCAGGAAGCGCTGGGTGCCCGAGGTCGCCAACACCTTGAAGCCGAGCGAATGCAGTTCGCGGACCGCCTCGGCGATGCGCGTCTTGTCGCTCTCGCGCACCGAGACGAACACCGTGCCCTTGCGCGGTACTCGCGTGCCGCCGCCGAGCTGGCTCTTAGCGAAGGCGACCTCGAAATTGCGGTCGATGCCCATGACCTCGCCGGTCGAGCGCATCTCGGGGCCGAGCACCGTGTCGACGCCGGGGAAGCGCGCGAACGGGAATACCGATTCCTTGACGCCGACGTGCTTGAGCTTTGCCTTCTTCAGCTTGAAATCGGCGAGCTTCTCGCCGGCCATGATGCGCGCGGCGATCTTCGCGACCGGCGTTCCGACCACCTTGGCGACGAAGGGCACGGTGCGCGAGGCGCGCGGATTGACCTCGAGCACGTAGATCTCGCCGTCCTTGATGGCGTATTGCACGTTCATCAGGCCGACGACGTCGAGGCCGAGCGCGAGCTCGCGGGTCTGCCGCTCCAGCTCCTCGATCATCTCAGGCTCGAGCGAATGCGCCGGTAGCGAGCAGGCGCTGTCGCCGGAATGGATGCCGGCTTCCTCGATGTGCTCCATGATGCCGACGATGAAGGTGTCCTTGCCGTCGCAGAGGCAGTCGACGTCGATCTCGATTGCGTCCGAGAGATAGCGGTCGAACAGCAGCGGGTTCTTGCCGAGCACGGTGTTGATCTGCCCGGTCTTGTCGTTCGGATAGCGTGCCTTGACGTCGGCCGGCACCAGCTCCGGCAGCGTGCCGAGCAGATAATCGTTGAGCTGGTTCTCCTCACGGATGATCTGCATCGCGCGGCCGCCGAGCACGTAGGACGGGCGCACCACAAGCGGCAGGCCGAGATCGGCGGAGACGAGCCTTGCCTGCTCGACCGAATAGGCGATGCCGTTCTTCGGCTGCTTGAGACGGAGCTTGTCGAGCACGCGCTTGAAGCGGTCGCGGTCTTCGGCAAGGTCGATGGCATCAGGCGAGGTGCCGAGGATCGGCACTTCGGCGGCTTCCAGGGCGCGCGCGAGCTTCAGCGGGGTCTGGCCGCCGAACTGCACGATCACGCCGTGCAGCGTGCCATTCGTGCGCTCCTTGGCGATGATCTCCAGCACGTCCTCGGCAGTGAGCGGCTCGAAATAGAGCCGGTCGGCGGTGTCGTAGTCGGTCGACACCGTCTCCGGGTTGCAGTTGACCATGATGGATTCGTAGCCGGCATCGTGCAGCGCGAAGCAGGCGTGACAGCAGCAATAGTCGAACTCGATGCCCTGGCCGATGCGGTTCGGTCCGCCGCCGAGAATGATGACCTTCTTCTTGTCGGATGGCGTGCTCTCGTCCGCCGGTGCGCCGGCGAACAACGCCTCATAGGTCGAATACATATAGGCGGTCGGCGAGGCGAATTCGGCCGCGCAGGTGTCGATGCGCTTGTACACCGGGCGAACGTCGAGCGCGTGGCGCTTCGCGGTGACCTCGGCTTCCGTCGTCTCGGCGAGCACCGCCAGCCGCGCATCGGAGAAGCCCATGGCCTTGAGCGTGCGCATGCCGAAGGCATTGCCCGGCAGGCCGTTCTTGCGGACCTTCTCCTCCATGTCGACGATGCCGCGCATCTCGCTGAGGAACCACGGGTCGATCTTGCAGGAGTTGAAGATCTCCTCGTTCGACCAGCCGAGCCGCATCGCCTGGGCGACCTGGAGCAGCCGGTTCGGCGTCGGCGTGCCGAGCGCGGCGCGGATCGCATTCTTGTCGTCGTCGCGGCCGAGACCTTCGATCTCGATCTCGTCGAGGCCGGTCAGTCCGGTCTCGAGCCCGCGCAGCGCCTTCTGGAGGCTTTCCTGGAAGGTGCGGCCGATCGCCATGACTTCGCCGACCGACTTCATCGACGTGGTCAGCGTGGTGGAGGCGCCGGGGAATTTCTCGAAGGCGAAGCGCGGCACCTTGGTGACGACATAGTCGATGGTCGGCTCGAACGAGGCCGGCGTGGCGCCGCCGGTGATGTCGTTGGCGATCTCGTCGAGCGTGTAGCCGACCGCGAGCTTGGCTGCGACCTTGGCGATCGGAAAGCCGGTGGCCTTCGAAGCCAGAGCGGAGGAGCGCGACACGCGCGGGTTCATCTCGATAACGACCATGCGGCCGTCCTCGGGATTGACGCCGAACTGCACGTTGGAGCCGCCGGTCTCGACGCCGATCTCGCGCAGCACCGCCAGCGAGGCGTCGCGCATGATCTGGTATTCCTTGTCGGTCAGCGTCAGGGCCGGCGCCACCGTGATGGAATCGCCGGTGTGCACGCCCATCGGATCGAGGTTCTCGATCGAGCAGACGATGATGCAATTGTCCTTCTTGTCGCGCACCACCTCCATCTCGTACTCTTTCCAGCCGAGCACGGATTCTTCGATCAGCACTTCGTTGGTGGGAGACGCGTCTAAGCCGCGCTCGATGATGTCGAGGAACTCTTCCTTGTTGTAGGCGATGCCGCCGCCGGTGCCGCCCATGGTGAAGGAGGGGCGGATGATCGCGGGCAGGCCGATCTCGGACAGCGCCATCATGGCCTGGCCCAGCGCATATTCCTGATAGCGCTTGCGGCGGTCGCTTTCGCCCAGCGTCCACTGCCGATCGTGCTCTTCGAGGGCCGCGCCCGAGAGCTTTTCGCGTTCAGCCTGACGCTTGTCGCGGAAGGACTTCTTCAGGGCGGAGGCATTGGCGAGCCGCGACTTCGGCGTCTCGAGACCGATCTTGGTCATGGCCTCGCGGAACAGCTGGCGATCCTCGGCCTTGTCGATCGCGTCGGCGGTGGCGCCGATCATCTCGACGTCGAACTTCTCCAGCGTGCCCTGCTGGCGCAGCGACAGCGCGCAGTTCAGCGCGGTCTGTCCACCCATGGTCGGCAGCAGGGCGAAGCCGCCGGGAATGACGTGACGTTCTTTCTCGATGATCTTGGCGACGATCTCGGGCGTGATCGGCTCGATATAGGTCGCATCGGCCAATTCCGGATCGGTCATGATGGTGGCCGGGTTGGAATTGACGAGGACGATGCGATAGCCCTCTTCCTTCAGCGTCTTCACCGCCTGGGTGCCCGAATAGTCGAACTCGCAGGCCTGGCCGATCACGATGGGACCTGCGCCGATGATCAGGATGGTGGTGATGTCTGTACGTTTGGGCATCAACTCTCGCCGGACTGGAATTTGGGCACAAAAAAAGGGCGCGCTCCTGCGCGTCCCTTTGGCCGAGAGCGCGGTGGTCTCCCTCGCGCGCGGGTGGGTCTTAGACCAGATTCCGGGGCGGCGAAACCCCGAAAAACGCCCATCAACCGGCAATTTTGACGGGTTTTGGCCTGGCCTGCCAGCCACGGGCGAGATGCACCAGAAGTGAGGCCGCAACGCTCATTCCACCGATCCAGCCGAGGTCGTTCGGCGAGAGGGTCGCCAGCACCGCCCCGCCCAATGCCCCGCCGATGGCGAAGCCGAGATACATGGCGGAGGCGTTGAGCGAGAGCGCGATCATCGAGGCCTGCGGCTCGATCCGGATGATGCTGGAGACCTGGGCCGGGTAGAATGCCCAGCCCGAGATGCC
This sequence comes from Bradyrhizobium sp. CCBAU 65884, assembly GCF_028128835.1. Lineage (NCBI taxonomy): Bacteria > Pseudomonadati > Pseudomonadota > Alphaproteobacteria > Hyphomicrobiales > Nitrobacteraceae > Bradyrhizobium > Bradyrhizobium sp. CCBAU 65884. Next base: position 3,144 of record NZ_LBJU01000106.1, on the reverse strand, counting down.
CCAGAGGAAGATCGTGCCCAGCACCGCATAGTGCGCCTGGCCCGGCATCAGCTTCAGGACCACCGAGTGAAGGATCAGCGCAGCTGCCATGCCGGCGAGGCCGAGGCCCACGGTGGCGAGCGTACCGAGCCGGTCGGCAAGTAAGCCGCCGAACATGTTCCCGATCGCGGCCGCGCCGCCAAACACCAGCAATGCAAGGCTGATTTGCGACGCATCGAAGCCGAGGCCGCGCAGCGGAACCGCGAAATAGGTGAACACGGTGAAGCCGCCGAGCGCCCATAGGATCGTGATCACAAGCGCGACCAGGACATTGCTGTGACGCGCCACCGCCAGCCGTTCGCCGAGCGAGGCCGTGTTGCGCGGCAGGCCGCGGGGCAGGCCGAGCAGCAGACCGGCGAGCGCGACGGTGCCTATCATGGCGACCATCGCAAAGGTCGCGCGCCAGCCGAGGAGGCTGCCGACGAGGTTGCCGAGGGGAACGCCAATGACAGTCGCGACCGTCAGGCCCGACGTGACCAGCGCCACCGCTCGGCCGCGCCGTTCGGGCGAGGCGACCGCCACGGACACCGCGAGCGCCGTCGGCATGCAAAGCCCGGAGCCCAGCGCCATCAGCATCCGCGAAGCCAGCAGCAGGGCGTAGCTGGAAGCCACCATCGCGGCGAGATTTCCGGCGATGAAGGTCGCCAGCGCCAGGGCCAGCACGGTTCGGCGGTCGATATTGTTCAGCGCGACGGCCAGGATCGGCGAGCCCACGGCATAGGTGAGGGCGTAGGCCGTGACCAATTGGCCGGCGGCGGAGACCGAAATCTGCAAATCGGCGGCGATGCCGGGCAAAAGACCCGCGATGACAAAGCCTTCGGTGCCGATCGCAAAGGCCGCCAGGGCCAGCCAGAATACGCTCATTGGACGATATCCCTATGTTCAACGTTTATTGAACTATTGGATATGGTGGTTTGTAAGTCAATTGGTTCAAGAACTATTGAACATTGCGGCCGCTTCGCTATGATTCCCGGGTCATGAGCCGCACACCTCTCCACCCGACCCGCGAGCAAATCGAATTGCCGATGGTGCTGGATTGCCTCAGCGATCCGATCCGGCTCGCCATCGTCTACCAGCTCGCCCAGCAGGAACGTGTCAGCAGCGAGCTCCGCTGCGGCGACTTCAACGGGCTCGCGGGCAAGTCCAACCTCGCCTATCACTTCGCCAAGCTGCGCGAATGCGGCGTGATGCAGACGCGCGTGGCCGGCACCAACCGCTTCATGCGGCTGCGCCGTGAGGATCTGGACGCGCGTTTTCCCGGCCTGCTCGATGCGGTGATCAGCTCTGCCGCCAAGGATGCCGAGCGGCTTCAGCTGATGGCTGAGTGTGAAGTGGTGGAGGCGGGTTGAGGTTTGCGCGGGCAGTCCGTCTACGCTTCCGCTGCGCTCCAGCTACGCCGGACACGCTTCGCCCCTTCGGGTCAAGCGTGGCTGCGCCACGCGTAGCCCGAAGGCGAAGCGTGGAGACCCGGCCTGGATTTGAACCAGGATGTAGAGCGTTGCACCGCCCTCGCGTAGACGCTTCCGCCACCGGGCCACGGCGATCATTACCGATTGCAGTGCGACAAGCTACAACGGCTAATTGTTATGCTTAACGAACCAGAGGCGGCCGCGCGACGAAGGTCATGCGCCAGCGATTATGGCCGATATTGGTGTGGGCGCGCTGGACCGCGAACCCGGCCGCTCTCAGCTTGGCGGTGATCTCCTCCTCGCTGTAGCGCTGGAGCCCGATGCGCGTGCGCAGATGTCGGTAATCGGACAGCGCGGTGCTGATGAGCCCGACCAGCGCGTCCTTCAAGAAACCGTGGCGCAGGCCGAAGCCGAGCAGCGCCATGACGTCCCTGACCATGCCGACATTGGGCTGGAGGATGTCCCCCAGCACCAGCTTGCCGGAGGGCTTCAGGATACGGCGGATGGTGAGGAGCGCGGCGTCGAGCTCCTCCGGCGCCATGTATTGCGCGACCGAGTTCATCACGACGAGGTCGATCGACTGGTCCTGCATCTTGCGGACATCGTCGAGCGAGCGGACGCGGATCTTGGTGTTCGGGGCAAACCGCGCGATCAGCCGGCCGCGCACGCCCGGCGCGGGCTCGGCGAGGATCAGCTTGCCGCAGCTACCAGCCACCTGGCTCGCCGACAGCGCCTCGCCGCAGGCATAGTCCAGCACCGTTGCGTCCGGCGAGGAGATGTAGCCGATGATGTCCCGCGCGATGATCTGGAAGTGCAAGTCGCGATGCAGCTTGCTGACATAGATCGTATGCGTCGAGTCGTAATAATCGATCCAATCGTCCATGGTATTCGAAGGTCCCGGCCAAACGGTTCCCGTCAAGGAACCGGCGCTGCCCGCCTTGCGTTAGGGGTGCGACGGCGCGCCGTCAATGTCCGCGTCCTAACAGGAAGGCTTCCCGTGAGCAAAACCAACAACAAGGTCTCGCCCGATCTCGATACCCCCACCGACCTGTCGCCCGACGGGGTCAAGAAGGTCTCGGAGGCGCTCAACGTACTTCTGGCCGACGCCTTCGCGCTGTATCTGAAGACCAAGAATTTCCATTGGCACATCAGCGGCCGCCACTTCCGCGACTATCATCTGCTGCTCGACGAGCAGTCCGACCAGATCTTCGCCGCCACCGACCAGCTCGCCGAGCGCGTCCGCAAGATCGGCGGCACCACGCTGAAGTCGATCGGCCAGGTCGCAAAGCTCCAGACCATCAAGGACAACAACGAGGACTACGTCCCGCCGCGCGAGATGCTGCGCGAACTGATGCAGGACAACAAGCACGTCGCGGCCGCGATGCGCAAAGCGCACGACGTCTGCGACGACGCCGGCGATGTCGCCAGCGCCAGCATTTTGGAAGTGTTCATCGACGAGACCGAGCGCCGGACGTGGTTCCTGTTCGAGGCCACGCGGCAGGAAGGCGGCAACGAGGCGTAGGGCGAACTGCCGTAGCGTTCGTAGGGTGGGCAAAGGCGCGCTCTCGCGCGCCGTGCCCACGATCTCATTATGGCTCGAATCGGATGGTGGGCACGCTTCGCTTTGCCCACCCTTGTATTAGCGCGCCGGATTAGAATGGCCTGGTTCCGTGAGGAATGGCCCAGCCCGGGTGGC
>NZ_LBJU01000105.1:0-88948 GCF_028128835.1 Bradyrhizobium sp. CCBAU 65884 | reverse complement strand
GCTGAAGGCGGGCCTCACTTCTTCATTAGTGACTACTAACAGCTACACATATTCGGGGACCGGCTACGCATCACCCCACGCTTTGACGACCTTGTCAAATGGCTACAGCACTTCAACTTTTTCCTACGACAACAACGGCAACCTCATCCAAAAAACGACCGACGGCACCACCACAACATACGTTTTGGATTATGCAAATCGTCTAATCGCGCTCGGCACGATGGCGAACGGCGTCAGCGCTACGACTACGTACGGCTACGACGCATTCGGCTCCCGCGTTCTACAAACGGGAACTTCCACCACAACTTTCTATCCTTTCAAGTGGTACAGCGTCGCGTCATCGACGGGGAGCGGCGCAAAATATGCCACCACCACCGAGTACGTGTTCAATGGTGACACACTGCTCTCCACCATTGACCAGCAGTTCGCCAGTGGCAACGCAACGGGCAGTGCGCAGACGCGCTATGTGCACCCAGATCATCTGGGGAGTACAAACGTCGTAACAAACGCGAGCGGCACTGTCGTCCAGACGTTGGACTACTACCCCTTTGGCGCGACGAGGATCAGCACGAACGTAGGCGGAGCCGACAGTGCCAGAAAATACATCGGCCAGTTCTCAGATCAGTCGAACTTGCAGTATCTCAACGCGCGATATTACAGTCCATCGCAGGGCCAGTTCATATCAGAAGATCCGATCTTCCTGTTGCTCGGATCTCCAGAAGCAGAAAAGAGAGCGAATCGATCTTTGCGGGACATTCTGAGTGACCCGCAGGGGCTAAATAGTTACTCCTACGCAAAAAATAACCCAATCACTATCAAAGACCCCTCTGGCCTCATAAGTTCAAACACCGCGACGATTTTGGGCCTCTACGCCCAAGTCCTGAATTTGCTAAGCCAGCTCATCGTTCAAATGGGCGGAGGAGGATCAGCGGGCAATCCAGCTCCCGCTTCAACTGCAATGTTGGCGCGCTCCACCACGATCAATCCGCAGCCGCTGAACATCACTTCGAGCAATCAGCGTTACTACGGGAACGTCATCAACCAAATTCAGAAATCCAGCGACTTCACAAACTATGTCGCCGACAAGGTAAACAGACAAGCTAAGAACGGTGTAATTGACGTTCCAGTAACAGACCCATCAAACAGCTTCACATTCTCTCAGGGCGACTTGAAGACCGCATTGCACAACGTCAATGCTGGTTTGTCTGGCAAACAGTCTTCAAACGGCACCTGGAATATCAAAGTAACGATCTCGGACACGTACAACTTCGAGCCAAACAACTACGGCAATAGTTACTCGAAAGCGGCGATCAGCACACTGAATAATGCTGCGGTACTTGGACAAGCTGCCGGTGTTGTCAGTCCTTATCCAGTCAGCATCGGGTTCGATTATTCATATAAGCCATAAGTGAACTATGCACAGAAAAGCAATTGTTGGGAGCGTAGCAGCTGTAACTGTGATCACTGCAACGGTTGGCGGCTACTTCCTTAATGAAAAATGGAGCCGAGATCGCGCCGCAATAATGAGCAGATGCACTGACTACAATCCGCAGTGGCTCGGGATGCTCGACTGTTATGGCGTGATCTCGATATGGGAGCGAGACAATTCTGGATATCTTGTTCAGAATAATAAACATACAGGGCCGATAGTCGCCCAGATCAAGTCTCCAAACGCGTTCGTCGTTTACGCGAACCTGATGTATCTCATCGACATCACGCCCAAAGGGATCTGCAACAATCTTGTGCCTGGAAAATACTGCGGTGACTTTCAGGTAAATGGACAACCAAAAAGCTACTACTACGACCGGCCCGAACAAGTACCGACATATCTCGTCATCGACACCAAGACCGGAGATGAGCGGTTTTATGCGAACCTGAAAGACGCACCGGTGGCTGATCGCGCCATATTCGAACGCTTGTTGACACGCTAATCGGTTATGACCCCCGACCAATTCGACAAACTGATAAGCGATGAGGTGATCCGCAAACGACTGGCAAGGTGGATGGCAAATTTGTGCTTCCGCGAGAACACAGAACTCGAACGTTTCCACGACCGCATCAGCGACGAGGAAATGAAGAAGCTCATGATCGGCGTCGTGGACAATTGCTATCTGTTCCTTTCAATCCTCTCGAACAGTAAAGCCAGCGCGTCGCTGATCGAGCTCATGGAGCTAAAAGTCCCGCTCCCGCAATGGAATGAGCCAAAGTTGCCACACAAAATGCTTCGGAGCGCGGAGCAGCTGCAAAAGATGATGGAAGGCCGGTGGCGCGGGGAGGCAGCCTAGTCACCCTAACGGCGCGTCCCGCCGTACAACCCCCTACGCCCCGCCTTTAGGGTAAGGCGGGGTAACCGGTGCACATACGAAACCATGCACAACTATGCACGAGCGATAAGGTGGGGCTCGTCGCGCGACTTGTTCGGGCTTCCGCCCGTACCGCGCAGGGCGAGCTTGCCTTCATTGTTCCTCCTCCTGTTCGAGATTGATACCATCTCGGACCTCGTCCGAGCCTCATCAATCTCTTCATGGAGGAGGACGCCGACTTCTAATCTAGTTCTGAGAGGATCAGATCGCGGTGCGCAATGTGCTCCGCCTGTAGAAGGCGAAACGTGGCCAGCAGATCGAGCGCTAACTTTGTGCAATGGCCGCCGCGTTCAAGTTCGTCGACAATCTCGATTTGTCAGGCAATATGTTTCCCACCGAGGGCAACGTGCCGCTCGGCATCCACCAGGTGGGCGCGAACCATTTTCTGGTCCATCGCACGAGCATACACCTCGGCATCTCTCGAGCGATCGAAATTGTTTTCCCTATCTACCCCTGCACACATCCCTCGTCGCGCCCCACCCCCTCATGCCGTGTCGGCACCTCCGTTCGTGGAGATGACGCTCGAATACCCAGCGAGATCAAGGATTTGGCACCTCTGCCCTCGGCACCATTCCCGACCTGACCTAGGTTCTACGAACCTAAATCCTTCCCGTCGTCCGGCAAGCCGTCCGACGATCAGGACATGAACGAACATTCGTTAGCTATCTTAGGAGGTACAAGCATTCAGTTACGTACGATCTTCCGATCTGGAAAGATCATGGCACTCAAAGAGTGTCCGCCTGGCGCAGCTTTCTGATGATCTGCCGCACGGGCAAACGACCGGCGGGCGCTGCCCAGGGCTTCCCGCGGAATTCCTTGTCTCATCGGGCCATTCTCCACTAGGATGCAACTACTAATCGAGAGAAATGCTCTGATAGCCCAGGAGTTAGAGCATGGAGGGGCAGTGGTTAAGAAAGCCGACCGGCAATACCACGGCGGTTTTCGTTCATGGCGTTCTATCAAGCGGTGACACGTGCTGGCGCCATTCGAATGGAGCGTTTTGGCCTGAGCTGTTGATTTCGGATCCCGAGCTCGCGTCGGTCGGCGTCTATGTGTTTACGTACCACACCGGCTTTTTCAGCGGCAGTTATCGCATCAGCGATGTCGTCGATGCCCTCAAAGAGTTCTTGCTACTGGACGGCGTAGGGAAGAGCGAGAGGATCGTTTTTGTTTGTCACAGCATGGGCGGCATTGTCGTTCGCAAGTACCTCGTCGAAAGGGCCGTTGAACTCGTCGAAAGAAGACAAAAGCTCGGCCTGTTTCTCATGGCCTCGCCATCACTCGGTTCGTCGTACGCTGATTGGCTCTCTCCGCTCGCAGAGTTATTCGGACATGCTCAAGGGGACGCGCTGCGGTTCGTTCAGAATAACCACTGGCTGACGGATTTGGACAAGGAGTTTATCAATCTCAAAGAAAGCAAGAAGCTCGATATCACTGGAAAGGAATTAATCGAGGATTGGTTCATTGTGTTGCCCGCTCTGTTTAGGGAGCAGATAGTCCCGCCATTCACCGGTGCGCGCTACTTTGGAAACCCATTCAAGGTGCCGAAGTCGGATCATTTCTCGATAGCGAAGCCAACGGACGACAACGCAGTCCAACATCGAATGCTCTTGGAATTCGTCCGCGAAATCGTCAGCGGCGAGAACAGTCACACTGCCAAGCTCAACTTGATCGATACGGAAGTCGAGTCGCTGCATTACGCGCCGGACCGATGCGAGCTACGCTTCTCGATTACCAACTTCACCCAAAACCCGACGAGACTCCGACAGCTCCGGCTGATCGTGAACGATCGAGAGCCGATAAAGGATTTCCGCATTCGGAAGCCTGGAGCGCCAATTATCGAATACGAGCTTCATGCCGATATCAGGACATCCAACGATGTGGACCTTCTGGCCGAGGTTCGAGCGCAGTTCATTCTGAAGGGTGGCGAAACAGATGCGTTTAGATTGACGATCACGGCCAATGAGGGATTTCGATATAAAGCAACGCTCGCCTGCGTATTGGAGTCACTAACCGAAGCGGGACAAGAATACGGCGATTCTTCGGATCTCCTCCTGACATATCCAATTCGCACGGTACGGGGATTGCGTGGTGGAAACTAGATTTGCCGCAGCGGCGATGGCCGGGCCTTGTCAAACTTGCGGACTGGAGGTCGAATTGCCGATTCCAATCCACATCACATCATGCGCCATTGACGCGCTGTGCAGATGGCCCGAGGAGCCGATACCGCAGCTATTCTGCTCTTGCGGACAGCCATTTCCTCTCAATCCGTTTCCGGTTGTGTTTTGGGGAGACGACCAGGCTTCGCTCATCTTGGACGGTCCAAGGAAAGCCGATGTCGTTCTCCGCATGGTTTTGTCATGGATTGTAGACGATGAACGATGGCGGGGGCTTACCCATAAGCACGTGGCTGTTTACGGGCACATGGACGATTTCACCTATGCTCTGCGGACCAATGCTCCAACGCTTATGGAAGACATCTACTCGCAGCTCACTCCGAGGGATGCTTTCTTTGAAACGAATGCGCTGATTGAGGTGGTTGATGGTGCGCTAAAGAGTCAAAGGCCAGAGCTGGCCTACGGTCTATTAGCGAACGTAATGCGATCCTTTCCAGCGAAGTGGAATGATCAGGAGCTTCGGGATACGATGGAGATAGCCGCACATGCGTGTGGAGATGAATTGGTTTTTGTAGACGGTCAAATGAAGCACGCAGTCGCGGATTTCAATGACTGGTCTTCTCTACAAATGGAGCAGGTCCCATTTCGAGAATTGCTCGATGTTCCGATATGGTCGATCATCGTCTGTGACGTGGAAACAAAAACGCCTCGTCGAGAAACCACAACCAACGTGATCGGAGAACCCGCGAGCCCGGACGCTGCGGCAGTGTTATGTTGCCAGGTATTGTCAGCCGTTTGCCAGCTTCGAACCGACGCGCCAATGGTGATTCGAACGGGCGAAGATAGGGCGCTGAAGACTTTGCGGATTGTCTGGCCGGAGCTAGACCAAAATGTGCGGGAAGCATTGTCGCGCCATTTCAATCTTACTACCAACAACGAGTTCATAGAGCGATATCAGCTGTAGCGCTTCCCTGGCAAAGGGTAGCGATCAAATTATTTTTGGCCAGCGCCGTTCAGTCGTGCGAGGCGTCAGGGCGATATCCCCATGTTGGCGAGCGCGCGCGAAAATTGATAGTACACTGAGTGCATGAAATTGCGCATCCCAGCACTTGCAGCCTCCAGTGTTTTCATTGTGAGCTTATTTGTACTTGGATTTGTCGTAGTCAGACCCGCTTTGGCACAGGTCGATGCGACCTCCTCCGTGCCGAACGACACATCCTCCATGACTGCTGACCAATCGCCGACAGATGCAGTGAGCTCATCAACGACCGATTTCACGGCAACTCCGACAGCTACATCAGACGGAGCGCCGGTAAACAGTGAAACGGCACCGAGCGTCCGGTCGGAGCCAGCGCCGACGGGATTGGCGCTGGTCCACATCATCGGCACCAAATATACGGACTACTTCACAGACGGGACAAACGTCTCTGCATATCCTGGCGATCCGCAGATCGACGCTCATCTTGCAGAAAAGGACGCGCCGACCCCGACACGTGAAGGTCTCACGTGGGTACACACGACCGGCGGGTTCCTATACGACACGGCGAGCGGCGATCTTGAAGTTGGTCAATACGCGGTGCAGCCGGACGGCTCTTACATACAGGACGCACCGCCTTTCGTAAGCTCGACCTCGACTCCCGCGGTGCTCGGTGAGACTATGATCGCGTCGGCCAATCCCGCAGACAATTCTTCGACATCAACAGACGCAACGAACGACACTGCTTCATCTCCCGCGATGTCGGACCAAGCGGCTACTTCGTCCAACCAATAGCGGGAGCGATTTTCTACCCTGGACACATCCCTAGACACATCCCTCGAAACACCCCCTCATGCCGTGTCGGCACCTTCGTTCGGGGGGATGAAGCGCAGAATTGCCGGCGTGGCCAATGACTTCGCCACTTTGGGGTCGGGACCATTCCCGGCGTGACTTTCTGGGTTCTAACGGACCCCAGAAATCCTTTCGTCCGGCGAAGCCGTCCGATGCGGTGCGCAGCTCGAGCTACCGCACCGGGTTTCAAGCTTTTGATCGACGGCACGCCGTTCATTCAACGCGGTTATGCGGGGCTTTGAGATAAAGAAATCGAATGACTTTTCGGCCCGAACGTCTGCGTCAAAATCCGAGACTTTAGGAACGGCCAGCACTCACTCTCGCGCCGGGAGCTGGAGCTGGCTGCGCTGTATCGGGTACCGCCTCGAGAACGAAAAACCTTCCGATTGCTTCATTCCTCCCGTCTGGCTTGCCTTCCTTCCAGCCCGTTCCGATTACAGAGAAAGTGGCGCAGCTCTTCTGCGTCGAATTCTCGGGATCGCGCACATATCTTCCTGTACCCCTGGTTGACGCTTCAAAGCCCAACGTGCTTGGGAGGAGAATGCCCTGAGTTGCGGTAACACACACTTGCTTAGTCTTCGAGTCGCAGCCTGCGACGCTGCCGCACTCTGCCACTAAGTTTACGGGAGCCGAGTATCTCTTCTCCGTCTTGAACTTCATTAGTGGGGTTGGCGGCGGAATGTATATTACAGGGTACGCCGCTTTCGATATGTTCAAAGATATTTCCACCGGCCGCGAGGCGTCGACCTTGGTGATCTTTATGTCTGGTATTGTCTCGCCGGTACCAATAGTGTGGTTGAAGCTATCCGCCTTGGCATTTTCCAGCTTGAGAGCAATTCGGCCCGGTTGTGGCGGATTCGGTGTCCATTTGAAGTTCATGAAGAACTGCTTCTCGGAGAATGCCGCAGGAGAAAGCGTGACTGTTATGATCTTCGCGCCGATGCATTCTTTGTACATTTCTGCGCCTGTTTGAGATAGCGCAGTCGCAGCGACGCGGAGCCTCGTGTCGCGTGATGTCTTGTATCCGCTGCGATCAAGGATGTATTCGGAAAGGGATTTGGCATCCTTCTTAGAAATATTGCCCTTGATGCCCGCATATTCGCCACCGACAGCCGTCTCCGAATTCTTTTGCTCGCTCGAGGATTTTTCGGAGAGTGAATAGGCCGATAGTTTGGCCAAGTCAGAAAACTCGATTTTCGTAGCTTCCTCGAATGTAAAGTCTCTGGGATTGCACACTTGGGCAACTGAGAACTCAGGTATGAAGCAGGTCCCCAGGATCAGAACATATACATACCTCATCTTGGCCTCCCTGTGAGCTGACGCATTGTGCAGCCGATCGCAACCAGACCTCTGCGTTCCGCTATCGCGCGTAAAAAGCGCGGATCAGCTGTTCACTTGAATGTTGTGCCGACCCCAACTACCCCGCCAATACTTGACGGCTGGCCGGGCGACGGGGGTGTAGAAGCATTTTGTCCGAATCCGTACGCATTGCCCCCGAGCGGCACCGATAATTGTGTGTTGCCATTGAGAGCGGTGCCCGTTGTGGAGCCTTGAGGGAGCAGATTTGTGTTCGGTATATTTGTGGTGCCTGGCTGGTACTGCGGTGCATCTGGAGCAGTTTGCGCGAGGCCAGAGCCGGGCACGAAAACGGCTAATATCGTCAAGGTCGCAACAACTTTGAGCATGACAGCCTCCATTTTAAATACAATCAATGGATGCATTAGTGTACGCGACATTCTCTTCCCGGAATAGACAGCGGCGCTGTCCTAGGGAGCGCGAACCCGCTCGCTCTGCGGTGCATTCATTCAGTATCTGGACTGCATTGATCGGACTCAACCCGGGCTCAATGTAGTGGCGCTGAATGGAAGTGATGGCGTTCCATCAATCATGAGCTTCAAGTAGATGCGATAGTTCGGCAGCCCCAATAGATCGAGCTCGTCAAATCGATCCTGAAATTCTCGGGCTAGATATGTCGCGTCCTCCGAACCAACTCGGAAGGAGATAATAGTGCCGGCATTACCGAGCACAGCATGACGGACATCAGGCTCAAGCTGGTGAAGATATTGATGGGCGACGGTGAAGCCCACGCGATACTTGCGGAGTTCCGCGAACATGTTCGCCATTGCGAGCGTTGTGAAATTCTGAAACTCGTCAACATAGATGAAAAAGTCTCGCCGCTTGTGCGCAGGCAGCTCCGCTCTGCTGAAGGCCGCGAGTCCAAGCGTCGTGACCAGCAGGCCGCCCAGAAGCGAGGAGCTGTCCTCGCCGATCCGCCCCTTGGCCAGGTTAACCAGCAATACCCTGCCCTCGTCCATAACCTGACGGACGTGGAGATCACGCTGAGGAGCAGTTAGGAGCCTGTTCAGCAGGGGATCCGAAAGAAAGGCGCCCACCTTGTTCTGAATTGGTGCCGCGCCGTCGGCCCGGTAGCCGAAGGAAAAGCGCTCAAACTCCTTCTGGAAGAACGTCCTGACGGTCTCATTCTTTAGCTGTTGCGCGGTCTCTGCACGGAACTTTCGGTCCGATAAGATGCGCAGTACGTCGTGCATCGTCGCGTGCGGCTGCTCAAGGAGCGCCATAAGCACATTTCGTAAGATGTGCTCCATACGCACGCCCCAGGCTTTCGGCCACATCTTCTTGAACACTTCAATAAAACCCGAAGCCGCTAAGGCGATTCGGTCGTCGCGCACATGACGCAGGGGATTGTACCCGTACGGCTGCGATGGGTCGCCAGCATTTAGATAGATTAAATCTGGCGCACGCCTCGCCGGCACTCGAGCCGCGATGCGTTCCACCAGATCGCCGTGCGGGTCGATGAGCGCAAGCCCGTGCCCGCATTCAATATCTTGGAGCGCCATCGTCTCGAGCAATGTCGACTTTCCGGTACCCGTTTTGCCGATGATGTAGACATGAGAAAAACGGTCTTCGTCCCTAATACCGAAGACTCGCTCGTCGCCGTGAAAGTCGGCGCGTGCGAAATGTGTGAGATGGGACGGATGCATATCTCCATCATCGGGCAATCACCAGACAATCCGAGAGGTGTGGAGGTGCCGCACTGTGTCGGCGGCCCCTCCTGAACCATTTTGTACGAGCTCTTTAGAACGGCCTCCAAGAGGAGTACCATGCCAACTTCACCTGTAAGGGAGTCAGTCCTGAAGCCCTTCAATCGTCTCGCCCTCTGGGCGGGTTCAATGGGTCTCTATAGCCTTGCAATCACGAGTCATGGTAGTGCGCAGCAGTACTATCAAATAACACCGAGGACGATGGTCTATCCGTACTATCAAGGAGCCAATGCGATTTATCGACATTATCGGCCCTATGATATCGGCTCACCAATGTTCTTCCGACGCAATCTTCCCCCTCCAAGTTGGAATTACTATTCCCGATCGACCGGTGGAATCTTCGTAAGGCCCAGAAACTGCTACGGCACATACTGCTAACAACTCTCAATTCCACCATCCGCTCTTTTTTTGGATGGAGAATTCACCGAGCAAGAACACGCTGGTGATCGTGAGAAAGAGAAGCCACGCGAACTGATCGTGGGTGAACAGTGGATCCCTACTAGCTAACCAAAAGAAGAGAAGGAGGCCCACTGCATATGCCATGTGAAATGGATATCGGCGAAGCAGCTGCCGCTGTAGCCGCGGTCGGTATAATGAATAGATCCAGACGACGAGCAGTGCACTCTGCGCACACACTAAGGCGATTGTCATAACTCCAATTATGCAGTCACGTAAAATCTTGACTAGCTGGACTTGCGAACTCATCCCACTCTGAAAATGCCGGCGTATCGCTCCTCGCACAAACTCCGACCGACACGTCAGTGAACAGGTAGGCACGCACGAGAACGTAACCAGCGCTGGCTTGGGAGCGATCGGGCATCATCGGACTTTCCGCGCACGGCCCTGTCAAAGATAGAAAGACTGGTATAGAAGACGTCAGATAGCGGAGCTCGGCGAGCGCCCAGGCGCTCGCCCTTCCAGCTTCTCGTGCCGATCTGACACGATTTCGCTCCTCCACCGATCCGGCTCTACCCGCCAATATTGCCCCAGAGTTTGATCTTTCGACGTTCCGCCCCGCGATCCGGGACCTGCCAAGCATGTCCGGGTCTCGGTAGCGAGGCGGAGGCATCGCGACGAGCGTCCATACGGTCGATTGGGCATCTACTCTAAATCCCGCCCGGTGATGGACGCTCGGCGTCCGCCTCGCGATCGAGCACCCGAATGGTTCGGGTGCCCGTAGCGAGGAGGACACGATGTCCAACATTGCTCTTTCCCAGAAAGCTCAGAAGCTGATGACCCTCTGCGACCAGAGAGGCTTCCAAAACCTCGACGATCTTCTGCTGGCGGCTCTCCTCAATAGCAGGTGTCCCGCCATCTGCATGACGGAAGGGTGCGACCACACCGCCAATATGGAGCCCGATCAAGACCAGGGCTTCTGCGAGGCGTGTGGCGGTCAGACGCTCGTTTCCGCCCTTGTGCTCGCCGATTTGATCTAGGAGGTCGGCGCATGCAAGTCCGCAACTACTACCATTGCGCAGAATGCGGGCGCGAGTGGAGCGACGTGTGGTCCGCACAATGTGACGATGATTGTCCGTACTGCGGCGCTCGTCACATGGGACCCTACAGAAGCGAGGACGCGGAGGAGCGCGATGATGAATAGTATCGCCCTTCTCAACGACACCTTTCGACGCACGTTCCGCGGTGGCAAGGTGATGATGACGATCGGTGTTGCGGAGCTACCCGACTGCGTAAAGGCCGAGGCGCTTCGCCAGGTAGCGGATTTCTCCGGATTTACGCAGGAGAACGATCCCCATGGGGAGCACGACTTCGGGAGTTTCGACCTGGTAGGTCGGAAGTTCTTCTGGAAGATCGACTACTACGACGAGGATATGCGGTACGGCTCAGAAGATCCAGGCGATCCGAAGCGAACCGTGCGTGTGCTCACGCTGATGCTTTCCAGCGAGTACTGAATAGAGCAAGAAGTGACCGCCTCCCATCTAGACGCAGCGGGTGGATGCTCCAGCAGGAGGAGCACCGTTGTGGGGATCATCGGAAGGCCTGCCGGACCCTCCCAGGTTAGGCGCCCGATCAGCGCGGATTTGGCACTTTGATGCGGCCCCTCTTCTTGGGGCCGCCTTTTCTTTGCGGCGCGAAGGGGCGCTGCGCGCTGTGCATATCGCCTGGAAGGGGTAGGAAGATACGGGAGATAATCAATAGTTTAATACCGAGAGAGCGAATCGGCCGGTAAATACACGGCATCCGTGCAGCGAGCAGTTGGTCGAGTATACTGCAGTGCATGGCGGGGGGAGAATCATTGATGTCGGCCAATAAGAAGGTCAACATTCGGCCGGGTGTGAGCGTTTTGTCGGTGCTGAGGCACCTTAACTACAGCCCGTGGTTCGCATTGGCGGAATTCGTCGACAACTCGCTTCAGAGCTATGTCGAGAACAAGAAAAAGATTCACGAGCTCCACGGATCGGCCTGGAAGCTCAAGGTCTCGATTGACGTTGATACTTCACATCCAGGAAGAATCACAATCCGTGACAACGCAGGAGGCATCGCGAACCAAGCTTTTCCCCGCGCATTCCGTCCTGCAATGATCCCGCCCGATCGCACGGGCCTCTCTGAATTTGGCATGGGAATGAAGAGCGCGGCATGTTGGTTTGCTCCCAGATGGCAGGTCCGCACTAAGGCCCTTGGAGAGCCCGTCGAGCGGACCGTGCGGTTCGATATTGCAATGATCGTGCGTGATGAGTTGGAGGAGCTCGACATCGATGAGAGGCCGGCGGCGGTAAACGAGCACTTCACGGAGGTAGCTCTCGATGACTTGCACCACATTCCCGTGGGACGAACTCTAGGGAAGATCAAAGAGCATTTGGCGGATATCTATCGAGTATTCCTCCGCGACGGAACTCTCGACCTCCGCTTCAACACTGAAAGCCTGTCGTATGAGGAGCCGCCTGTGCTGACGGCCCCCTTTTATAAGGACCCCGACGGGCCGGATGAGGTGTGGCGGAAGGAGATCGAGTTCGAACTCGGCGATGGAATGTCCGTCAGGGGTTTTGCGGCGCTACGAGATCCGGGGAATTATGCCCGGTCCGGATTTTCCTTATTCCGACGAGGACGACTCATACAGGGCAGCGGCGAGGACGGCTATCGGCCGCCGCTATTGTTCGGAACGTCCGGCAGCAGCAGCTATGCTCGATTGCGCCTGTTCGGCGAGCTGCACTTGGAAGGATTCGAGGTCAGCCACACCAAAGACGGGTTTCGTTGGGACGAGAACGAAGAGCCTTTCCTAGAACTCCTCAAGGAATACATCGATAAAGATGAGCTTCCACTGTTGAGGCAGTGCGAACATTACCGCTCCTTAGCTTCCAAGAAGGACCGGGTAAAGGCTGCGGCCCAAGGACTTTCGCAGGCTGGAGACGCGATCGCTGCGTCGATATCCGAGGTATTGCCGCGGGTTGCGGACCAGCCTCTCGCGGAGACCCAGACCACTCCATTGATAGCGCAGCCGACGCTAGCCATGCGGGAATTGCGGTTCAATTTCCGGGGGGCGCCATGGCTCATCCGGATCGAGCTCTCCGATGATCCGGCTGAGTCTGACTGGCTCTCTATAAGTGACCGGGGGAATAGTCACGACCAGGAACCGGATACAATTGATATCCGGGTTTCGATGGCTCATCCGTTCATGGTGGCATTCGCTCAGACGGATCCGGAGAGCATCGATGCGCTGCTGCGCATTGCCGCTGCTCTCGCTCTTGGCGAGAAGCTCGCTCGGATGTCGGGCGTCAAGTCAACTGGCACGCTGAGACGAAATATGAATCAGATACTGCGGGAGGGGCTGTCGCAGCCATAATGCATATGGATAGCAATTCGAACATCGTCGTGACCGCTGCAGGACTATTGCTTAAGCCGGGCATGAAGTGGCTACCTCTCGAAGGTGAAGAGGCCGCTGGTGTCGCCGAGCGCAGCAAGCTCAGTCGCGAGGCACAGAATAAGCTCATTCAATCGTCGGCCGAGATATTGGGAAAGGGTATCGACCCAAGGAGCGCGCAAGGCACCGCGACCGGATTGGTGGTGGGCTATGTGCAAAGCGGCAAGACGCTTTCCTTTACGACGGCGATAGGTCTTGCGCGAGATAACGGCTTTCCAATAGTTATCGTCATTGCCGGCAACAAGGATAATCTGCTCACGCAATCTCACGATCGGCTTGCCAGGGACCTCGACGTCGACGGCGGCGAGGGACTGCCAGCGTGGAAAATGGAAAAGAATCCCCGAGGGCAGGATGCCCAATACGAGCAGCTAATCCGACAGGCTATCGATAACTGGCAGGATCCCACTCGCGATCCCGACGAGAAGTCGACCCTTCTCCTGACGGTTCTCAAGCAGAACCAGCGGCTCGCCTCGCTGACGGCACTCTTCAGACGGATGAACCTTCAAAACGTCCCGGCGTTGCTGATTGACGACGAGGCCGATCAGGCAAGCCTTAACACGAAAGTTCAGCGTGGAGAGGAGAGCACAACGTATCAGCGGCTGCGCGAGCTGCGTGCTGCGCTGCCATGCCATACATTCCTGCAGTACACGGCGACGCCGCAGGCGCCGCTTCTGATCAATATTGCGGATAACTTGTCGCCCGATTTCGTGCATGTGCTTGAGCCTGGCGAAGGATACGTAGGCGGTGCGGCGTTCTTCGCCCCGAACAGCCCATATATCGAGGTGATCCCTCCAGGCGATCTACTGCAAGCGAATGCGATGCCAACCGAGCCGCCGGAAAGCCTGCTCGAGGCCATGCGGGTATTTTACGTCGGTCTGGCTGCGACGCTGATATCCAAGCCGGGCCGCCGCTCGATGCTGATTCATCCCGCTCGTGAGAGGGCGGCCCATCAGATCGCTGCCGCATGGGCTACCGCTGCGAAGGACGAATGGGCCAATGCTCTTGGAGCGGACGAGCGCGATCCTGATCGCCAGGATGTCATCAGGGATTTTAGGGACGCATACGAAGAGCTCCAGACCACCGAGAATAATCTTCCGAGCTTCGACGAAATAATCCAGAAGCTGCCACGCGCGCTCCGCAACACGACAGTGATCGAGTTCAATACTCGCGGAAGGCCCAAAACCCCGGAAATCAACTGGAGACATGCCGAGGGTTGGATACTGGTCGGCGGGCAGGCTGTAGACCGCGGATTTACCGTGGACTCGCTGACGGTTACGTACATGCCCAGAGGGATGGGCATGGGCAACGCGGACACGCTTCAGCAACGAGCGCGATTCTTCGGCTATGCAGGGGCGCGAGGGTATTTTGGTCTCTGCCGCGTGTATTTAGAGCAAGCGATGAGAACCTCTTATGAGGACTACGTCCAGCATGAGGAACTCATGCGCAAGGAGTTGAAGCGAGTGGCGGATTTGGGCGGCGATCTTCGCACGTGGCGACGCCGTTTTATCCTCGACCCTGCGCTCAATCCCTGCAGAAGGTCTGTAATCTCCGATCCATACACGCGGAACAGCCTCGGCGGCGGGTGGACCAGGCAGCGGGGAACCAATCCGAGCGCGCGCGACGCGAACATGAGGATCTTGGACGCGCTGTTGAGCGGCCTCGATCTGGTGGAAGACACCAGCTACCCCGGAATTTCGCCCTCGCAGCAGCACAAGGTCGCCGCCAATGTGCCCCTGCAGCAAATATTTGACACGCTCGTCGATTACCAATTCGAAGATCCAAGGGATACGGCCAGCTTCACCGGATTGTTGATCACGTTGGCGGAGGGACTGCGCCAGGACCCCGACGCAACGGCAGCGGTGTATCGCATGCGCCCGGACGCGCCTCTTGGAACACGCAAGGTAAAAGACGATAGCGGCGAGATCGACAACTTCCAGCAGGGTCGTACTGCCACGGTTCGAGGAACGACCTATCCGGGCGACCAATTCTTTGCCGCTTCGGACAAGGTCTCTTTCCAGATCCACGTCTACGACCTGACTCTCAATGACCAGCCCTTCGCACCGAGAGTCCCCCTGATCACCGTGAACGTACCACCAGCGCTCGCCGCTGACTGGCTCGTGCAGGTGCAGCGGGGGCAGCAAGCCACCTCATGACCGGGCACCTTGAAGAGTTACTGAAGGTGATTGGCGCTCCTTCGGGAGACAATGAGTTCAATGTCAGGCGACTAGAGAATGGATCGGCGTTCTATGCCGGTCGCGACAATCGTGGCAACGCCGCCGTTTTGATCGAAACGTCCGACAGCGGCAGGACTGTGCCACTGCGGCTCGCCGGCATCGAGGCAACGTTTTCGATGCCGTACACGATCGTGGAGCAAGGAAAGGCCTCGACCAACAAAACACTGACTGCAATAGTGTGCACGATCCGAGATGACGATGTAGTCGGTTATTTCGCCAATTTAATGGAATCGGTGCTGCCATTCATTGGCAGAAACCCCTCAACGAGCAAGGTGGCCGATACTGTTCGGCAGCTCGTCGAACTATTTCAGAAGCTTCGTGCCCCGGCGCGACGCTCTTTAGTCGGTCTCGTTGGTGAATTGAGCGTGATTGAAATTGCCCGCGATGTAGCGCTTGCGGTGAAATCATGGAGATCTGATCCTCAGGAGCGTTTCGATTTTGCGATCGGCAAGCTGCGTTTGGATGTGAAGGCGTCGAGCAATCGCCAAAGAGTGCATGAAATCTCATTCGAGCAAGCGAACCCACCGAGCGGCGCGACCGGCCTGATAGCGTCAGTCTGGGTTGAGCCGTTGGCGGGTGGCATATCGCTCGCAGATTTGCTGCGCTCAATTGAGGAGAAGATCGCGGAACAACCGGACGGCATCCTCCGGCTTCGATCCGTTGTCGCGAGCACGCTAGGCGACTCGCTGCCTCAGGCGATGCTATGGCGGTTCGATGGCCAGCTCGCCCGAAGCTCCATGCGCTACTTCGATGCGAGCATCATTCCGGCGATCCGACCGCCTCTTCCTCCAAACGTCTCGTCGGCACGTTTCGTGTCTGATCTAAGCGGTTGCGATCCGGTGAGCGCAAGCACTTTCAGGCAAACCATTGCAGCGGAAGAGCAAGGGCTCCTTCCGTAATACGTTTTCCTGACGCTTATCAGTCTGCCAACTCCAGTGTTCGCAGTTTTGCACGAGGTCCGAGCGAAGGCCCCGGGTGGTCGGCGTGAGCGCCCTTGAGAGACATATAGCTGGCGCGGACGGGCTCTGCCGCGTGTTGCGGAGGAATACCGCGCCGTCTGGGCGGCAGGAGCTTGAGCTTTTTGCTGCGCATGGGCGAATCCAGCAGCTGGCGCCTGATCTCGCGGGCCAGAACCTCCGCCAAAAGCGACGGTACGGCATTTCCTACCATGCGTTGGACCTGCGCTCGGTCGCAGTCGAATTTGAAATCGTCAGGAAATGTCTGTAGGCGTGCAAGCTCTCTCGCTGACAGCTTCCTGCTCGACCAATGGAAGGGCCCGGTTGCCGGTCCCGGTTGAGCCTGGATAGTCCAGGACGGCTTGTCCTTGGCGAGCTTCAGAAGGAAGCTCCAGTAGCGCGTACGCCACCCGAACAGCGGCATTCCGCCGCCGCGCGGCGTGTGCCAAAGATAGTTTTGTCCTTCGGGAATGCTGGGCAGAAGGCCCGCCCATTTTCCAGTGAGCTGAAGATCTGGATTGTCGGGAAGAGCCGCCAAGTCTCCGAGAGCATCCCATGTCGTATGGAAGGGCTTTATGCCGGCTGGCAACTCTTGAAGACTTCCATCTGCATGCGTTGGCTCAGGAAATTTGAACTCGCGACCGTCGCGGCTGGCAATTATGAATACTCGTTCGCGACGTTGGGGGACCCCGAAGCTCGCGGCGTCGAGCACGGTCCAGGAGGGAACGTAGTTTGTCTTGGCCTCTCGATTGATCTTCTTGATGCCGTTTAGGATGCGCTTGAGACCCTCGCTCTTCCCGTCATATGCAAGGCCGTACACATTCTCCAGGAGGATTGCCTTCGGTTTCGTGTCACGGACGACGCGTAGATATTCGTTGAGTGTCCCGGCGTTGGGATCTTTGAGCCTCGGAGCATCGCCATTGGCCCAGTATCCGCTCTTGGAGAACGGCTGACATGGAGGACCGCCGATAAGCACGTCGGCTTCTCCCGACTTCAGGGCGGCCGTCTTTAGGATGCGTTGCGAGCTTATCGCGGCAACGTCACCCTCGATGACCGGCCAGCGCCGATTGCTTCGGAGCGTCTCGCAACATATGGGATCGATCTCCACTGCGACGCATGTTTTGAAGCCCGCAGCCTCAAAGCCGAGATCGAGCCCCCCGGCTCCCGTAAACAGGCTAATAGCTTTGAGCATATGAATACGCCGTAGACGTAGTGTATCAGATTTCGAATCGCTGCTCCTATTCACTAAAGCACAACGCGATTCTTGCAAAGTGCCCCGAGGTCCTGCCCGGCCGCCCGCGATTAGTTACTGGCAGTTTTTCGGTAAGACGACTCCGGTTCATCTCAGAAAGCGAACGAGCCGCCTTGTGACGGTTTCTAGATTGGAAAGTTCGCATTCCCAGACGGTCAGGAGGCGCCATCCAATTGCAGCGAGTTCCTGGGCGTTGCGGGCGTCGCGCGCCCTGTTTCGATCGAACTTGGGGCCCCAGTATTCGGGTTTCGACCTCGGCACCTTCCTGCCTGCCGGACATTCATGGCGGTGCCAAAAGCAGCCGTGAACCAGGATCACTTTCTTTCTGCCTGGGAAGACTATGTCAGGGCACCCTGGCAAGTCGCGCCGATGAAGCCGATAGCGAAACCCCTTGGCATGCAGAAGTTTGCGGACCACGAGTTCCGGCTTCGTGTCCACTTTCCTAATTCGCGCCATGCGCTCCGAGAGGCTGAGCGTCTGGCGCCCGTGTTTCCTGTTCGGTCGGAGGTTCGTTCGCAATCTTCGTCAAAGTTGTTGCTCGACGTCTTTCAGTGTCACACGGCAGCGCCTCGCTGCCCATCCGGCGGGGATACACATGCCGGCCTCGTCAAACACAATGTCAATGATAGAGTTGCAAGCGACGCCGCGCATTTGGAAATGGTCTCCGAAGACTGTCAATCCGGCACGTTCTCCCGTCTACCACCCGTCATACTTGGGGTTAGATTAGAGCGATGACTACTTCAAATGAAGAGCAGTTTTCAGAAGAAGGAGTTCGAAATGTCCTCGAGTTTTTGGACGGACTACGACGAGTGCATGCGCGCCTCTTAGCTGAAGGTTACGTGATCCGCGATGGTCGCCTGATCGGCCCCGACGAAAACTCTGATGCAGAGTGTTACAATAGACGCAACTGACTATGGATATCAGCGACGCATACAAACAACGCTATGTCATTTACAACCGCAAGAGCACAGATGATGCAGAGAATCAACGAAACTCGCTGACCTATCAGCGACAGCGCAATATTGAATTCGCGACCAGGCAAAACCTACCTCTCGCGACTGCACTGACTATCCAAGGATTTTGCACTAATGGGATCATCGATGAGAGCCACTCTGGCTTTAAGGAGGAGGACGAGTTCGAGATTAGATCCGACGGCCGCGTCCAATATCGTGTGCTTCGGCCAAAGTTTTTGAAGCTGGCAGAGCTTCTAAAAAATGGAACCATTAGGGGTGCCATTTTCCTTTGTTGGGATCGAGCAAGTCGCAATCCACATGACGATCTTATAATCAAGAAGTTAACGCGCGCTGGTTGTGATATCCGCTTTGCGGAAGCAAGTTATGACAGCACAAGCGCTGGCGAGCTGCACAGGGACATCGACGGAGTATTTGCGGCCCACTACTCCCGCAGCATAAGCGAGAAGGTCAAGAACGCGCAGAAGAAGCTGCGGGCAGAACGACGCTGCATCTATAGTGCGCCGGTCGGGTATTTGGACAGAGGGTCTGATAGTAAGCCGCTCGATCCCGAGCGAGCGCCCGTAGTGAAACGAATTTTCGAGCTATATGCCGGTGGAGATTGGAGCATTCGGCAGCTTGCCAAATGGGCGCAAACCCAAGGGCTCACCAAGAAGCCGATCCGTCGCAAGCGGACAAAGCAGGAAATAGCTAACAACGTTGATGTGTCGTCGCTACCGAAGATCTCTCGACCGGTAGACCACAAGTCGATCGAGTACATACTCGCCAATCCTTTCTACATCGGCAAAGTGAAGATAGGCGACAATTACGAAATCAGTGCGGCTCACCAACCACTAATCGATACAGCTCTCTTCTTTCGAGTACAGAAGCTGCTCAAGAAGAGGAACGTATCTGTTCATTACATTGATAAGCTAGCCTACACATATCGAGAGCTGGTTCGGTGCGAATGTGGACGCGTCTACACCCCATACGTCAAAAAAGGGATCGTCTACTATCGAAGTCGATGCAAGTCGGGATGCACAAACAAAGCTCCAAACCTGAAGGAAGTTGAGATTTCAGCGGCCGTCCAGCGAGTGATGGACGAGATATACCTGTCGGACGAGGAACTCTCCGAGATTGAGCTCAGAGCCAAAAGTGAGCTTGGGGAGCTATCGAGAAGACGGGAAGGCACATTGAACGACCTGCATGGCAGACAGCGCTGTATTATTGCCGACCTGGACTACATAACGGAAAACAAGATCTCTCTTCTCCGCACGGGCGCAATGAATCCTGACACCATCCTCGCTGAACAGAACCGATTGGAAGCAAAATTGGCAGTGGTCAATGAGGAAATCAAAATCTACGCCGAAAGCGCCTCTGACATGCTCGAGTTCGTGCTTACGTTCTCCGAGGCTGTCAAGAATGCCGGGTTGTACTTTGACCGCGCGCTCGATAGTGAGAAACGAGACATCACGGCAATGATCTTTTCCGAACTTGTATTCAAGGATCGTCAGCTTGTGGCATATCAAGCGAAGGATGGCTTTGGGGCTCTACTTAGCCGCGTTTCCGTTTTCAATGGCGATCTGCCCTCACTGGAAGGCGTGATAAACCATCCTAAATTGGCTATCGGGCTCCCCGGTTCACCCCTTTTCCGAACTATCGAGAGTGTCTACGTTCAGGCACAAAAGAGCATGGACCGAATCAGACGTCTCCAGTTCTTGCATAGGCAAGCTGCCTGATTTCTCCGCGCGCTCTCTTTCCGCTTCTGGTTACCAGAGTGTCTGTTGTTTGAGTGGCCGGCGCTCCGCCCGCATCGCGCGCCTTTCCGGCTGATCGGCTGGATGAGCTGCTAACGGCGCTCATCCTTTCGCTTCGACTTTCACATTGGTTTGGAACGAACGCTATGTAAAGTTCATGCGCGCGGCGGAGCGTACGGTGTTACCCATACCTATTTTGCACTTGTGTACTCTGCAGTGGGCTTGCATCTAACTCTCGACGGACGCGGACGAAATTCCGCCTTGCAGGAGATGATTTTATTGTCGAGTGAGAGCGCTTTGTCACCGAACTGGATCATGGTCGGAGTCGCGAAGTCAGATCTACTCCCGTGCTGAGGCCCCCGTTCAGCACCGCCCGAAGATGCTTCGCGGCGGGGCACCCGAAGTGACGGGCGTCGGCGGAATTGGCAACTGCCTTTTGGCGGCGCTGCCGCCAGCCGACTTCGATCTGCTGGCTCCCGCGTTGGAGACGGTTGCGCTCGCTCAGGACGAGGTGATCTCGCGAGAGGGTGACCGAGTCGACTATATCTTGTTTCCTCATAGTGGTGCCATCTCGCTGATGGTCGACTTTGCGGACGGCGAGACCGTTGCTACCGCAATAGTCGGGCGCGAAGGAGCGATAGGCACTCTTTCCGTGTTTGGGCCGGCGCCTTCGGCGCTCACCGCAATCGTCCGTGCGGAAGGCATCGCCTCGCGGATCCCGTCACTGCGATTTCATGCCGCATTTGGCCGCAGCCCCGCGATCCGGCACGCTATCCACGTTCACCTCAGGGCGATGCTGGTCCAGCTTCAACGCGGCGGAGCCTGCAATGCGCGGCATGCGGTACAGGCACGGATGGCGCGCTGGCTTCTCCACATTCGCGACCGCATGGACGACAATGTCCTCCCGCTCACCCAGGAGGCGCTGTCGCAAATACTCGGTGTGCGACGAACGACGGTAACGTTACTGATGCGCAACCTGCGCGCGTCCGGAGCGATTAGATCTGAGCGACGCGGGCACATAGAGATCGACCGACTAAAGCTCGCGGCAGCGGCGTGCGAATGCCACGGCACCATGCGTCGCGAAGTTGAGGAGATCTTCTCGATGAATACGACCCGTCCTTTCGTCGCGGTGCCGTCGAATGGAGCAGGCGTGAGCGATTGAACTTGGAGAGTACTGAGGTTCCGCGAGACTGTTTATCTTATCTTAGATCGCAATCAGAAGGGTTGACTTGTTCGATCTGCGGCACCGAACAACTTCCGGCGTAACAAAGACGCACTCCATACAAAATAGCGGGCGGCACTTTTTGAGTAATCGTTCGGCGTAGGCCGCAGCGTCACCGCCCGCGCGCTCTCTTTCCGCTTCCGGTTACCAGAGTGTCTGTTGTTTGAGTGGCCGGCGCTCTGCTTTTCCTTCTCTTGGTTTCTCTGCGTCTGTGTTGGCGTTTACTTCGTCAATCGACTTCTTCAACTCAAGCAGCATTTTTTTGAGCCAATCCATCGATGTCTCGAGAGCCGTAAATCTGCCGTTCGAGTACCAAGCCATCGCGACCAGGGCGCTGAGAAGCCCGATGAAATATTCCCAGCCTATGTGAATGATTATGCCTTCCATACCTACACCTTAAATGCGGGAGGTGTGCTGGCCAAGGCTCGTGAACGTGCCTGACAGATTCAGCGTCCAGCCTCGTCGAACTCGACCAGGGCGACAACAATTCGAGGCATGAACAATGACGCTATCCGCACGGTGACGAACGAGCACCGACATGTCAGACCAACAGTCTCCGATGTGCTCGAAGATGGCACCCTCGTCGAATTGGTATATCGAACGGAGAATCGCACTACGTTGTTTGCGACGTCGCTAGGGGGACGCTGGACGTTAGCTCGGCACGTAGACGTGCCAGGCCGTCATCGACTGGTTCCGTTCTCGCCCGACAACAATCTCATCAAGAACGAAGTTGTCCTACTCCCATCGGAGCCACGCTCCTATGGAGGCGAGCAAGAGCTCGTCTCTGAAGTCATCGATTTCATTCATCGCTATGCCGATCTCAGCTCGACGTTCGAGCAGGTCGCTGGTCATTACGTGCTGCTAAGCTGGGTCTATGACGCCTTCAATGACTTGCCGTACCTTCGACTTCGTGGCGATTTCGGGACAGGGAAAACGCGTTCGCTCCTCACGATTGGTTCGCTCTGCTATAAGCCATTCTTCGCAAGCGGTGCCTCGACTGTCTCGCCAATCTTCCACACGCTCGATGCTTTCCGCGGAACGCTTATCTTCGATGAGGCGGATTTCCGCTTTAGCGACGAGCGATCCGATATCGTCAAGATCCTCAACAATGGCAATGTGCGCGGCATGCCGGTTTTGCGCACCGTCATGAACCGCCAACGGGAGTTCAACCCGCAGGCATTTCACGTCTTTGGACCGAAGATCGTTGCGACGCGCGGTCGCTACGAAGATAGGGCGCTGGAGAGCCGCTTCATTACCGAAGAAACCGGAGCGCGGCCGCTGCGCAGTGACATTCCGATCAACCTGCCGCCTGCCTTCAAGCACGACGCGCGCGAGCTGCGAAACAAGTTACTCCTTTACCGTTTTCATCGACGACACGAAGTCACACTCGACCCGTCTCTCGTCGACGCAACATTGGAGCCGCGGATCAATCAAATCATGCTGCCGCTCCTCAGCGTCGTTAACGATCGCCGCCTCCAGGCCGAGTTACGAAGCGCTGGAAAGCGCGCTCAGGACGCGATCATTGCCGAGCGCGGTCTCCTGATGGAAGCTCAGGTGCTAGAGGTTCTCATTGAACAGATGTTGTCTTCCAGTAGAAGCGTAGTCCCGGTGGCCGATGTTACGACCGGCATGATCCGACGCTATGGTGCCGAGTATGAACGGCCGCTGACCAACCGGTGGATCGGAAGCATCTTGCGTAAGAAGCTCAATCTTCTGACCTTTAAATCCCACGGGGTGTACGTGGTGCCTATGGCCGAGCGGGAGAAGGCAGAGATGTTGTGTCAAAGGTATGGTGTGAGCGTCACGATGGACGCCACTTCAAAGGAGGGAGATGGGGATGTGGGGACTTCTGGCGCTTCCTAAGTGCACCCGAGAGGCTCTGACGGGTCTCGCAAAATGTGCGAGGGAAGTGCTGGCATTCAGCTCATTGATCCGCTCTCTCACGTCCCCGAGTCCCCATCTCCACCGCATTTTCATGTCCAGTTTGGCATCATCTCTGAAGCCACGATAGATACAATGGGGGACGCAGTTTTGTATTTCGGTGCCAACTCGGCACTTTTTCGTGTCTCGAACGAGACCGCTTTCAACGGGATTATTGGTGCGTGCCTGTCATCTTGCTGGCCGGCCGCACTATATGCAGTACCGACACCAATCATACGTTCGTCCGCATCGTCGTCGCTGGGGACTTACCCAGCAGGAACTCGCATTCCTCATTGGCGTAAAGAGCCGAACCGCTGTCTCTCGAATCGAGGCATCGAAGCGAAGGCCAAGTCTCGATGCGGTGTTCATTTGCATGTTGATCTTCAATATGCCGGCATTGGAGCTATTTCCGGGGCTCATGTCGGAACTACGCGCGACCATACGAGCCCGCGCCAACGAGCTGTACGAAGAGCTCCAAGGTGATCCGTCCAACACCACGCGCCTGAAGCTCGATTTCCTCGAACGACTGCTGGAGCGAGTTGAAACGAAGCGCGTTGCGCCAGAAATATGAACCAGCGTTGCCGATACACGCTGGTGCTTTCCATTTACGTAAACACCCGAGGCTTCGCGTTCATTCTATTTGAGGGATATCTATCGCCCTTCGATTGGGGAATACGCGAGGCCCGCGGACCCCGCAAATGCGAAATATGCCTGTCCCGCATCGCGGAACTGGTCGACCGATACGCTCCTGACGCTCTCGTGATCCAGGACACCTCCGAGCAGGGTACCGAACGTGCCCGCTGGATTGTTCGTCTCAATGCTCGCATTTCTGCGCTCGGCAAGGATCGTAGCATTCGCGTTTTTGCATATTCGCGCGATCAGGTCCGAGCCGGATTCGAGAGCTACGGCTGCGCAAACAAGCAGAGCCTTGCCGAGGTGATCGCGAAGCAGATTCCGGCATTGGAGCAATACATTCCGCCACCGCGCAAGCCTTGGATGAGCGAAGATCGCCGGATGGGCCTGTTCGACGCCGCAGGATTGGGGCTCTTATTCTTCCGGCAGGTAAGCCAGGGTACCGCCGGACTCGGAGAGTAAAAGCGGGGCCAAGCACGAGCGGCAACGGTGCGAAGGGAGATTTCCCAGCCCAGCATCTCCGAATAAGGAAGCGCCTGCCAGCAGCTTGTCTTTTTAGGCAGCCGCAGATCTAAGAATATCTCAGACGATCATAAGGTGATTGGGGAAAATGGACATCAGTAGGACGTTCGACGGGTCTTCGCTGGCTTGGCACGTAAAGGAGAAGTCGCAGAGCGTTGCAGATTTGCAACCCGCACTGCCGTTCGAGGTAGTAAGCTGGTCGTTCAGAATGACTGAAACATATTTCGTGCTTACTTCGATGAAATCAGCGGGGACGAAAAATGTTTGATGTTTATCGCAATGGGAAGCGTGACTTGCTCGTTCTGGGCACAGGCTCCGCGATACCCGGGGCTTGTTCTACAAATAGGTGGCGCAAGAGCAGAAGACGAATTCTCAAGGTAAGCGAAGAGATTAGGTCAACCGTCCAACGGCAAGGATATTACGTCCGTACCTTGCGTGTCACGAAAAGGGAGTGATTTTGTTCGGGCGCACGGACGGAGTGGTTTTTGCAATCTCACGGCATCACCACCACCCAACCGGTATGCCCTCGCTTTTCCGGGTGTCGACCGCTACTTGCCTAAGCGGCAGCCGGCGTCCGGCCATTTCCCGAGCCAACGTTTGCCGAATTTCGATAGCGTTCTCGACGCAACTCTCATTCGGCAATACCATCTGCTCGCAACGCATAACGGTTTGTCAATTGCTTTGGCCTAAAGTCTTGAACAAGGACATTCTACGGAAGACGTGGTCATGGTCGCGATGGCCCAGCCGACTTAGCCTGTCCGGATGTTCTCGCGTATAGCTGTATTTTCGTCATTTCTTTTCTTCGATTACTTTCGGCACAGCACGTCACAATGGCCGACCCGCATAGAGATTTGCGATGATGTCGTCAGTGCTAGAATTTCGCCAGCCTCGCAAGCTGAAGTCTCAGAGAAGCTCCTCGAGCCAGAAACTGCCTGACATTTTGGCGAACGTCGCCGCCCTGTTGTCGCAAGTTCAAGCGCTCGACATTCAAACAACAGATGACATCCGTCAGGCTATCTTCCTTCTTGAGCTCGCGAATGGCTGCATGCGATTGATTGTGGGGCAGATAACACTGAATGAAACAACCAGAACGACCTTACTGGCTCAGTCAGCGAGGATCGATTCGCTCATTGCAGAGACGCGCAGTGAGGCGGCGCATTTATTTCGAGGAACCGATTTGAGATTGGTGATTCCAGATGATGGGAAACAATCGGAAGGCGCACCGTGTTCGGTTTGAACATAAGCATACGGTCAGCATCATGGGTGTCGATGGGACGTGGCGGCGAAGCTGCATTCTTGTCGACGCCTCTGCAAGCGGCGCCAAGCTTGAGGTCGAGGGCTCAACAGACCCGCTGAAAGCACAGGAATTCTTCTTGGTACTGTCCTCCACCGGTCTGGCATTTCGGCGCTGCGAACTGATTTGGGTGGATGGGTCTCACGTCGGTGTTCAGTTCGTCGCAGCAAAGACAAAGGGTAAAGCGAACGCAGAGAAACGTCTCGCCGGTTCACAATGAGGCGGGTTCGGACGATCGCTCAGGCGACTGACAAGCTTGTTTTCGGCACCCGCTTCAAGATGAGCGAGCTTGGGGTCATTCAGTTCCCAGAGTTAGCCAACAAGACTGGAAGGGTCGTCGAAATCAGTATTCGCACGGCTGGCATAACGGTGCTGTTCGATGATGCTGCCAGACCGACTGTCTTAGACCGAAGCTATATAGCTCTTATGTCGGAGTAACCGTAGTTGGCGATCCCTCTCTGAGTTGTGCAGATTGCGTCCAACATGAAAACACCAAAGCCAAAGCAATGGGCCGAGCAGGAGCTTCGACGATTGGTCAGGCTCGCCCGACGGGGAGTTGGTGCATCGAAGATCGGCGCCGAACTAGGCCGCCACGCCGGCTCGGTGAGGCGTATGGCACAAGCAATGGGAATAGTGGTGAAGAAGTGACGCACTGCGAAGACTCTTCGCGGCCCGCCTTGCCGGGCGCATTTGTCCCTGCAGGCTTGCAACGCCACCGCGCGGACACTGGCTTCGGTAGGTAGGTCAGTATTCTTCTAAGCCCGCCAGCTCGGACGCTTGGAATGGAAGAAGCGTCCCGCTGCGAAAAATTTGTTGCATTTCGATTCAAGCGCATCAAACTAAAGTTGGTCGCAATTGAGCGGCCGACAGCTGCCCACAAAACGGCGGTGTACCGAGTTCGCCGTTATTTTCAACTGGCAGCTTCGATGCCATCGGCAGGCACCTAGAGCGGAAATTCCTGAGTGTGATTGGCTCGCCCACTGACGTGTGGGCTTAGAGCTACGATTGTTATTTCCATAGTTGCGGCGCTCGCAATGTTGGCGCGAACCGCAAAGTTCTAAAAGGGGCCCCCTAATGCGCAAAGTATTTCTTGCGGTCTTCGCAATCATCATCGCTGGAGTGAGTGTCGGCCCAACCTGGGCTCAGCAAGGCGCGTGGTGCGAGGCAAACTGCAAAGCACTCTGCACCAAGATTTGGGGGAGCGCCGGCGCAGCAAGCTGCTTCGCGCAGATCCCTTGCTCTAACTACGTTGGGAAAGCTTGCGCGTCTGCGAGTGTCGTGAACGCGCGCTACACGCTCTATTGTCACAACAATCCAGGAAAAGGTAATTGCCGGTAACGAGGCAATCGCATTGCGAGAGTCTCGGCGACCCACGAATTGAAACAATCGGAGCAGGCCAAAAGACAATCAGACGGCGCGGTTCGCCCTTCAACATGCTCGGCTATCTCTGCCGTCGGTCCGAATAGCTGGAGTGACACATGACAGTAATTCATTGGAAGTCTGGTATTGGCGGCAATTTCGACGACGCATCAAAATGGAGCACCGCAACGGTGCCGGGTTCATTGGATGATGCGCTCATTGACGCCAGTGGAACATACACCGTCGAAAGCTTGACCGCTCGGACAGTGCACAGTTTGACGATGGCCATCGGAGCCAGCTTGGAAATCGGAATCGGTGATTTTACCTTGGACTTTTTCGGAGCCGACACGAACAACGGGACCATTAACGTATATTCCCATCTGACAGTCTTCGGCGCTTTGGACAATACAGGCGTCATCCATTGTTTTGGGGCCCCAATACCGAATGTTCCCCCGCATCCACTAGCTTATTTTCAGCCCACCGGCACCAGCACCAACTCGGGCACGATTGAGGCAATCAATGATGCCGAGATCTCTTTCAATATCAGCCCTGTCAACGGTCCTGTGTCATTCACCAACTATGGGATCATCGAGGCAAATGGCGGAAGCATCATCACGATTGGCGGTAATTTTGGCGCGACGTCGTCATTCACAAACATAGGGACAATCGAAGCGCTCGGCCAAGGGTCTATCGTCGATCTTTTCTCAACGAGCGGCACCATCACAAATTCAGGTCATCTCGTAGCCGATGGAGGCACTATTCAAATTAACAATCCGAACTCCGTCAGCGGTTCGGGTACCGCGGAGATCAGAAATGGCGGCACTCTCTTCATTGGCACGTCGTTCGCGGAAAACACGACCTTTGACCCCGGAGCAAATGGGACTCTCCAACTTGCATATGGTGCCGCATTTACGGGCTCTTTGTCTGGATTCACAACCGGCGATCGGATTGATTTCTCCGGTTTGCCATACAGTGGCAGCACGCTGACCTTTGATCCGACGAAAGACATATTGACCGTTTCCAACGGAGGCTACGCTCTCACAATCCATTTATCTGGTTCATACGTCGCCAGCGGGTTTCAGGTCTCCGCCGATGCGTCCGGCTCTGCTCAGGTGACCTATACACCGGCCGGCCAGCCACCCATGGTATCAGGTCCGATAGTATCAAGTAAGTCAGAGGACGACGCTGCGTACACCCTTGATTTGTTGCAATTCGCGTCAGATCCTGACCACGATGTTCTCCATGTGGCGAACGTTACAGGTCTCGCGAAGGGCGTGACGCTGGACGGCGACACACTACACGTGGACCCAAACGCCTACGATTCACTCGCGGTTGGCGAGCACGCCACGATCAATGTCAACTACAACATCGTCGATGGAAACAGTGGGTCGGTCCCGCAGACCGCGACCATCACGATCAACGGCGAGAACGATGCACCCGTCACGCTCACGACGCTTGCTTCGGTGCCGCTTGGTTCAGCTATCGAAGGGCGGGCGTATTACGATCCTGACATCACCAATATCCTGCAAATCACAGCGCTATCCTTCGAAAAACAAACCGTTGTTGGTGAGCCAGGCGAATCCCTGGTGATTCAAGGAAAATATGGAACATTTCTGCTGAGCTCGGAGGGACACTATACATATTGGACCGATCCTCACGCGTCGATCCAATCCCAGATGAGTGACAGCTTTAGTTGGACCGTCACGGACGGATACAGCACCACGCAATCGAGCCTGAGGATAAATGTCACACCCTCCGCCGTGCAATTCACGCCAGTGCTGGTTGGCAATCCGATAGATTCGACCCAAATCTCGCAAGGTAATCTTACGCACGAAACTCACAAGGGGCACTTGAGTTGGGCCTACGATTTTTTGGCTCCCAAAAACACCGACGTGTCAGCCGTAGCAGATGGCACCGTAGTATTCGTCCAAGATGACCTATCCGAAACTGCGGGAGCATACTGGTCTGGTTACGGGAATATCGTCACGATCGCGAGTTACGTCGATGGACAGATGTTCTACACTACGTATGCTCACCTCGCGACCGGTTCAGCTGGCGCCCTCGCCGCAGGAGACGTCGTGACCGAAGGTCAAGTGATAGCTAAATCGGGCGACACCGGAACCTTATACAAGGGAGGTCTTCACCCTCACCTGCACATTCAGTTCGGAACTGAGCTCTATTCGGGCACTTTGAACAATACAACTGCCGGAAAAGGCCTCATTGCGGATGGCCTAAATGATCAGATTTGGCCGGCATACTTTGAGAAATTGGATATCAACTTCAATTTCAACGGAAACGACGGCAGCAAGGAGTATAAAGGCACGCCTGGCAGAGATGTGTTTACGGCAAATAACAAGGGCGACACGATCTATGGATATGGCGGGGACGATCTCTTAATAGCAGGAGCTGGCGCCGACAGATTTGTATTTAACAAATATTCAACGGGCGACACCACGATCGAGAATTTCGAGGCAGGAAAGGACCACATCGTACTGCGAGACAATATTCGAGTGGCCGACCTAGCCACAACGTCAGCCGGCACCGTATTAGATTTGAGTATCGGAGGGACGATCTTGCTTGACCACGTCACTAACTATGCCGATTGGCACCTACTGTTCTGATTGATATTTCCCATATCTCCAAACGCTATGCCCCTTTTTTAGGACGAGCTCAGTGCCCTCACGAGCAAGCGTTAGTGAAAAGTACCAAGGAGTTCCTATGCCAACGTCTTCTCTCAGTAGGAGACCGTTTGTGGGGAACGCAGTTTCGTTGTCGATGGCACGCCCCTCAATTTCCTGCGATGAAGCTAAAATAACTGTCCATGTTCCTGTTGTATCATCTGCCCAATGACGCGTTCCTGTTGCTTCAAAATCTGAACTCTCACCCGAATCATAGATATCGGTAAGGCCGTTTGAAGTTTCGCGAAAAGTGCCGTCGTCCCTAAATTCGAGGGTATGGACTTCAGTTTTGCTTGGGCTATCAGCCTGCAACCATGTGCCGAGTAGTCGATTGGACGTCTCTGCAGTGGGCGAGGCGGCGGAGTAGCCATTTCTCGTCGTTGTCGCTCCCACGTTCGCTCGCGCTGGCACCACCTCTGTAGAAGCATCAGTCCGATTTTGCGCCGACGTATCGGCATCGCGTATTAGAACACCAGGGCTCACGGCGACCCCGCAAATTATCAAAACGATGCCCATCAGGACTACGGCAATCAACACGGTAAACGGTCTCATCGTTGCAATCCTAGCACCACATGCCGTTGGGGTTGACACTCATGTGGGGATAGCGGAGCTGTATGCTTATGATAACAGTTCGGGGCGACATCATCCGCCAAGTTCACTCGGTGAGCATGGAAGTATCTCCTGCGCACGATGGATTTATCGTGTTCCGGCGAGGCGACACGAAGAAACGGATCAATATTACAACAGAGCGATACCGCTTAACGGTTCAAAAATGGCTCGAAATTGACAAGCTGATCGGTCTTGCTGGAGCGAGGTCATTGCGTGATTTGTCAGCCGAGATTGATGCTGATGGGGACCTAAGGAGCCTCACCTTCGAGCCTGAGGACGTCAACTATCCCGGCACGAAAATTTCCCTTCCAGGAGGAACGATTACCTTCGAGAAACCCTACACGAGAGAGCCGCTCGCGGATCTGATCGCCTATCAGCAGTGTATGGAAGCAATTGCCTCGCGTCGCACTTTTTTGCACCGGCTATTCTCGCTCTTGGATAGTGAGGAGGCCAATAGGATTGCCAATCCGGAGATGTACGTCTCGTTGTTCCAGTTATCGGGACGCCAAGTCGTTGAGTCGATGGCTGTCCATTACAGGAAAATCTTTGAACTGATGATTTATGCGTGTTGGACTGCGTTCGAACCTCGAATGAGCATCTCATACGAAACAAACCAGGCGAAAGCCATCTACCGTAGCTTGCGGGCGAACTTTCCTCACGAGCAAACTTTCATGGTCCCAATCTTTGCAAACAGCTTCGAGCCGATTGATCCGCAGAAGCGGAAAGGGTTCGAGTTCGATGAGCTTATGGAAGCATACGATTACTCAAGTACGATCGTGCACGAAAACGGTCCCTACCGACCGCCGTTTGACGAGCTATCGGCGCTGAAACGATTCGTCGAGTGGAATTCTCGACTTCTAACGGTGTCGGCGCTTCACCGAGTTCAGATAAGTCCGTCAGAATTTGTCTTTTGCAGATGTCGGGGAGATGGGAAGGTATTCGTTTGGATAGACGACAAGAGGCCGAAAATGGTGCCGCAAGACGCGTTCGAAGGCGCGACGCGACGTACTTTGTAGCAATTGAGATCGTGACTATGGGCTTGAACGGGCGCTTTGACGCTAGGTGTGAAGGCCTCGGAGACGACAAACAGAGAGCCGAGTACACTGACGATGCAACACTTGGTCGGAGCTACACGCTCCTGGCAGCGTCAACCGACCAGATTTTACATCGGCCATGAGGGGCGGTGTCGCTACTGCGCCGGGACCGCGGTCGGATGATTCGGAAAGCGACCGCCCTCTCCGGTTCGCCTAGCGACCGCAGTTGCGCCCAACAAATCCAATCTTGAACAACTTGTCGTTGCTTTCAGTTTGTGTCAATCTCTCCAGCGGAGGTAGAGGCTGACGTCAGTATATTGCAAGACTTCTTTTGCCGCGTCTGGTTTTGACTAATGCATCTTCAGACGCCCAGCCCCAAGCGAGATTTGTTGGGAAAGCGGCTTGTATCAGCGCACACCCCGGTGCTGGACCGAAGTGGCAGGGGGCATATTCCATGGCAACGCCAAGCGCTAGCGTAGCGCAGTACGTTCTCGACTATTTTCGTCGCGATTGGCTCGGCTACCGAGGAGACCTCATTCGCTGGACAGCAGCAAAAGCGAGACGCCATTGCTACCGCCTGCTGCAGCGGGTCAAATTTTTCGCTCATTATTCTAAACTTCCAGGAGGGCGCACATGAAGGCTGAGACAATTGAAGCTCTTGAGCGTGTTTATGATGAAATCCTTCACCTTTCGCGACTCGGTGCTACTCCGGCCCTTCGTCGCGCCGCCGCAGTAGTGTCTCGAGAGTTGGAGGAGCAAGGCGGCGCCCGCATTTTGGATCGCTGCCATCCAGATTGGCCGCACGATCATCCCCGGGGAGGTCGAGGAGAGCCTCACACCTCCTTTGGCTTTGACAGAGCATACTTTGAGCAGCAGCAGGAAGACCGACGGGCTTCGATACTCCTCGATCCCGAGGAGGCCTTGGCTAGTAAGCTTGCAGACTTCTACTTGGGACGTCTCGATGTCTTAGAGGTACGCACACCTAGAGGATTTCTCGGGGAGATCGAGCAAAGAAGTCATTCTAAGGCTGTTCAATATATCCGCGATAATCATGGCATCGTCAGTGTGCTGTCGGTGGCAACAAAAGATCGCGAAGAAGCGATCTCAATGCTACGCTGCCTCGCTTACTCGTTGGAACAGGGGACTGTTGCGCGCGAGAAGTTGGAGAAACTCCCGAAGCTCTCTGTGCTGCTGACCGAAAAGTGCGATTTGGTGAGGGTCGAAGCAGGCGCGACGCGATGGCTGAATAATGGAAGAAGATTAGAACAACAGCATCGAGAAGTGTACAGTTGCTTGGCCGACGACGCCTGCTGCACCAACCAAGCGTACACCAAATATGGTCCTTGGACTTGGCGTCTCGTTTGGGAAGACGGAAATACAAACCAGCCTCCGCCCTCAAATCCGCCGCCCTTCACTCCATCTCCTTGGCAGAACCGTTGTCCCGTCTTGGCGGCGGGCATGAATGCAACGCAGACCTCTGATTGGGGTTGGCGCACGATCAATGGTCAGCCCGACTTTCACGGCGGCATTGACATTGCTGTCCCTGTAGGCACCCCGGTCTTCAACACAGTTGCTGGCACCGTCGTCCTAGCGAACGGGCATTCTCCCGGCGGGGAAACTGGCGTTGTTGTGCGCACCGGCAATCAAACTAGAACGTATTGGCACGTCGTTCCCGGAGCAGGCATGGTCGTTGGTGCTGCCGTAACGGCTGGTCAGCAGCTAGGAGTTACTGCCGCATATCCACAACCTCACCTCCATTTCGCACTTCACAATCCACCCAACGGCGATCCGGGTCAACGCTCGGATGCAAACTCTGCCGATCCCTGTCCGTGAGGTGCCCATGCAGAAGTGGATCTATGTTCTCTCAGCTTTAGGGGCCTGTAGTCTGCTCACGAACTGCATTGACGTTACGGAGCAGGCAGTCATCGACACGGCCGAAGGGTATCGAAAGCACGTCCAGCTAAAGTTCGACGGTCAAGCGGACAGGGTTTCCGCCAGAGTGCGCTACGTCATCAATGGCAGGTCGCATGCAGCCTCGATCGTGAGGACGAGCTTTGACGGCGCTCAAACATCTAGCGTTGAACTCCCAGGAACTGAACTCGCACGACGAGGAAAGGTCGTTGCCAGTTATCTCGTAAGTTTCGATTCTGCGCCTTTTTTGAAAAACGATAGCAAGAGCGGCTCGTTTGATTTCTTTGTCGGCAGTAGGGCCAGTATCAAAGCGTCTGGCAGTGCATCCTGCGTCCGCGTAGATGATGCTCTTGCTGTTCCGTATGAACTAACGCCGAAGCCTCGCCGTGATCGCTTCGACGTAATCGCGAAGATAGGGGGCGCCCAACCGGGATGCCTACAACCGGTTCGCTCAACCGCGAGAGACGAGGTCAAACTGAAGGCGACTTGTATTGGAATGGCCTCCGTTCAACTCGGTTCTGACGAACGGCCGTTGATTGCACCTTCGCAGGTCCAATCAATTACAATTAAGCCAGCACTAGCCCGTCCTGATAACCTCACCTCCACTGTTGGTGGGTTTGTGGATCCATCGGATCCGAGTGAGGAAGCTCCCACTCCAAAGGACCCTAATGCACCAACTTGGCGCAGGGTCACTCTGAATTGGCACGGACGGAGCGATGTGCAAGAGTTTGCGGTAATCGTGTACAAAGTTGCCGACCCAACGCCATGGGAGCAGGCGTTGGTACCTAGCACTTCGACCACGTATCCTATCGCATTGCCAACGGACGCATCTTACCGTTTCGAAGTGCGAGCAAAGTATGAAGGCTGCATTACAAATAGCTTCGATTGGTCGCCGTTTGTTAGCAGCACTCCATTTGCTGTACCGAAGACTTGACCGGGAGGACGGCTGGGCCAATCTACAGCATCTATCCGCGAAATGATCAGAACGACCTGTACACCGTGGCCAGTCAGAATAGCTTATTCAGCAAACAAATGGCGCAACAGCAGAAAACGAATTATGAAAGTAAGTGACGAGATTAGGTCCAAGGTTCAGACACAAGGGTATTACGTCCGCAGCTTGCGGGTCTCCAAAAAGGGGATGATTTAGTTCAGGCGCATCGGACGGAGTGGACTTTGCAATCCGGCACCGTTACCTCCAGCCGCTAACCCAAGAGATGCAACGCCACTTTGGCTGTAACTGTCAGGCTACTCGCTACTGTGCAGCAGTGTTCTTCTGAGGTTTCGGAGGGACCAATCGCTCCCATCGAAATTCCTCTAGCGCACTTACCACGGACTGAAGCAAAACGTCGGGACGATTGGTAACAATGCGCCCGCACCGGCTTGTTGCGATCCCTCCGCTCGAAGCAGTGTAGAAAATGATGCGGGGGAGTTGCGTATCGCCGAACCTGTTCGGAAACTCCTGAGCAAACTTCTCTGCCATCGCGAAGCCGGCTGGTGGGCTCTCTTTGGTCTGCGCGTTGAACCGCGCTAAATCGTTTGCAAACTTCTGACTCAGCTCATTATTCGGGAAGGCAAAATAGAACGCGCCGCACCGATCTAGCGGAACACTCGTATCGTGCTCCCGGATAAGGTTGCTGATAACAAGATCAAAATCATACTTCCGGGCCAGATTGAGCGCCTCTTCGGTGTTGAGGGCGATCTGTAAGTCTATGCCCATATCCCGAAGAATACCTTCTTCGAGCCGATTGTTTGAGGGCCTTCCGTCCACCCAAAGCACCCGAGCCCCCGCTAGTGCTGGATATACGCGTTCGGCACGAACGAGCGCCCCATTCGCGAAGCGGAAATCAAACTCTCGATGCACCTGCAAGCCTTGGCCCTGCAATCCTCTCTGCTTGTCGAGCTCCGCCAACTTTTCAGCTGCAGCAGCGCGGTCAAACTTCAGTCCGCCAGGGAGCTCTCCATGAGTGATGCTGTTGAGCCATGTAGCAAAGAATGGCCAATTCCACACGATCATAATGAGGATGGCGACGGGCACGATCGCCTTAAGTAGCTCAGCAATACTCGAGAGCGCGGCGGGGACGTCTACCCGCTCCGACTTTGTATCGGGCGCCTTCGCGGGTTGAACGAATACCTCGACGCGACGCTGAGGTACCGTCCCACTCTCTGGCTCACCCACGCTCATGCAAGCCCCCTTGAAGCAACAATCGCAAATACAACCTAAGTGTGTTGGCGCGAGCGTATACCAGGCCGGCAGCTTCTGTCCATCAGGTGCATTCCCGCTGCCGCCAACGAGACGGGGCTAGCGCTTTCCAATGCCACTAGTTCCGACATATGAATCGAACAGGTGTAGACCCGTGGCGCTTGCGGTCGATGATTGGGAGGGCGTTCATGCCCAACCTCCGCCTACGGCGTCGAGATCAATCCACTCGCTGTCGCAACTATCCAGCGGTTGCCCCAGCGCACGATCGAATCGATCCGCCCGATGCCGGGGACGACATCGTCTCGTGCTGCCATTCGAATCCCATCGGGCCCTTCGAGCACCGCCGTTGCGCCACGAACGTCCAGCACTGCCCAACCCGCAATGGTCGTTGGTCTTGTCTCGGGGACCGATAGGAGCGGCCCCGCAGGCGCGAGCGAGCCAGTCACAGACCCGTCTGTGTCGAGAGCCGGAGAAGCTGAGCTCGAAGCT
This sequence comes from Bradyrhizobium sp. CCBAU 65884, assembly GCF_028128835.1. Taxonomy (NCBI): domain Bacteria; kingdom Pseudomonadati; phylum Pseudomonadota; class Alphaproteobacteria; order Hyphomicrobiales; family Nitrobacteraceae; genus Bradyrhizobium; species Bradyrhizobium sp. CCBAU 65884. The sequence goes on along the minus strand of NZ_LBJU01000105.1, from coordinate 52,681 downwards.
TCCGCCGATTGCGTCGCACTCGACGCTTTGGCCAGAGGCTTGGGAGCAATGCTCGCGATGGCTGTGGAGGGTCGCCCCAAAACAGGCGCTGTTCGCGAGGCTGACGCTGACGCTATCTTTCGTGCGCTTTCGGCCCTACCGCCTGACTTCGTGTCCGGCATGTGGCGCGAAGCCGTTTCTATCTGAGCAATTGGCTTCAGAGCCGAGATTGTTGCAGGACCGTACCAAGCACCAGCCCAACCGAATCCAAAGCCCCCAGTCAAGGCGGCCACGACGAGCCAAATAGTGGATTTTGAATGACTGCTGGGCGCCAATATCGCCAGGACCTCATCTCGAGTAGAGGTCGAGAAATTCAGGTGGTCGAGAGTGACGGGCCGCGCCCCGACCTCGCCCCTGCCTTGATCCGCGACCGGCTCGATCCTTTCCAAGGTATTGGCATGGTGCAATTGCATGCTGGGGTCCCTTGCGGTCGCCAATGATCATGCCGGGAACTAAACCAATCCTTAAGAGCCGGTGCACATCCGCACGAATAAGTCAGCCAGTGGATCGCGCAGGAAACGGAGCGATGCCCGGCGGACGCAGGGGCTCCTCCCATGACCGTGGGCTGTACTTTGCAACCTTGAAGGGCTGGCCTGGCCCCCGGATCTCGTGGCACGAGCACAATGAATCCCTCGCGACGCCAGATTTGCGCCGCATGGTTGCCTAGGTCGGTACGAACGGTCATGGCGGGTGGGGCGCAACACCGGGAGTTTTCGATGTCCGGTTATTTGCGATTGTGCTTCGTCAGCTTGGTTCTTGTTGAAATTCTTTCGACTGCGCCTGCATCCTCCAATCCTCTTGCCGATATCTTCAATACTGCTGCACCCCAACCTGCGGTGACCTCTCCGCCGCAAGCGGAATGCTCGGGACGCCCCGGCAACTCGACCCCCGACGGCCAGCATTGGGTCTATCGAATGGACGGGCACCGCAAATGCTGGTTCCTGACCGAGGGCACCGCGAAGGTGAAGAAGACCGTTCGTCGCCGCGCGGTCAAAGATAGCACCGCCAGTTTGGACGAGAGCGGGACCGCGCGGCCCAGGCAGAGCGGGGTCGTTGATGCCCTCGCCGAGTTGCTGCGCTCCGCACCGGCCGAACCGTCTCAGCCGCCTCACCGCGAAGTCAAGGTAGCTGATGCTGCCTCGGGTCTCGACACAGACAGCGCTCTGATGTCGGCGGCCCTCATCTCTGCGCATAACCGCCAGCCCACGCCCACGCCCTCCGTGCCCAGTCAAGTCGATGTTGAGCAACTTCTCGCGGCCGCACTGGCCAACGATGTGGTGACTCCGTCCAAAGCTCCAAATATGCCAATCGGCGTGCGCATCGCGGAGGCTGGTAACGAGGCGGCGAGCCGGACAGCAACCTGGCTCGGCGTACTGCTGATGATGCTGGGGATGCTCTCCATCTTAAGCACGAGCCGATCGCTTCGGCATGCGGTGAAATTGCGCTACTGAAGCCCGCTACACTTGGGCAGAATACCTGACGCGCTGCCGTGCGACGGAAGAGTTCTAGGCGCCCGTATAGCCAAATGGCCACGGGTACAAAGGTTCCGCGCGCCTGCACTTACTTTAGTGCTGCCTTACACGAACATGCGAGCACGATGGCGGTCCCCTTTGGATGGGACTCCGTCATGCGGTACATACTGTTCGTGGTGGACAGCAGCCGGCGAGTGATCTGCGCCGCGAAGCTCGACTGCATCGATGAGCAGGCTGCGAGATGTCGAGCCGAGCAAATGTATGGCGAGCACGACGTTGCTTTGGGAACGCGATCGGCTCGTCGCCGTGTTTCGAGGTACGACGTCGAACGAAGATCGAAGCGATCGCTTATCCTGAATAGACGGCCAGTCTCGCGCCGAGTTAGCCCGGGTCCCCAACGGCGACCTAAGACCGGACATTCTCGCGATGGCGGTTAGTGGACGTCTCGGTCCAACTCTCGCAACAATCGATGCAGGAAGTCGCTGGCGTGGTTATATTGTGCGCCGCCGTCCAGGATCTGATGAGCGAGTGGTGACACTATGTTGCCAACGGCCTCAGGGCCAATCAGTTCGGTTCGTGATGACCACAACTCTAACAGCCCGTCGGGGATGTGGTCGCTCGATCCAAATAGTTTGAGGAGCCGGCCTTCGGCTACAGCGTTATGATCATGGTGGGCCTTGACTGCATAAAAGGCGAACAAGCCCCGAAAGTCGTCACGGGAAACGGAAGGCTTAGCCATCGCAATGTCCCCCACAGAATCCTTCAAATGAATTTGCGAAATCTGGAGCTGAACGGAAGCTATTCCCTCGAAACTCTGACAGAAAAACATTCTACAGCAGACCGGGAAAAAGCGGCAAGCCTTAATCCATGCAGATGTGGCTCACTGCCGACATGTCGCGACCCGGCTTTGTTCGTCTTCTATAAAGTTAATTGCGTAGAGTGCGGTTCAAACTCGACAATAACGTCTGCTTTCGGGCGGATGGTGTCCAAGCGCCCTCCTTGCCGAGTTCACGCTGAGCCTGCCCTCTAACTCGCTTCGATCACGCTGTGGCTCGGCGTTGAGGAGTCCACGTTCTAGCTGACGGCTCTTGCTCTGCTGCCCGCTTTAGCACGCCGTCTTCTGCCGATTGCTCTGGCTTCTACGTGTCGGAGCTTACTTCGAAGCTTCTCCACTTCTCTAAGCTCCGCCACAAGCGCTTGGTGTCGTTCGCTCAGAACAGCACAAGTATAAATCTGACGCGTACTGGACATCACATGCCTCAGATAATGACTTGAAAGAAGACTTCGACGAAAAGAGAAAGGCCGAAAAATCGCTCGGCCGAGGCTCAATGAGCTAAAGCCGCATTCGCCAGATGCTCCCAATACTCTGCCTCTGCGAGCAGTTTCCAGCTCCTTTCAGGTTGTCGCGCGGCAGTCTGTCGGCACAGCGAAGGCATTGCGCGAAAGCGGCGGGCAGCTTCCATTCCAACCTCCCATGTTTTCCCCAACCTTATTTTTCAATTTTGCGATGGAGTCATCATGATTACAGGCCATAACCAAATTTATCGTTTAACGGCCTCCAGTTAGGCTCCCCTCGACGCAGCTTGCCGGGACTACTTTCGGTTTGGGCTTCACATCAGTTTCGAATGCTACTTGCTGGCGTCTTAGTGCGCGTTAAAGCGCACCTGCCCGTCATCGCGCGGAGCGTCTCGAGAGGCGTGCGGAGTAGCAACAAGCTATGCGAAGCTCGTGGGCAGGCATTGCAATGTCGGAATCCGAACCGACTGGACGCGACCGAGTTTTGTCTAGTTGGTCCGTTGCTCAGAACAGAACTATATTAGCGATCAGCCCGGCGCAAATGCCGGGCTTATTCGTTGCTCTCTTTGCAGCTCGAAAGGGCAAGCACGTGCGCCGGCTACCCGGTCATACTAGCTTCGGGATCACACGAGCGGTCTCGCTGCTCAGTCCAGCACGCTATCATTTCCCTTAACCGCTGGGGTCGTCTCACGCTCTGGGACCTGGTGCGAGCGATAGCGCGACTCGCGCTCACGAGATACCGGCCGTTCAGACGGATTGCGACCAATCTTAGCTTGGAGTTCGATAAGGTCGGTGAACACGTCGGCCTGGCGGCGCAGCCCGTCGGCGATCATCGGCGGCTGGCTGGCGATGGTGGAGATCACCGTGACCCGCACGCCGCGGCGTTGCACAGCCTCGACCAGCGAGCGAAAGTCGCCGTCACCCGAGAATAGCACCATCTGGTCGATGTGCCCGGCGAGTTCCATGGCGTCTACAGCGAGTTCGATGTCCATGTTGCCCTTGACCTTGCGGCGGCCGCACGCGTCGATGAATTCCTTGGTGGCCTTGGTGACGACCGTGTAGCCGTTGTAGTCCAGCCAGTCGACCAGCGGGCGGATCGAGGAATACTCCTGATCCTCGATGATGGCGGTGTAGTAGAATGCCCGCAGCAGCGTCCCGCGACTTTGAAATTCACTGAGTAGGCGCTTGTAATCGATATCGAAGTTGAGCGTCTTCGCTGTGGCATGGAAATTGGCTCCATCGATGAAAAGCGCAATCTTGCTGGGAGATGACATGGCGGACGATCTCTGGGCGCGAAGTGCCATGCTGCGGGCCCAGTGCATGTGAACCCGCCAATGAGACGGCACTTCCAAGGTTTGTGTCGAAGCGTGACCTCGGAAAGCTATACCGTAGTCCTTTAACCTTCAAACAGTTTGTCGGGCCGCAAGCAGCGCGGGAGATTGGGCCAGCGCTATCAACTGTTCGCCCTCGGCAGTTTTTTCGCAGCGCAACCGTAGGACGCCTCACTCCTGCGCCACCTCGGAGGGCGCGCACAAGCTCAGGGCATCCACGCACTACCCGAGATGATGTACGATGGCCCGATTAGACGTTCGCTGAGTTGTAGATGAGGGATGAGGCTTCGCAGATGCGAACATGGAGCCGCATTCGCGCGGCTCATTTCGTTATGCACCTGCAATTGCGCCTGACAGCTGCCCATAAAACGGCGTACCGAGCTCGCCGTCTCTTCCAACTGGTAGCGTCGATGCCATCGGCAGGCTGCAGACACGGCTCTGCATCACATCATCCAACTGTCGCACCGCCGTTGGCGCGCGCAATCTCTAATTGAAACAGCCCGACGGTTGTTTATAATCTGACGTGCAATTTTCCAATATTTTCATTTCGGAGTTTCCTCATGACCACCATTCGCATTCAAACGATCCAAATTCCCGCGAATTCCTGTGATGCGGACTGCATGCCCTTGCGGCACAACAAATGGCAAATTGACTTCCCAATTGTGGACCCTGCTCGGATAGGGATCGGATACCTGGTTGAACCAGCACCGTTTGTCTTCACTCCCGTGCCGTTCGCGATGCACGACCACCATTACTCATCGAACAATACACCCGATTCTGCTCGCGCCAATGTAACCTATCGGTTCACCGCCGCTGCCATCGTAAGAGATCTCATCGTTGTTCAGCACACAAATGGCATCACCGAAATCGAGGGCGCGGTCTCCGACACGGGAGCGGCCGGAAGTTGGCAGAGCATCGGCATCGCGAAGAGCCGCCTCGTCACTGATCCAGTGAGCGGAGCTACCCCGACTGGAGCCAATATGTTTGTCGAGGGTTCAAGAGATTTGTTCGTGTTTCCAAACCCCGCGGCTGCCAGGCCGTATTTGCGGATCGTGATCCATAAGACCTCCTTACTTGACGGCTGGGCAACCTACAGGATCTATCCACGAAACGATCAGAACGATCCCTACACCGTGGCCAGTCAGAATAGCTTGATGACAAGAGCGGGCCAGGTCGTAACACCGTAACCCAAGCTTCTTACATCGATTTTGTCGTCTGCCGCGGTCTGTTTGCGGCAGACGACACATCCCTTAGATCCAATCGCATGAGGAGTCTCGACGTGAGCCGCAGCTACAAAGGTCGGTACAAAACGATCACCACCCTCCTGATTTCAGCTGTATTGTTTTCATTTGCTATCGCATCTGCACAGGCGCAGTCACCGGCGTGCTCCTGCACCTTCAAGGAGGCCCCATGGGAAGCGTATGGGACCAAGGCAGCCTGCACCACGATTACAAGAAAGGGCGGGACCTCTTGCGAGATCGAATTTGGCGGATTGAGCGCCGACCCGCGGATTGCGTCGGCTCTCGGGATCGACGCAGACGACCCATCGAAAGTTTACCAAGTCTTGGAGACGTTCTTACGACTTCTTAGAAACAATGACAGAGCGACCCTTAGTCAACCGCGGTTTCTGTCGGAAGCGCTACCGATATTCATGCGAGGCGCGTACCTCCGCCCACCGCACGGGGACTTGAACGCCGGCCAGGTGAGATCGCTCGACAGAGCCGTCAAAATGTTCGCAGACAAGTACTCCGACCAAGTCAGCAAAGTATTCCTAGGAAGCACTTCGGAATTCTCGACGACGATCGATGAAGCAAGCTTCACGGTCGGCCCGGGGTACGTTGTGGTCAGGCATCCATTCGCCGTCCTCGTCACGAGATACTTGCCCCAGGAGTAACTCAAATGCCTGAACTCCCGTGGTGCGTATTTCTTGAGTGGGGCTGGACATTTTGGATACCAGTGCTGGCCATGGCGGCTATCCTGATTGTCTGGCTTGGCTTCTTGGTCTTACGGAGTGACGGCTCTCTGAGCCTCGGCTATGAAAAGATAAAGGTCGTCACGAAAGGCAACGGCCCCCTCGGTGTTGTAGTGACAGCAGTGATACTCATCGGCGTCGGCTACAGTGTTTATGAAGGATACAGAACTCTCAAGGACGCATATTTCGTTGCTCTAAACACACCCGGAAGAGAACTAGAGCAGATACGAAACGATCTTCAAAGCGAGACCCGCGTAGAGTTGCTCATAAAAGATCCAGCGAAGAAGTTTTCAGTCGCCGGCAATTATCGAGGCGCGTGCGTTCCCGATCTATTCGAGTCAATTTGCCGGAAGTACGCGCCGCGCATTGTTTGCGAAACATCGGTATGGAAACGCACTCTGGTGGTTGATGTAAGGAAGCCTTGACGCGCAATCGCGGCGACGCAGAATGCAATCACACTGATATTGAAGAGAGCGCGGGGCGAAAAATGAAAGGGCCTCGGATGAGGCCCTTGATACTATCGCCTTGGATTGACGATGTGCATTTGTGTCGAGAGAAATATGAACAAGAGGCCAGAGAGAGCGGCGGATAGAACGTAGTCGCTGTTTGAAGCAGCAAGGGCAGCGGTTAGCGCCGCAAGTCCCGCGAGAACGGGTCGCCACCCGCCAAAAAGCCAGCCGCCGATCGACCAAACCACCATCGCTAACAGGATGAGAAAGATAGCCTTGGGCGGCTCAATCAGGTGGCTCAGCAAGCCGCCTCCCGCAGCAATAGCGGCAATGACCATCAGCACTATTGAGGCTAATCCCAACTCATTCCAAGCCTGATGGCCAGGAGGATCTGTTGATGCGGAGAAGCGTAAGGGCATTGGCGGAAACTCCTGTGTTCGCGCATCCGCTGCAAATGCTGCGCCAGCAAAGTTCCTTCTCTGTTCTGATGATAACACAACAGCCGTCGCCCGCAACTCGCCAGGCTACTCTCTTTCAATACCACAGCGCGGAACTTGCCGTTGATCCCCGCACTATCGCAGATCATCGCGTATGAACGGGCCTGCGCCACATGAGTTCCAGTAACGATGGGAGGCAGCGCGCGTTCGTGAGCACGAATACGGCGCCAGCTATGATGGTCCGAACGATGTCGCGGCGCGATGCAAAAAATGGCCCGGTTAACCCCCGGGGCGCTCGTATCACTCGGCTTCGCTTTCAGCGCCGGTGTCGTCTGAGACGTCTTGTTCTTCGAGGTCTTCTTTAGGGTCTTCGTCTTCCTGCCCCTCCTCTTCTTCCGGCTCTCCTTCCCGATCTTCCTCGTCTTCTTCAAAACCGATATCGAGCTCCTTGTAGTCGACCTCGCATCGGCCTGTTTCATCTCTTTCTAGGAGACCGCCGCACTCCGTACACCGTTGAACGAAGAAAATGCGCTCCTCATCGATGAAAGCCTGTCGGCACTCTGGGCACCAGAGAAAGTCAGACATTCTGCGCCTCCTTCTTCTGACGCGGCCTTCTCGCTTTCTTGAGAGCCGCACTCTCTTGAGCGATTTGCTCCTTGAGCGTCTTGAGTTCGGCGTCGATCGCCGTCTTCTGTGCAACCAACTCCGTTATGCGCTTCAGTCGATCCATTACGCTTCTCCTATGTTCAGCGTTTTGCCGCCGGGTTGAAGCCATGGCTGGTTGACGGCATATCCAGCCATGGATGGCTTGACGCCAGAGGTGATTGTCGGCACCACCTGAGCGCCAAATCGGTTTGCAAACTTGCCCGCCATCATTCCGCAGAGATCGATGATGTTGTTGACGCGGATCTGGTTTGTGGAAGTGAACAGGACCGTAAGATTCGGCAAACCGAATTGGGTGTGAAAGGTCCGCTGCTCGAGGACGTTGACGTAGCCAGCGATCTTTGTTTCGATCGCTTGCCGGTCGCGGTTCGCCGTGATGAGCGGCTCCGACGCAAGATCGACCTCAACGACCAGAAAACGATACGTGCCGTTGGGGTACCTAATGCCGATCGGTCCAATGTCAGGCTTGAGCTTGTATTGGTAGTCCTTGCCCTTGAAGTGGAAGGCTACAGGAAAGAAGTCGCCTGCTGTCGCGGGCGTGTTGGGATTGCTGAGAATTTGCTTGTGCGCGATGAGGCGTTCGCGTGCACCGATTTCAAAGGACGCCGCGACTTGGCTCTCGGTGAGCTGGTGGAGGAATTGTTTTGACGTTTCTGGGAGATGGTAGTCGCAGCCCATTTCAATGAGCTTGCCGACACCTTTTTGTGTGAGCTGGAATGCCTTGGGGAAGCTGAGCCACGCTGAGCGGTGTTTGTCCTGCGTGTCGGTCCAGCGGATAAAGCCGTTGTCTTTGAGTTTTTTGGTTCGGAAGATGATCGAGGAGTACGAGCGCTTTGTGATGGCGCAGAGATCATCCGGCAGCAAAAGGCTGTGTCGCCCGATGGCCTTTAAGATTTCGAGATCGCCGTGTACATCTGGTTTGATCGTTTTCATAGCGGAGAAGATAGATCCGCCGGACTCGGCGAATAAGTCGGCAGCTATGAACATCCTCGGGCGACGGTGATGCTCGATGGAGCGCTATGTGCGTGCCCGACTGATTCATTAAATTTTGGTAATCACTGTCTCCAGGGAGATGGCTCGTTGGCTTCGTCAGTTGGCGGTGCGCTGACAACGGGTTTTGAAAAGGGGTGCCGTTTGTCGGTTAAGCCTGTTGGCACGGCCTCTGTCGGTTCGGTGGCGAGCAACGACGGCACCTCTGGCGGCTGTTCTTGTGGTTCAAGACCATACAGGCGCTGCATACGTTCTCGATGTTCACGACGCTCGCTTGATGACATTTCTTCAAGAGGGATCTCCGCGACGGGGATTTCTACGATTTGAGGCTCTTCGCCACGGACATGCATGGCGAATTGGCCGACGGGGAGCCTATGCATACGCTCCTCTGGGACGTGAAGAAGCTTGCTGAAATAGCTCGCCTCTGCATCGACGTTGACCATTTTGATGGCGCAGTTTTCTAACGCACTCAGAACGTCCGGGTCTTTGATCTGCGAGGACGACTGGTGGGCGAGAACGAGCCCGATATTCTGCGATCGACAACGATAAATGATTTCAGCGACGGTACTGTCGATGATGGTGTCCGCTTCATCGACGTAGACGTAGACAGGTCGCTTCTCGTGTCGTGGTCTCGATGATCGTGCCGTAGCCGCTGCCCATATCTGAGCCATGATGTATCGACCGAGAAATTTCGACCCTTCGATATGAAGTTTGTCCCAGGAGTTGTCGATCAAAACGATATCGCCATCGTCCATCGACTCCGCGATGTTGAAGCGAGTTTTGGGAGCCGAGAACATCGTTCTAATGATGTCGATCTCGAAGAGGAGCTGCAGTCGCCAACCGAGTTCATTTCTGGTTGCATCATATGTACTCCAGCCTCCGTGTTTACTCGTGTCGAAGAGGTGCTGGAGATCAGGTGGAAGCGATTGAAGGCGGGCGCGATACGGTTCTGGACCTCTGGTAAGGAGGTCTTGGACGGTTACGAGGGTCGCGTCAGGAATTGCAAGAATACAGGCTCGCAGCAGCGAGCGAAGCAATGCTTGCTGCTTTGGAGTAATGCCTGCTCCTAGGATGGCGCCGAAGATGTATTCGATTTGGTCTACGGCGCGTTTGGTATCGTTCTTTGATACGTCAAGGGGATTGATCGCGAACGGGACGAACGTCGGATCGAGAGTAACGAGAAGATCACCGAGGGCAAGATTTTTGATCGCATTGATGACGTCGCCCTTCGGGTCGATAACGATGACGGCCGCATCCGTGGAAATGTCTTCCGAGATCATATGGAGCAGGAGATTTGATTTGCCCATCCCCTGAGCGGCAACAATCCAATGACCTGAGAATCTAACGTCGCTCATAGCTTAAAGGGCTTCGGCTGCCAGCGCTCTTCTTCTTGTCTTTTAGCTTCTCGCTCAGCCTCTTCCTTTGCCTCCTTTTGTTTCAGCTTCTGCCATTCTTTGTCAAACTGCTCGTGCAGCTTGGCCCTCTCTTTTTCACGCTGCGCAGCTTCTAGATCGATTTGATGCATCCATTCGGCGTACAGATGTTGCTGCAGCTCTATCTCGGCATTGAATATCTGTTCGCTCTGCAGCGAGTAGAAATTGTCGACGGTCGGCTTGATATGCTGCTGGACGAACTCGGACTCAGACAGACGAAGTTTTGGATTGAAGAAGTGAGTGATGATGTTGCTTCTACTCATTTCGACCATCAATTCCGCATAGGCATCTTTGATAGCCGCCTGACAGGCCTCATCATCACCCGGAGTCTTATCGAAGCCGTACCGCTTATCTTTGATGTACTTGCTAACCGCCTTCTTGTAGCAATCGACGGAACAGAACCAATAGGGCATGCCGAAGAACGAACCGTCTTGATCAATCGCCTCACAGGAAGAAACGCTAGTGTCGAGATTGCCCGGCCGATGGCGAGTGCCGCAGGTTAGACATCTATCCTCTGCAATAGGCATCGCTATTTCTTCTTGTTTAATTCATCAAGAAACAACTGTTTCATTTCGGCGCGTTCGGCAGCCTTCAAGACTGGTATGGCCTGGAGCCACATAACAACGCCGACACCAGTTATGACGTAGCCAGTCGGTCGGGTGCTTTCGAACCACCAAGGCATGACGATGTACATTGTGCCGACCAGGGCGACGAAGAGACCGGCCGTGCCGATAAGCACTCGGACCAACTGCATATTGGTCAACATGGGTTGCCTCCCAAGAGGAGGCGGTCAGCGTGAGGTCAGTGTTGGAATACTGGCCGTGTCTGACCGCCCGCTCCTCTTACTTCGGAGCGTCGGACCTGGCCTTCGCACATCTCTCCAAATATTCAGAAACCTCGCGCGACCACCAGACGCGTGGCGAACCGCGATAGTTCGAGAGCTTAAAGCTCTGCGGAAATCTTTTCGCCTTCTCCAAGCGATCAAGGTGAGTACGACTGTAAGGAATTCCGAAATCTGAACGCAGACGCTTGAATGTGACCACTGATTTCTCAGACATCGCTAGACTCCGTTGGGTTGGAGCCGTCGCGACGGCTGTTAGTCAGCCGACACGCAATGCTATCTTAAATTGACGTAGACTTGAGCAACTTTTTCAGGTGCGCTTCGAGCTTTTGCAGCGCAGCGTGCCGCTCAAGTAGGTAATCATACCTGTCGTAGTACGGCTGCTGCTGCGCAGCGTGCCAGTATATGGAAGGTAAAGGGCCGAGCGGTAGAATTCGACAAGCGTCGGCCCGGGCCTGCGCCGTCAATCGCTCATGCTGTCTTGGCGCTGTGCATCGTGTGATGGCATACCAATGCGTGCACGTACGAGCCGACGCGGCGACGCTCGTGAAGAGCGTACTCGGCAGGGCATTAGCCCTCCCATGATTTTTTCACGAACGCGGCGATGCTAGTAAAAAGCTCAGCGTTCTGAGCAACCATCTCCTTATCTACCGTCAAGCGAATGGTCTTCGTCTTTCGTACGTAGGTGATATTTTTTCCGTCCAGAAGCCCGGCCGCTTCATCTTGCAGCGACGGCGCCATGCGAAACACAACGAGAGATTTGTTCGAGGTGCGTCGGTGGAGCCACATATAGTTATCGCCGTTAACAGTAATCGCAACATAGGCTTTCAAATAGTTCAGCGCCGAATCCCCAAAGATCGGCTTCGTAATGTTCAGCAACGTGTCCGCGGCTTCAACCGTCCACTTAGCCTTCTTGAGCCAGTCATCGCGATTGTAAGCACGATCATCAAGCGATGTCCCGTCATCAATTTCCTCGTATGTGTCCAGCACTTTCGTAAAAAACACGGATCTCGATCCGTTGACCTTCAGCATAGAAACTTGAATCGCGATCATGGGGATCGAGTGGCTCAACAGATGTATGACATTGAAGAAGCGACGGTTGATGTGCTCGGCCACCAGAACGGCGTAGTGTTGTCGCTGCGGCCATTTTCGTTTCTCGTTGTCCCAATACTCAATTGTCCGAACGATATGAGTTTCATCGGTGTCGCCGAGCATCACCTCGACTTCATACATCGAGTCATCTTCAGGATCTTTCAACAAGACGTCCAAACGCCCGCCTGATGACTGCTGCCGCTCTTTCCCAATCGTTTCCAATTCACCCAATCCAAGACAGCTCGGATTGTCTGCAATCTGCTTTTGAAGCCAGTACTCGTCGAATCCAGCTTCGCGAATTGAGATCGGCTCAGCAATTTCGACATCGGTCAAAGACATAATTATCGCTCCCGTAAAACTATATCCGCTTCCACGTTAGGTTCTCGGTTGGCTCTCTCATCTCCCAAACTTCGAAACAGAATGGGCTGTCCGCCCAGATTTCCTAGGTCTCGCTAACTAACCGCTACTTTCTTCAGGTAAGCCTCGAGCTTCTGCAGCGCAGCCCGCTTCTCAGGTAGATAGTCATATCTATTGTATATTTCGTCGAGATCAGTTTTGCCCCCGCCAGTCACGTGGTTGAGCATGATCTCCGCGATCTCCCGCGAAATGCCTAGGCGTGCGAGCGTCGACCGGAACGTACGTCGAAGATCGCGTACTTGCCATCCAGTCACGCCTGATCGCTTGTCGAGCTCTTTCTTCAGCTTGCCCCATGAGCCATCGTTGAAGTGCGTGCCTTCGATGTGGCCAGGGAAGAAGTAGTCGGTGTTTTTGTCGCGCCAATTGTCGCCCATCTTGTCTTGCCGGTCCAGGATCGCACGCGCCATTGGGAGGATGGGAATGGCGTGAGCGCGTCCATTCTTAGTAAACTCGCCTGGGATCGTGATTGCGCGGTCTTCTCGCCAGGCTCGTTGCAACCGGCCTATCTCTCCGTTGCGGCACCCCCACAGGATGATGAGGCGGATCATATCACCAAAGAAGCCCTCGCATGCCTGCCAGATTTTCTTGAGCTCGTCCTCGCTTAGGACACGGCTACGTTTCTTGTCCTTCCCAGGAGCCGGATAACCTTCGAGCGGACTGCGCTTGATGTAGCGGTGGGGGGGCTTTGTGCACCATCGGAGCATCGTGCGGAGTGCACGAAATGCGTGAAGCTGCTCACTGGGCACATCGGCGAGCTTCCCAAGCTCACGTTCGATCGCCGCATCATCGAGGTTAGCAAGCGTGCACCTAAAATCTAAGCGGTTGAGGAGACGAAGCGTCTCGGATTTCGTGCGCTCGCTTTTTCCTTTGTAGTTTTCCGAAATGAAGACAAGCTTCGCTTGCTCGAACTCAATGCTGATTTCCTTCTCCCCGACGGGAGTGCCGAGAGCGACAAAGGCGCGGCGGCGCGCTTCTGCGAGCTTCAGGTCAGGATAGTGGCCCAACCGAATTTTGGTGCGGTTGGGCTCTTTGAGGACGATCCAGGTCTTTCGGCGCTTGCCGACACGCAAGCCAAAAGCTGGCGTCTTCCGGTCCATGTACAGACCAGGCTTCAGTGACTGGACGGTGAGATCTGTGAGTCCAAGAATTGGCACGATTTGGCACGCCTTTCACGTGGATTGAGGCGGATAACCATGCCGAAGTATATGCGGGTCGAATCTCGTAAACCACTGCAAAATAAGGGGTTTACGGGCACTATGTGGAACGGTGGAGAGGCTTCACAAAAGATTGGGAAGCTGCCGTTCTACCATTGAACTACGCCCGCGGATGCGCGGCTTGCGCGCCCGTCCTGATTAGCCGAGACGGCGCCTCCCGCCAAGCAGTTTGGCGCAGCCAGCCGGCCGGTTATTAACGTCTTGGCAAGATTTTGGGTGCGCCGGATTGTGGCGGTGTTATGATCTCGTGTCTGGGGAGAGACGTGCACTGAGTGGGGCGTGTGCATGGTGGGGCGTGGCTATACGATATTCGACACGGCGATCGGGCGCTGCGGCATCATCTGGAGCGGCACCGGCGTGGTGGCCGTGCAATTGCCGGAGGCGCGGGAGATCGACACCCGCCGCCGCATCTTTGCGGTCCATCCCGAGGCGCGCGAGCAGCGCCCCTCCGACAATGCCGAGCTTGCGATCGACGGCATCGTGAGCCTGCTGCAGGGCAACGATCCCGATTTTTCCGAGGTCAGCCTGGATGCCGGCGGGGTGCCCGGCTTCAACCGCCGCGTCTACGAGTTCGCCTGTTCCATTCCGCGCGGGGAGACGCGCACCTATCACGAGGTCGCCAAGGCGCTGGGGGCTTCAGGCGCGGCACATTCGGTGGCACAGGCGATCGCCAGAAATCCCTACATGCTGATCGTGCCCTGCCACCGGGTACTGGAGGCCGGCAATTACACCGATCGGCTCTCGCCTTATGGCGGGGTGATCTCCAAGCGGCGGCTCCTGGCACTCGAGGGCGCCCATCCCGTCGCCAGCAAGACGCTGTTCGAGGTGCTGCTGCCGGTTGCCCCACCAAGGCCGTCCACCTAGATAAGGCGGCATGGACGCGACCACACTGCTGACGTCACAATCGATGATCGTTTCCGAGTTTCGCTGCGACGCGGGACCGGGCGATACGCCATTTGCCGAATGCCGCACTGGGCATTCCATCGCCTATGTCCGCTCGGGCAGCTTTGGCTGCCATTGCCGCGCCGGTTTCTTCGAACTGGTGGCGGGCTCGATGCTGGTCGGCGCGCCCGGCGAGGAATACACCTGCACGCATGAGCATGTCAGCGGCGATGTCTGCCTGTCGTTCTTCCTCAGCGCGGACATGGTCGATGCCCTCGGCGGGCGGGGCGAGGTCTGGCAGGTCGGCGCCACGCCGCCGCTACCCGAATTGATGGTGCTGGGCGAGCTCGCCCAGACGGCGGCAGATGGCAATAGCGATATTGGCCTCGACGAGGTCGGCCAGATCCTGGCCGGCCGTTTTGTCGACGTCGTTTCGGGCAAGGCGCGCAAGCCGGCCACCCCCACCGCGCGCGACCGCCGCCGCGCGGTCGAGGCCGCACTTTGGATCGACGACAATTCGCATGCCGAGGTCGATCTCGAACAGGCCGCAAAGCAGGCGGGCCTCAGCCCGTTCCATTTCCTGCGGCAGTTCTCGAGCGTGCTCGGCGTCACCCCGCATCAATATCTGGTGCGGTCGCGGCTGCGGCACGCAGCGCGGCTGCTCACGGATGACGACATTGCGGTCACCGATGTCGCCTATGACGTCGGCTTCGGCGATCTCTCCAACTTCGTCCGCACCTTCCACCGCGCTGCCGGCGTATCGCCGACCAAATTCCGCCAGGCCTCGCGCGGGGAGCGCAGCGTCTTCGCCGAACGCCTCGTCCTCAACTGAGACAGGTCGGCCGCATGGTGGGGTAATAGTCTGTTGACCAGACGGGCGCGTCGTACTGGGCTTACGGAACGCCGCGCGATATTACAACCAAAGAGCGAATCAACGCTCTTTGAAATGCGGCGACCCGGCAGATGAACAGTGCCCCGAGTGATGTGATTGCGGCCACACTGATCGCGCTTGCCGTTGGTCTTGCCTTCATCGCCGGCTGTGCCGTCTATTATGGCCGCCAGATCACCTCGCGCAGGATTCCGATGCAATGGGGCACCGACGGTCAGCCGGCCTGGTTTGCACCACGCCTCATCGGGCTCTGGTTCAGCTTCGGCGTCACGGCGGCCCTGTCCGCGTTCCTGCTCGTCCTCGCCCTTCATGACCCGCAGAAGCTCACGGCCCTGATCGTCGCAACGGTCAGCGTGATCGGAACGAACATGTGGGTTCACGTCTATCACCTGAAACGGGTGATCCGGTGGCAGTCGGAGGTTCCGGCGAATTAGCCGGCTGCCAAGCGCAAGATTCTCCAAGAGCCGCCCGCTCCACCCCGACTAGGGTCGTCTCCGGGCGCGCGCCATTTTCGGCGCGCTTTGCAAATGGAGACGACCATGTACGACCACATCGGGCTTCGCGTTGCCGATCTCGACGCCGCGACGCGCTTCTACACCGCGGTGCTGGCGCCGCTCGGTTACGTCCTGTGCTCCAGCGGCGACGGCTATGCCGGCTTCGGGCCGAAGGGCGAGCCGGGGCTGTGGCTGCACCTGAACAAGGGCCGGAAGGCCGACGGCGCGCACATCGCGTTCCGCGCCGGAAATCATGACGCGGTCAAGGCGTTCCACAGCGAAGGCCTGAAGAGCGGCGGCCGCGACAATGGCGGCGCCGGGCCGCGCAAGGATTACAGCCCGACCTACTACGCGGCGTTCCTGATTGATCCCGATGGCAATAATGTCGAGGCGGTTTGTGTGTAGAAGCCGCCGCGCACGAGCACTCGTAGGGTGGGCAAAGCGTAGCGTGCCCACCATCGCGTGCGAGAGCGCCGATGAATGGTGGGCACGGCGCGCGAAGAGCGCGCCTTTGCCCACCCTACGAACTCCACATCATAGGAATTCCCCGATGGCCTCCATCCACAACGACATCTCCATCAATGCCCCGGCACGCGACGTCTGGGATGCGGTGCGCGATTTCGGCGCGCTGCATGAACGGCTGGCACCCGGCTTCGTCACCGCCTGCACGATCGACGGCGATGCGCGTATCGTCACCTTCGCCAACGGTTCGGTGGCGCGCGAGGTGCTGGTCGATTGCGACGACGCGCGGCAGCGCCTCGTCTATGCCATCAACAACGAGCGGCTGCAGCATTACAGCGCCTCGGTGCAGGTGATCGCCGACGGCGACCGGAGAAGCCGCCTGGTGTGGATCATCGACATGCTGCCGAACGAGCTTGCAGCCTACGTCCAGGGCCAGACCAAGGACGCCGTCGTTGCGATACATAAAGCGTTTCCGCCCGCTGCAGCCTAGCGGCGGTCCACGCGGCTCTGTGAGTTTTCTCACAGAGCTCCGCCCTCGCCAGCCGTAACCATCGCGGCGTGCGTCCGGTTGGCTCCGCTCTCCCGGCGGCGCGACGCACGCGAGGAGCATGCCATGCGAGGTGCGGACAAGGTGATTTGCCAGGCGGCCGCCGTGCTGCTGCTGTTTTCAGTCGCGAGCTCGCCGGCGAAGGCGCAGTTCCTCGGCGGCGGAGGTGCCGGCGGCGAGGACATGATGACCCAGATGGCCCCGATGCTGGAGATGATGAAGGCGAAGATGGGCAAGCGCCGCTTCGCCATGATGATGCAGACCATGGGCCCGATGATGAGCCGCATGATGGAGAACGGCGGCGGCGGCCTCGGTGGCCTGTCCGGCGGCCATCTCGGCGGCGGCTTTGGCGCACCCAATTACGGCGGCTACACCCCGATGGGGGGCGGCACCATGCCGGCCGGTTATGGCGGCGTTGGTGGCGGCGACATCATGGGCATGCTCGGTGGTGCCGGAGGCGGCGACATGATGGCGATGATCCCGCAATTGATGCGGCTCGCCAATGTCGGCGGCGGTAGCGGCCATCGCCGCCACAGGCATCGCTAATCGGCGGCGCGAGAGAGAGCCGGCCTGATCGCAGCCTTGTTCGCGCGCGGTCCCCAGCGCGTCAGCACCACGCTGGAGAATGAGAGCAGGCCGAGCACGACCATCGAGCTTGCGGCCAGCCAGAAGAAGCTCTGCGCGGTCGCCCCGTGTGTCGACAGCCACCAGCCGGCCGCCGAGATGTAGATCAGCCGCGCCGTCTGCGCCAGCACCGGCCCGATCACCTTGGCCGCGCCTTGCGAGGAGAAATACATCGTCGTGGCAATGCCGAAAAAGGCGTAGAACGGTCCGACCGTCGAGAGATATTGATGGCTCGCCGCGCGCACGGCTGCGCTGTCGGTGAAGATGTTGATCCAGAGATCGGGGAACATCGCAACGACGCATGCCGGCGCGCCGACGGCCACGAATGCGGATGCACCGGCGATCCAGGCGACGCGCCGCGCGCGCGCAATGTTGCCTGCGCCGATCGCCATCCCCACCATCGGCACACAGGCGATGCCGAACGAAAATGCGATAGAGGTCAGCAGGAATTCGAGCCGCGCGCCAATGCCGTAGCCGGCGAGGATCGCGGTGCCGAACTTCGCCAGCATGTGGGTGAAGATCGAGATCGTCAGCACCGATTGCAGCGGCGAGAAGCAGGCGATCGCGCCGACCTTCAGGATGTCGAAAAACATCGCCCACTGAATGCGCAGGCCGCGCAGCTTCGGTGTAACCCGCGCGCGACCGGAGAACAGGTACCAGCCCATGATGCCGATGTTCATGGAATAGGCGATCAGCGCGCCGGCCGCGACGCCGCGCATGCCGAACTGCGGCACCGGCCCGAGCCCGAGGCCCAGCGTGCCGCCGAGCACGATCTGCCAGGCCGCCGAGTTGAGGATCAGGAACGACGGCAGCTTCATGTTGCCGGTGCCACGCAGCACGCCGGCCATGGTGTTGAGCAGCCAGGGCAGCACGGCGCCGCCGAAAAATACCTGCGTGTAGGCGACAGCGTGGGTCAGCACGTCGCCGCGGCCGCCGAGCATTTCCAGCACCCGCGGCCCGAAGATCAGCATGCCCAGCATGAAGACGAGGCCGAAGCTGATGCCGATCAGGATCGCATGCGCGGCGAGCGTGGCGGCGCGTTCGCGGTTCCCGGCGCCGAGCGCGCGGGCGATGGCGGAAGCCACCGCACCACCCATGGCGCCGCCCGACATCGTCATGGTCAGAATGATTGTCGGAAACACCAGCGCCATCGCCGCCAGCGCCTCGACGCCGAGCCGGCCGATATAGGAGGTCTCCGCGATCACCGTACAGGTGCCGGCCGAGAGCGCGATCACGTTGGGCCAGGCGAGAGAGAGCAACGTGCGCAGGATCGGCCCGTCTACAAGCGCGCTTCGTAGCGGCCGCGGGGGCGGCGGCAGCGGACGCTCTTGCTCATCGACCGGGATTTCGGCGATGTCGGACATGTCCTCTCCGGGGCAGGGGGCGCCATTTGCGGCGCGGCAATACGTAGGTGTGCCGATTATTTTCTTCGCGCAGAAGGCGCGGCGAGAGGCTTGTTAGCACGGCTCGCAGCGATTCCACCTGCGCCAGCTGCAGGCGTGCCCTGCGGCAGCGCATTTCGATGGATGAAGGCTATTCGATCGTCCAGACCAGCGGCGCGCGGCCGCCAGCAGCAGCGCGCATGCGCACGCCGATGTGCCGCCCGCATCCCGCAGCCAGGCCTTCGAACAATCCCTCCAGCACCCTGGCGCAGGCGCCGTGATAGTCGGCGACGTCGTCCATCAGCTTCCAGCTCCGCTGGCGGATTTCGAACGCGCCTTCGGATTGCGCGGTCTCGGCCGCGTCATCCTGCGCCGCGAACAGCGCGTTCAGGAACGACGCGAATTCGCTTGCCCCGCCGCGGCTCATCGCCAGTGCCGCCGCGACCTCGTCGAAATATTGCATGCCGATCAGCTTGCCGGTGAGGTGCAGCAGATAGCCGGCGTCTTCCGGGCCGAACAGCTGCACCATCACGGGCGCCGCCGTGCGCACATATTCCATCGCGTAGTTGCGATAGGCTTTTTCGAGGCGCGGCTTCGGCCAGCTCGCAACCGGCAAAGCCGGCGCAGTCTTCGCATCGAACAGCGGCGCTTCCAGATGCCGCGCGAACACCAGGCGCTGATCCAGCTCGAGCGGATGATCGTACTGGTGGTAGTAGCCTTCCAGCCCGTCCTGGCCGTCGACGCTCTGCTTGGTGCAGACGAAGCCGAGCCTGAGATCGCCGAGTGCGACGCCATTATTGGCGTGCCATCCCCGCAACATGGCGCGGGAAACCTCGCCCGGCACGCCGCAGATCGCCGTGCCTTTCCAGATCCAGCGCGGCGGCGGATAGCGGATCCAGGCCTTGGCGTCGCTCTCATACATGTATTCGACATGCACGCCGCCGATCCAGTTCGAGAGATAGTGATATTGCGCGGCCGCCACCGCCGGCGGCAGATGATCGATCCCGAGCTTCCGCAAGCCCGGCAGGAAGCGCTCCTGCTGGCGGCGGAACACGCGGAAGACGAACTCCGCTGCATCCGCCGTGCCGCGCCGCGTGACGACGGTGAGAATGAGGCCGGTGAAATAGGCGTGGTAGAGGTCGGCGACCGCACGCCAGTGCTTCCATTGAGCTTCCTGCGCGGCGTCAGCTGCGGCGGTCATTCGTTTCGCTCCCGATCGTGTTGCGATCGAGTGTGTCACCGCACCTTCCGGCAGGCAACATGACGCCCGTGCAGAGCGCCCTGCGTGGCCACCTGCCAATTCCGCATCACGAAGTTTGCGGTGGCGTCTTGGCCGCGCGCTCTCGCTCGACCCGTTCGGTGACATCGCGCGCCATCGCCACCGATCCCAGGACGTTGCCGCCGGAATCCCGCACCAGCGCGAAGGTCATCTCGATGTAGAGCTTGCGACCGCTCTTGTGCAGCGCGCGGGTCAGTGTCGGCCTGCCCGCAAGCTTCATGCTGCCGCTGGCCAGCGCAGCTTCAAAGCCCTTCCAGTGCGCGGCGCGCAGATGCTCGGGAATGATCAGGTCGAGATTCTGGCCCAGCGCTTCCGCTGCGGAGAAGCCGAACAGGGCCGTCGCTGCGCGGTTCCATCGCATGATCGTGCCGGAGCGGTCCGAATAGATCAGCGCATCCGCGACGTCTTCGGCGATCCTTGCGTCGAGTTCGGATGGGTTGCTCATGTCGTCACCTCGCATGTAGCCCGGATGGAGCGGAGCGTAATCCGGGATCGTGCCACGAGTGAGACTGCCCCGGATTACGCTTGCGCTCCATCCGGGCTACAGGATCGGGCTACACGCGAAAATGCTTCGATAGTTTGAGGCCCTGGGCCTGGTAGTTGGAGCCGATGCGTTGGCCGTACATCGCGTCGGGACGGGCCAGCATCTTCTCGTAGACGAGGCGGCCGACGATCTGGCCGTGCTCGAGGATGAACGGCACTTCGCGCGAACGCACTTCGAGCACGGCGCGCGATCCTAGCCCGCCCGCGCCGGCATAGCCGAAGCCGGGATCGAAGAATCCGGCATAGTGCACGCGGAATTCGCCGACCAGCGGATCGAACGGCACCATCTCCGCGGCGTAGTCGGGCGGCACCTGCACGGCTTCCTTCGAGGCCAGGATGTAGAACTCGCCGGGATCGAGGATCAGGCTGCCGTCCGGGCGGGCCGAGATCGGCTCCCAGAAGTCCTCGACGGAATAGCCGGCGCGACGATCGACGTCGACCACACCGGTGTGGCGCTTGGCGCGGTAGCCGACGAAGCCGTTCGCTTTCTCGCCGGAGAGATCGACGGAGACGGCGACGCCGCCGGAGAGATCGGCATCGTCGATATCGACGAGGCGCTCGGCGGCATGAAGCGCATCGAGCTCGTCGGCATTGAGGATGGCGTCACCGGTGCGGAAGCGCACCTGCGACAGACGCGAGCCCTCGCTGACCAGCACCGGAAACGTCTTCGGGCTGATCTCGGCATAGAGCGGGCCGTGATAGCCGGCGCCGATCATGTCGAAGCGGCGGGTGCCGTCGGCGATGACCCGGGTGAAGACGTCGAGCCGGCCGGTGGAGCTCTTCGGGTTCGCAGCCGCGACGATCTCCGGCGGCAGCGCGAGGCTCTCCAGCAGCGGCACGATGTAGACGCAGTTGGTCTCCAGCACCGCGCCGTCGGCGAGGCTGAATTCGTGCAGCTTCAATTCGTCGATGCGCTCGGCGACGGTGGCGCCGGGACCGGGCAGGAAGCTGGCGCGGACGCGATAGGCGATGTCGCCGAGACGCAGATCGAGGCTCGCCGGCTGGATCTGGCTCTCGACGAAGTCATAGGCGGGCAGGATGAGACCCGCCGCCGCCATCGCCGCGATCATGCGGTCGGGCAGGATACCATTGGCGTCGGGCGCGACCGTGAACGTCAACCGGGGGTCCTCATCAGGGGTCAGATGCATCCGGACATGCCGGAAATACAAGCCTTTTACGGCTATCCGATGGACGCCTTGACGGAAAGGGCATTGCGGAATATGAGCATCACTTATCCCGTGGTGATTTGAGCCGGCCGGCTTGCAGCCACGTTAAATAAGTCGCTAAACAGGCCGGGGACCTCTGTGATCCCGGCCCGTGGAGATATCCAGGCCGGTTTTTTTGTGACCGTTTTCGACGAGACGGTCATGTCGGAGGTACCTATGTCGAAGTCGACCACCAACTACCGTCCCGAAACCCGCCTGGTCCATTCCGGCACCCTGCGCTCGCAATATGGCGAGACGTCGGAGGCGCTGTTCCTGACCCAGGGCTACGTCTACGACACCGCGGAGCAATGCGAGGCGCGGTTCAAGGGCGAGGATCCGGGCTTCATCTATTCGCGCTACTCCAATCCCACCATCGCGATGTTCGAGCGCCGCATGATCGAGCTCGAAGGCGCCGAAGCCGCCCGCTCGGCGGCGACCGGCATGGCCGCGGTGACGACGGCGATCCTGGCGCCGCTCAAGGCCGGCGACCACGTCGTGGCCTCCCGCGCCCTGTTCGGCTCGTGCCTCTACGTCATCCAGGACCTGCTGCCGCGCTACGGCATCGAGACCACGCTGGTCGACGGTCTCGATCTCGACCAATGGCAGCGCGCCGTCAGGCCGAACACCAAGACGTTCTTCCTGGAGAGCCCGACCAACCCGACGCTCGACGTGCTCGACATTCCCGGGATTGCCGAGATCGCGCACAAGGGCGGCGCGCGGCTCGTCGTCGACAACGTGTTCGCGACGCCGATCTGGCAGAGCCCGCTCGCGCTCGGGGCCGACGTCGTGGTCTATTCCGCGACCAAGCATATCGACGGCCAGGGTCGCTGCCTCGGCGGCATCATCCTGTCGTCGGAAGCCTTCATCGCCGAGCACATCCACAATTTCATGCGCCAGACCGGCCCGTCGATCTCGCCGTTCAACGCCTGGGTCCTGCTCAAGGGCCTGGAGACGCTGGGCGTACGCGTGCGCGCGCAGACCGACACCGCCGCGCGCATCGCCGACGTGCTCGCGAGCCATCCGAAGATCTCGCGGCTGGTTTTCCCGGGCCGCGCCGATCATCCGCAGGCAGCGCTGGTGAAGAAGCAGATGCGTGGCGGCTCGACGCTGGTCGGCTTCGAGGTCAAGGGCGGAAAGGCTGCGGCGTTCCGCGTGCTCAACGAATTGAAGCTGGCGAAGATCTCGAACAATCTCGGCGACGCCAAGAGCCTCGTCACGCATCCGGCGACCACGACGCATCAGCGTCTGAAGCCGGAGGACCGCGCCGCGCTCGGCATCAGCGAAGGTTTTATCCGCTTCTCCGCGGGGCTCGAGCATGCCGATGATCTGATCGAGGATCTGACGGCGGCGCTGGAGAAGGCGTAGCCACGTATTCGCAATCGTAGGGTGGGCAAAGCGAAGCGTGCCCACCGTTCTCGATTACAACGACGAGGTGGTGGGCACGGCGCTTTGCGCCTTTGCCCACCCTACGGCAGCGTGCCTACATCGGCCGATAGGTCCGCACATCCCCCGGCACGTTCACGCCCAGCTTGATCTGCCCCACCGAGCGGATGATGTCGTCGCCGAGCAGCTGCGCGAAGCAGGCGTAGCCCCAATCGTTCATGTGCAGGCCGTCTGCGATGACGAAGCTCTCGACCGGAATCGATTGGTTCTCGTGCCAGTCGCGCATCACCTCGAAGCGCGGGAAGATGCCGACGTGACGAAGCTCGGCGACCTTGCCGAGCAGCTTCACCATCTTGCCGGCGCTTTCGCCGCGCTGGTTGACGGCCGGCGAATATTGCGGATCGACCAGCACGATGTCGGCGCCGCCGGCGGCCTGGATGCGGCTGATGCCGTCCTCGACCATTTTGGCGGTGTCGCCGGGATCGAGATTGCGCAGCACCGCGTTGGTGCCGACCTGCCAGATCACGAGATCCGGATGCACGTCGATCACCTGGGTCTGGAGACGCTTCATCATCTCGGGCGCATCCTCGCCGCCGACGCCGGCATTGACGACGGTGATGTCGGCGGTCGGATAATGGCGGCGCAGCTGGGCGGCAAGACGATTCGGATAATTGAACTCCGGCGAGCTCGCGCCGAATCCTGCGGTCGACGACGAGCCGAACGCGACGATGAGGACGGGCTGGCCGGCGACGAGCTTGCCCGCGACATGCGGCAGCGAGCCCATCGCCTTGGAGCCGCCCTTCGGCGGCAGGCAGGGCACGCGGTTGAAGACGTCGCCGGCGGATTTGGCGACCTGTTTCACCTTGTCGATGGCGCGCGCGGTGATGCCGCGCTGCTCGGGAGAGGTTGCGGCGACATTGGTCTGTGAGGGCGAGGCGGGCGCGGGATCAGCCGACTGCGCGGGTGCGGGCGTCGCCTGTGCGGCTTGCGTCTGCGCATGGGACTGCGGGGCCGGCGCCAGCAACAACAGCACTGCTGCTGCAGGCGCGGCCAGCCATGCCGTCAGGCAAAAAGGGCGGAGAGAACTCATTAACGCTAGACCTCAATTTTGCTGCTGGGCCGGCTCCAGATGGGCTGCGTCGATCACGAACTGTGCCAACGCCCGGCCAAGGCAATCATGAACCTGCTTCGCCAGTTCGGGCCCGCGGGACGGGCTGAACAGGTCGAACTGACCCTGATCATTCCACTGCCGCATGATCGTGAAGCGATCGAACAGCGGAATATCATGCTCCTGCGCCACGACGCGCATATTATCGAGAAATGGCTGGGCCGAGATCATCGTTTCGGTACGCGGGCTGTACTGCAAATTCATCAAGACGACGTCGGCCCCTGCCTTTTGCAACGCAATAACCCCCTCGGTGACTGCGCTGCGAAATTCGTCGGGATCGATGGATCGGATGGCATCCACGGTCCCGGTCTGCCAGACGACCAAAGTAGGCGTTTTTGCTTCCATCAGCTTAACGAAGGTCGAGGCGGCCTCCTCCGCCGTTCGCTTGCTCTGTATTTCTACGGAGACGTGCACCGCTTCCGACGGCGGCAGCTTTTCCTTCAGAACCGCTTCCATGCGCGCCGGATAGGAGCTGCCCTCCGAGGACGGAATCGTGGTCGAGCGGCTGCCGATGACCAGGATTTCGAGCGGCTTGCCGGCCTTGATGGCCTCGGCAACCTTGGGAAGCTGGCTTTCGCTGGTAAGCAGATAGGACGGCAATTCGCACGCCGCGGGCGCGGTGGCAGCGCCAGGCGCAGCATCGCCCGCCCACGCCACAGGCGCGGCGAGGCTACCGCATAGCAGGACCAGGCTCAGGAGAACCTTCGCCTTCATCAGCCCCCTCCCGCCAGATCGGCGTTGCCGACGGCGTTTTTGGTTTTCGCACCGCTCTTGTCAGCCACGCGCTTGTACCACGAAATCACCCAGGCCACGCCCCACATGATCAGGACCCCGGAGAGACTAATCAGCGCATGCATGGCTGCCCCGCCGGAGACTTCGGCGAGAATGAAATGCCCGGCGAAGGCCAGGAAGACACCGAGGCAGAATATCTCGAGAGAATGCTGGCCACATAGAATCAATGGTCGCAGCCAGCGCGATTTCAAGCCCGGCCAATCCCGGGGTAGGAAGCGCACGGTGAGCGCGGCCAGCGCCAGGAAATGCGTGAAGCGCAGCACGTCGAGATCGGTCTTGTCGATCGGATACATCCACTGCTCGACCCGCTTCGGCATGAATTGGGAGAGCTGCGGCACGTACCAGGTCAGCGTCACGTAGAACGCCGCGGCGAGATAGGCGATCGAGATCCACATCGTCACCGGCGAAGCCAGGATACGCGACATCCGTCGCGCACCTCCGAGCGCGCACCATGCACCGAAGACGAACAGCAATTGCCAGGCGAAGGGATTGAAGGCCCAGAAGCCGTTAGGATAGGCCGACAGGTAAAGATCGTATTCCCAGGTGACCGCGTAGAGCGCGACCGAGAGGCCGAGCGTGACGTCGGGACGCCATTTCATCGACCACAGGATCAGCGGCAGTGCCAGCATCAGCACGATGTAGAGCGGCAGCACGTCCATGTTGACGGGACGGAAGCGCAGCAGCAGCGCCTGCACGATGGTGACGTCGGGCTGCTTGAGGAAATCCATGATACCCATCTCTTCGGTGTAGAGCGGGTTCTCGAACCTGGTCGCGACGTAGGAGATTTCGGCGAGGAAGATCGTGAACAGGAAGACGTGGGCGACGTAGATCTGCCAGACCCGGCGCAGGATGCGCGCGGTGGCGATGACGACGCCGCTCTCCAGCATCGCCCTTCCGTAGACGAAGGCGGCGGTGTAGCCGGAGATGAAGATGAAGATCTCGGTGGCGTCGCTGAAGCCGTAATTGCGGATCGTGAACCAGGTCAGCAGACTCGGCGGCAGATGGTCGATGAAGATCAGCCACAGCGCCAGCCCGCGGAACAGGTCGAGCCGGAGTTCGCGCTCGCCGATGGCAGGCAGCGTGATGGCCGGCGCCCTCGCGCGCGGCTTCGCCCCCGCGGGCTTGGCGGTTCCCGCGATCGTCGATCCCGTCACTTGGTCGGCAATGGTCATCGGGGCCTAAAAACCCTTGCGCAAATCGCGACGTCGAGAAGTGTACCGGTCCGGTCGTCGTCTCGCAAAGCGGCCGGATCACGTCCGGGTGTCATTCCCCTCGAATTCTGGCGGGACGATGTCGCCAAAGCCGCCTCCGGCGTTTGGTTCCAGCGCCGGATTTCGGTATGATAGCAACCATGTACCGCGCCGTGACCCGCCAGATCGAAGTGACCGTCGAGCCGAACTTTGTTCCGGAGCAGTCGTCGGCCGACCGCTCCCGCTACTTCTGGTCCTACACCATCGTCATCGTCAATTCGGGCGAGGAGACCGTGCAGCTCAAGACGCGGCACTGGATCATCACCGATGCCTCCGGCCGCCAGCAGGAGGTCAAGGGCGAGGGCGTGGTTGGCGAGCAGCCGATCCTGGCCCCCGGCGAGCGCTTCGAATACACCTCCGGCGTCCCGCTTTCGACCGCCTCCGGCTTCATGACCGGCCGCTACCAGATGGTCACCGAAAGCGGCGAGCGCTTCGAGATCGACGTTCCCGCGTTTTCGCTTGATAGTCCCGACAACAAGCGGGTGTTGAATTAGGGCCTCGCTCGTGTCCCGGACGCGCCGCAACGCGAAGCGTTGCTGCGCAGAGCCGGGACCCAGGGGCGGCCCGGCACGCGGCGAGATGGGCCCCGGCTCTGCAGCGCACCGCACCGGACGATGCTTCGCATC
Organism: Bradyrhizobium sp. CCBAU 65884; assembly: GCF_028128835.1. NCBI lineage: Bacteria > Pseudomonadati > Pseudomonadota > Alphaproteobacteria > Hyphomicrobiales > Nitrobacteraceae > Bradyrhizobium > Bradyrhizobium sp. CCBAU 65884. Next base: position 25,509 of record NZ_LBJU01000105.1, on the reverse strand, counting down.
GCCGGGAGCGGTGCGCTGCGTCCGGGGCACGAGAGCAGAGTGTGGCGCACGCATTCTCCACGTCGTCGTTGCGATGCTCCAATGCAGATCCCAGCGGCAGTGCCGTAGGGTGGGCAAAGGCGCTTAAGCGCCGTGCCCACGATCTCCATCGATAAGCAACAAAGACGTGGGCACGCTGCGCTTTGCCCACCCTACGAGATTGAGCTTGTGGCAGGCAGCTCAAGCTTGCAGACACGCCTTTGCGTTCTCGCGGCTCAATTCGCCCGAGCTTTGCTTCATCGCTCACCCTCATTAGCCAAGAGGGCGCAGGGAAGACCGGGTGCCGGCTCGCACCCGCGGTCCGCTGCGCGAAATGCACGCGCAAGAAGAACCGCACAGCAGCATACAGGTGGTGCCGAACACTCGGCCTTCCCTGCGCAGTGGCTGGACGGCTTATGCCGTGATCTCCCGGGAGCCGACCATTCCTTCTGGCCTCCCTCGCCCCGCGAATTGGATGATGCAGTCCGCCCGGTTGGGCTCGCTCGCACCTTCGCAGGACTTGACCGTGGCAACGACGGCCAGGACCACACGGTTTTGCCGTACGCGCGGCCCGCCATTTCGCCGCAGTTTTTCCTGGCCCCGTCGACGAAGCCGGAAACTTACAGACGAGACGAAGCCTAGCAGCGCCGCTCGTCTGCACGAAGCCTCGGACTCACAGGGACTACCCGCCCTGCCCGCACCTCTCGTGCCGACGCTGCCGCGTCCACCGCAAGCCCGGCTCGCGATGCGTGACGACACATGATCGCCCCTCTTGGTGAGCCGGGATGCGCAATTCATACGCCGAAACCGAATTTCGGCAAAGTGGAATATTTTTGGTGACAAGGATTGACAGAGGGCGACACAGGCGCGGTGCCGTAGGGTGGGCAAAGGCGCGCTCTTGCGCGACGTGCCCACGAATTCTCCCAGTCACACGCAGATCGTGGGCACGCTTCGCTTTGCCCACCCTACGAAGCTACGAGAGCTCGCCAAGCGCCTGCGAATTACGCGTCCTCCACGCCGGCCTCGTCCGGCGTAAAATCGTACACCGACGAGCAGAACTCGCAGGTGACGACGACCTTGTCGTCCTTCACCATCGCCGCGCGATCGTCGGGCGAAAAGCTCTTCAGCATCGAGGCGACCGCATCGCGCGAGCAGGAGCATTGCGCCTTGAGCACCATCGGATTGAACACGCGTACGCCGCGCTCGTGGAACAGGCGGAACAGCAGCCGCTCGCCGGAGAGCTCGGGATCGATCAGCTCGACGTCCTCGACGGTCTCGATCAGCGAACGCGCCTCGACCCAGGCATCGTCTTCGGCAACGCTGTGCACCTCGACGCCATCGGGGGCATCGCCGGGATGCAGATCGGCCTGCCGCGCGCGCTCGGGCGCCTTCGGCAGAAATTGCATCAGCATGCCGCCGGCGCGCCAGCGATGCTTGCCGCCGTCGTTCGAACGCCACTCCTCGCCGACCGCGAGGCGCACGCGCGTCGGGATCTGCTCGGAGCGCAGGAAATATTCGTGAGCGGCGTCTTCCAGGCTGCCGCCGTCGAGCGCGACCAGGCCCTGGTAGCGGCTCATGTCGGGGCCCTGGTCGATGGTCATGGCGAGATGACCGCGGCCGAGCAGCGTGCCGGAATCCCTGGTATCGCCAAGACGCGCGGCATCGAAGCGCGCATAGGCCCGCAGGCGATCCGGTGCCATGTAGTCGACGACCAGGAACGACACCGGGCCGTCGGTCTGGGCCTGCAGGATGAAGCGGCCCTCGAATTTCAGCGCGGTGCCGAGCAGCGTCGTCAGCACGATGGCCTCGCCGAGCAGCTTGCCGACCGGCGCCGGATAATCGTGCTTGCTCAGGATCTCGTCGAGCGCCGGGCCAAGCCGCACCAGGCGCCCGCGCACGTCGAGCGCGTCGACCTCGTAGGGCAACACGGCGTCATCGATCGGAACCGCTGATGGCGCGCGAACCGGGCCTTCGGGGCCGGCTTTCATCTCAGGGGATTGGGAAACCATGGGGCGTTATCTGGGGTCGGAGGGCGGAAATGGAAGGGGGTGCGGGCGGTGTGTTCCGGATACAAGTCGAACTGAACGAAGCAACCTCAAACTCGGTGTCGTCCCGGGGCGCGCGAAGCGCGAGCCCGGGATCCATAACCACGGGATGACGTGATGGCGCGAGCTGACAACTCCGAGTCCTCGCCAAACTCAGTCCTGTGGCTATGGGTCCCGGATCGGCGCTCCGTTCTGGACAACGCTACGCGTTGCCAGAAGCTGCGCTTGTCCGGGACGACACCGTATGTGAGGTGATCGCCGGGCCTCCAGCGAAGCTACTTCACCGCGTCAAAACACCAGGCCAGAATGCCCTTCTGCGCGTGCAGGCGATTTTCGGCCTCGTCGAACACGACCGATTGCGGACCGTCGATCACTTCATCCGTGACCTCCTCGCCGCGATGGGCGGGCAGGCAGTGCATGAACAGCGCGTCGGGCTTGGCCAGCGACATCAGCTTGCCGTTGACCTGATAGGGCTTGAGCACGTTGTGGCGGTGCTCGCCTTCCTTGTCGCCCATCGACACCCAGGTGTCGGTGACGACGCAGTCGGCGCCGCGCACGGCGGCTTCCGGATCGGTGCCGAGCATGATCGGCGCGCCGGTCGCCTTGATGAAGTCGCGCATCGCCTTTTTCGGCGCGAGCTCCGGCGGGGTTGCGACATTGAGCTGGAACTTGAAGCGCTCGGCGGCGTGAGCCCAGGACGCCAGCACGTTGTTGTCGTCGCCGGTCCAGGCCACCGTCTTGCCCTCGATCGGGCCGCGATGCTCCTCATAGGTCATGAGGTCGGCCATCACCTGGCAGGGATGCGAGCGCCGCGTCAGGCCGTTGATGACCGGCACGGTGGCGTTGGCCGCGAGCTCCAGCAGCGCATCGTGGTTGAGGATGCGGATCATGATGGCGTCGACATAGCGCGACAGCACGCGCGCGGTGTCGGCGATGGTCTCGCCGCGGCCGAGCTGCATCTCGGCACCGGTGAGCATGATGGGCTCGCCGCCGAGCTGACGCATCGCGACGTCGAACGACACGCGTGTCCGGGTCGACGGGCGCTCGAAGATCATCGCCAGCGTCTTGCCTTCGAGCGGCCTGACCGGCTGCTGCGCCTTCTGCTTCGCCTTCATCGCGGACGAAGCTGCAAGCATGCGCTTGAGCTCCGACAGCGGCAGCTCGTTGATATCGAGGAAGTGCTTTGGAGTTTTATTGGGGGACTTGCTCATCAGCTTGCCGCCCGCTTGGTCTGGCTGGACGAGATTGCGGCGCAGGCGCGCTCGAGCCGCCCGACGCTGTCCTCGATCTCGGCTTCGGTCACGATCAGCGGCGGCAGGAAACGCACGACATTGTCGCCGGCCCCGACAGTGAGCAGCTTTTCGTGACGCAGGGCCGCGACCAGATCGCCGGAGGGCACCACGGCCTTGATGCCGATCAGGAGGCCTTCGCCGCGCACTTCGCTGACGACATCGGGATGACGGTCGATCACGGAGGCAAGCTTCTGCTTCAGCAGCAGCGACATTCTCTGCACGTGGTCGAAGAAGCCGGGCTTGAGCATGACGTCGAGCACCGCGTTGGCCGCGGAGATCGCCAGCGGATTGCCGCCGAAGGTCGAGCCGTGCGAGCCGGGCCCCATGCCGTCGGCCGCATCCGCGGTCGCCAGCACCGCGCCGATCGGGAAGCCGCCGCCAAGCGCCTTCGCCAGCGACATCACATCCGGCGTGACGCCGGTGCGCCGATACGCGAACAGATCACCACTGCGGCCCATGCCGGTCTGCACCTCGTCGAAGGCGAGCAGCAGGCCCTTCTCGTCGCAGAGCTGGCGCAACGCCTTGAGGAAGGTCGGCGTTGCCGAGCGCACGCCGCCCTCGCCCTGGATCGGCTCGATCAGGATGCCGGCGGTGTGCGGGCCGATCGCCTTCTTGACGGCCTCGATATCGCCATGCGGCAGCTGGTCGAAGCCATCCATGGGCGGGCCAAAGCCTTCGAGATATTTTGCAGATCCGGTCGCGGCGAGCGTCGCCAGCGTACGGCCGTGAAAGGCGCCTTCGAAGGTGATGATGCGATAACGTTCCGGATGACCCTTGGAGAAGTGATGATGGCGGACCACCTTGATCACACCCTCCAGCGCTTCGGCGCCCGAATTGCAGAAGAACACGAAGTCGGCAAAGCTCTCGTTGCAAAGCCGGTTGGCGAGCTTCTCGCCATCCGGGCTCTGGAACAGGTTCGACATGTGCCAGAGCTTCGTCGCCTGCTCCTGCAACGCCTTGATCAGATGCGGGTGGCAATGGCCGAGCGCATTCACAGCCACGCCCGAGGTGAAATCGAGATAGCGATCGCCATTGGTCGCGATCAGCCAGCAGCCTTCGCCGCGCTCGAAGCCGAGGTCGGCTCTGGCGAAAACGGGGAGCAAATGCGGCGCTGCGCTGTTAGTCATGATGTCACTTGAATGTTGCGGACGGTGTGACGCGTGCATTGCGCAACGCACCATCGACCGGCCCGGAAAACGAAACGTGCCGCCTTTTAAGGGCGGCACGCGCGACTATCTTATGCCTGGCAAGACGGGTGTCAATGCCGCCCGGAAAGCCTCGGGAAACGCTGAATCCGTAGTCTTGCGGTGCCGATTTTGCGGGTTTTCACCACGGAACATGTGGAAGCGAGTCGGCGGACTCTTGCGCGGGAGTCACGCCATATTGTAGCGTTTGGATTGTCAGATACGACATCTCGTGCAGCGGTTCTGATCCCAAGAGTCCTCTTGTACCGGCGTAAACGTTCGGGCGTCAGTCACGCGCCCGGCGAGCCTTAAGGGATTCTGACGGCACGGGTTTTTGAAGGCTTAGGCAATCGCTGCGAGGCCCCAGGATGGCGGCGCGTAGCGAGGGAAAGGGTGCAATGACGGTTTTGACCTGGTCCGACGATCGCGTCGAGCAGCTGAAAAAGCTCTGGGAGGCCGGACTTTCGGCCAGCCAGATCGCAGCTGAACTCGGCAATGTGACCCGCAATGCCGTGATCGGCAAAGTGCACAGGCTCGGTCTGTCCGGCCGTGCCAAGAGCCCTTCATCGGCAGCGCCCCGGCCGCGCAAGGCGCGTCCCGCGCAGCACATGATGCGGGTGACCCGCCCCATTGCGCGCGGCAACACCGCGCTGGCGCAGGCCTTCGAGGTCGAGGTGGAGGCCGAACCGGTCACCTACGACAACGTGGTGCCGATGAGCCAGCGGCTGTCGCTGCTCGAGCTGAACGAGGCCACCTGCCATTGGCCGGTCGGCGATCCCTCCAGCCCGGATTTCTTCTTCTGCGGCGGCAGGGCGCTGTCCGGCCTGCCCTACTGCGCCCAGCACTCGCGCGTGGCGTATCAGCCGGCGGCGGATCGCCGGCGTGCCCCGGCAAAGCCGGGTCCGCGCTGAGTTAGCTGGTTCAGTGACTGCAAAGACGGCGCCGTCATACGAGTGACGGCTCGACACATCCGATGTCGTCCCGGACAAGCGCGCCCCAAGCGCGCGCAGATCCGGGACCCATAACCACCGCGAGATGTGGTTACGGGACTCGGAGTTACCTTTTTCTCGAGATCACTACTCCCCGTGGTTATGGGTCCCGGATCTGCGCTGACGCTTGTCCGGGACGACACCGAGAGTGTGGCCGCAGCTCACCGAGCCTCCGTCTGTTCCGCCTTCGCGAAGCGATCGTCGAGCGCGTAGCCGGCGCCGCGGACGGTGCGGATCGGGTCCTGCTCGCGGCCGAGATTGAGCAGCTTGCGCAGGCGGCCGATATGGACGTCGACGGTGCGCTCATCGATGTAGATGTCGCGGCCCCAGACGCTGTCGAGCAGCTGCTCGCGCGAGAACACGCGGCCCGGATGCTCCAGGAAGAACTCCAGCAGGCGATATTCGGTCGGACCGAGATCGATCGGCCGGCCCGAGCGCGCCACGCGACGCTTGTCGCGGTCGAGCTCGATGTCGCCATAGGCCAGCACTGTCGCGAGCCGCTCAGGACTGGCGCGGCGCAGCAGGCCCTTCACGCGCGCCAAAAGCTCCGGCACCGAGAACGGCTTGACGATGTAGTCGTCGGCGCCGGTCGCAAGTCCCCGCACCCGCTCGCTCTCCTCGCCGCGCGCGGTGAGCATGATGATCGGCAGCTGCTTGGTGTCGGGCCGGGTCCGCAGCCGCCGGCACAGCTCGATGCCCGACAGGCCCGGCAGCATCCAGTCGAGCACGATCAGGTCCGGGATGTGCTCCTTGAGGCGGGTGTCGGCGTCGTCGCCGCGCATCACCGTCTCGACGTCATAGCCGTCGCCTTCGAGGTTGTAGCGAAGCAGCTCGGTGAGAGCTTCCTCGTCCTCAACCACCATAATGCGTGCGCCCATCGGGTCGTCGCTCCTTGAGTCTTCAGGTATTCGGGACCGTCGTGGCGAAGGTGGTCATGTCGCCCTTCGGCCGCTTGTCGGTGATCGCCTGGCCTTCGATCATGTAGAACACGGTCTCGGCGATGTTGGTGGCGTGGTCGCCGATCCGCTCGATGTTCTTGGCGCAGAACATCAGATGGATACAGAACGAGATGTTGCGCGGATCCTCCATCATGTAGGTGAGGAGCTCGCGGAACAGCGAGGTGCAGATCGCGTCGACTTCCTCGTCGCCCTTCCACACCGCCATCGCCGCCGGCAGATCATGTGCGGCATAGGCGTCCAGCACCGACTTGACCTGCTGCTGCACGAGGTCGGTCATGTGCTCCAGGCCGCGGAACAGTTTCAGCGGATGGAAGTCGGTCTCCAGCGCGGCGACGCGCTTGCCCATGTTCTTGGCGAGGTCGCCGATGCGCTCGAGGTCGGTCGCAACGCGCATGGCGCCGACGATCTCGCGCAAATCCACCGCCATCGGCTGGCGGCGGGCGATGGTGAGCACGGCGCGTTCCTCGATGCGCTTCTGCAACGCGTCGAGCTCGGCATCGATGGTGACGACGCGCTGGCCGAGCGCGACGTCGCGGCGGATCAGCGCGCCGACGGAATCGACGATCATGCGTTCGGCGATGCCGCCCATCTCGGCGACCAGGCGGGTGAGCTCCTGGAGGTCGGTGTCGAAAGCTTTTGCGGTATGTTCAGTACCCATGTCGCGTCTCCTCAGCCGAACCGGCCGGTGATGTAATCCTGCGTGCGCCGGTCGCTCGGCGACGTGAAGATCTTGCTGGTGTCGTCGAACTCGATCAGCTCGCCGAGATACATGAAGGCGGTCTTGTCGGAGACGCGCGCCGCCTGCTGCATGTTGTGCGTGACGATCGCGATCGTGTAGTTCTCGGACAGCTCCTGGATCAGCTCCTCGACCTTGGCGGTCGAGATCGGATCGAGCGCCGAGCAGGGCTCGTCGAACAGAATCACCTCGGGCCGCACTGCGACGGTGCGGGCGATGCACAGGCGCTGCTGCTGGCCGCCGGAGAGCGACAGGCCGGAGGCGTTGAGCTTGTCCTTGACCTCGTTCCACAGCGCGCCGCCGCGCAGCGCCTTCTCGACGCGGTCGTCCATCTCGGACTTCGAGATCTTCTCGTAGAGGCGGATGCCGAAGGCGATGTTCTCGTAGATCGTCATCGGGAACGGCGTCGGCTTCTGGAACACCATGCCGACCCGGGCGCGCAGCAGATTGAGGTCGAGCCTGGGGTCGAGGATGTTGGTCTGGTCCAGCATGAGCTGGCCGGTGGCGCGCTGGCCCGGATAGAGGTCGTACATCCGGTTGAAGATGCGCAGCAGGGTCGACTTGCCGCAGCCCGACGGGCCGATGAACGCCGTGACACGGTTGGCGCCCAGCGTCAGGTTGATGTTCTTCAGCGCGTGGTGCTCGCCGTAATAGAAATTGAGATTGCGCACCGTCACCTTGGCCGGAGCTTCCGGCAGCGGCTGCGAGGCCAGATGAGCGTTGGAACTCATGGAAACGGACAGGTCGGTCATTTTGCAGTCCTCTCGGCGCCGAGGATGCGCGCGCCAATGTTCAGGGCAAGCACGGTGAGCGTGATCAGCAGCGCGCCGCTCCAGGCGAGCTGCTTCCAATAGGCGTAGGGGCTCTGGACGAAGTTGTTGATGGTGACCGGCAAATTGGCCATCGTCTTGTTCAGGCCGAGGCTGAAGAACTGGTTCGACAGCGCGGTGAAGAGCAGCGGCGCGGTCTCGCCGGCGACGCGGGCGGTGGCGAGCAGCACGCCGGTGATGAGGCCCGACCGGGCCGCACGATAGGCGATACGCTTGATCACCAGCGAGCGCGGCAGGCCGAGCGCCGAGGCCGCCTCGCGCAGCGGATTCGGCACCAGCAGCAGCATGTCCTCGGTGGTGCGCAGCACGACCGGGATCACGATGACGGCGAGCGCCAGCGCGCCCGCGATCGCGGAGAAGCCACGCATCGGCACCACCACCGCGCCATAGATGAACAGGCCGATGATGATCGAGGGCGCCGAGAGCAGGATGTCGTTGATGAAGCGGATCACCGAGGTCAGCCGGTCGTTGCGGCCGTATTCGGCAAGGTAGGTGCCGGCGAACAGGCCGAGCGGCGCGCCGATGCCGACGCCGATCAACGTCATGATGATCGAACCGACGATCGCGTTGCGCAGGCCGCCCTCGGTCGAACCCGGCGGCGGCGTATCCGCGACGAAGATCTCAAGATTGAGGCCGGCCAGGCCGTTGAAGAGCAACGTGATCAGGATCAGCGCGAGCCAGGTGACGCCGAAGGCGGCCGCGGCGAAGCAGAGCCCGCGGATGACGATGTCCTTGCGGCGACGACGCGAATAGATCGGATTGAGCGCCATGACGTTACTTCCCCGCCTTCTTGTCCAGCCGCATCAGCATCAGCCGCGCTGCGGCCAGCACGAAGAACGTCAGCACGAACAGCAAGAGGCCGAGCAGGATCAGGCCGGACTGGTGCAGGCCGTCGCTCTCGGCGAATTCGGATGCGATCGCCGCCGAGATCGTGGTGCCCGGCGCGAAGATCGATGAGGAGATGCGGAACGAATTGCCGATGATGAAGGTCACCGCCATGGTCTCGCCGAGGGCGCGGCCCAGCGCCAGCATGACGCCGCCGATGATGCCGACGCGGGTGTAGGGGATCACCACGCTGCGGACGACTTCCCAGGTGGTGCAGCCGACGCCGTAGGCGGCCTCCTTCAGCACCGGCGGCACCGTCTTGAACACGTCGACCGAGATCGAGGTGATGAAGGGCAGCACCATGATGGCGAGGATCAGCGCGGCGTTGAACGTGCTGAGATAGGACGGCGGACCTGCGAAGATCGCGCCCAGCACGGGCACGCCGTCGAATATCCTGATCATGAAGGGCTGGAAGGTGTTGGCCAGGAACGGGCCCAGCACGAAGAAGCCCCACATGCCGTAGATGATCGAGGGAATGCCGGCGAGCAGCTCGATCGCCATGCCGATCGGGCGGCGCAGCCATTGCGGGCAGAGCTCGGTGAGGAAGATCGCAATGCCGAGACCGACGGGAATGGCGATCAGCATGGCGATGAAGGAGGTGACGAGCGTGCCGTACATCGGCCCGAGCGCGCCGAGCACGGGCGGATCGGCCGACGGCGCCCAGCGCTGCGTCCACAGGAAGGAGAAGCCGTATTCCTTCATCGCCGGGAACGCGCCGACGATCAGCGAGACGATGATGCCACCGAGAATGAGGAGCACCGAGATCGCGGACAGCCGCGTGATCCAGTAGAAGGTGACGTCGCCGAGCTTGAACGCGCTCAAGGCCTTGGCGCGATCATACGGTCCGGCGTCGTCGATTACATCGCTCTGAACGGCCATTTCTGCCACGCCGATCCCCTGTGCCCGATAATATACGCTTGTTGTCAGTCTTTTTGTCGGTCTCGCGCTCCGGACGCGGCGCGCGCCGGTCCGGAGCGGAAGTCTTGCGGGTTCCGGCCCTCGCGGAGCGGCACACTGGACGATGCTTCGCATCGCCAGGGCCGCACCGCGTCCGGGACGCGAGAGCCTTACTTAGCTCTTGATCTCGGCAGCCCAGGTCTTCTCGATCAGGGTCACGACGCCTTCGGGCATCGGGATGTAGTCGAGCTCTTCAGCCGCCTTGCCGCCGCTCTTGAAGGCCCAGCGGAAGAACTTGATGGCTTCCTGCGAGGCCGCCTTGTCGGTGGCATCCTTGTGCATGAGGATGAAGGTCGCCGCCGTGATCGGCCACGACTTCTCGCCGGGCTGGTCGGTCAGGATGACGTAGTAGCCGGGCGCCTTGGCCCAGTCGGCGTTGGAAGCGGCCGCCTGGAAGGCTTCGACGGTCGGCTGCACCGGCTTGCCGGCCTTGTTGACGAGACCGGTGTAGGTCAGCTTGTTCTGCTTGGCATAGGCGTACTCGACGTAGCCGATCGAGTTCTTGGTCTGGCTGATATTGCCCGACACGCCTTCGTTGCCCTTGGCGCCGACGCCGACCGGCCACTCGACCGCGGTGCCCTCACCGACCTTGCTCTTCCAGTCCGCGCTGGCCTTGGCGAGATAGTTGGTGAAGTTGAAGGTGGTGCCCGAACCGTCCGAGCGGCGGACCACGGTGATGGCTTCCGAGGGCAGCTTCACGTTCGGATTGAGCTTCTTGATCGCGGCGTCGTCCCACTTGGTGATCTTGCCGAGATAGATGCTGGCGAGCGTCTCGCCGTCGAACACCATCTCGCCGGGCTTCACGCCCTCGAGGTTGACGACGGGGACGATGGCGCCCATCACCATCGGCCACTGGACGAGGCCGTCCTTCTCGAGCTGCTCGGCCTTGAGCGGCGCGTCGCTGGCGCCGAAGGTCACGGTCTTGGCCTGGATCTGCTTGATGCCGCCGCCGGAACCGATCGACTGGTAGTTCAGACCGTTGCCGGTCTCTTTCTTGTAGGCGTCAGCCCATTTGGAATAGATCGGGAACGGGAACGTCGCGCCGGCGCCGGTGATGTCGGCAGCAAAGGCCGCTGTCGCCGATGCGGCGACCAAGCCGGCAGCGACGATCGTCTTGAGGAAATTCATGCTGGTCTCCATACAGGGGAGCGAAGCGCCATCAGCGCCCGATCGCGCTCCCCGCGCCGCCCCTTTAGGAGCGGTCGGCTGTGCTTTTACGAAGGTTTCGTGACAGTCGGATGACACCCTCAAGCGATTGGAATCGCTTGAGTTCTAGATCTAAACTAAAGTCTTGGCCTGGGGAAAACAGGCGGTGAAAGTGGCGCCCTGCCGGGGCACACTTTCGATCAAAAGCCGGCCGCGATGGCGGTTAAGAATATGTTTCACCAGCGATAATCCGAGCCCGGTGCCGCCCTGCGAGCGGCTGTCGCCGACGTCGACCCGGTAGAACCGCTCGGTCAGCCGCGGCAGGTGCTCGGGCGCGATGCCGGGGCCGAAATCGCGGACCATGATCCGGATTTCCTGAGTTCCATCAGTGGCCGCGGCTGAGGTCAGCGACACGATGACGCGTCCGCCGGAGGCACCGTATTTGAGCGCGTTCTCGATCAAATTCTCGAACAGGCGGAGCAGCTCCTCGCGATCGCCCGCGATCATCACCGGACTATCCGGCAGATGGATCTCGACCTCGACCTGGCGCTCGCGCGCCAGCGGCTCGAGCCCGTCGGCGACCTGGCGGATGATCGGCAGCAAATCGACCAGGGTGTCGGGCCGGACATGGGCCGACAGCTCGACCCGCGACAGCGACAACAGATCGTCGATCAGGCGCGCCATGCGGGTGGCCTGGTTGTGCATGATGCCGAGGAAGCGTTCGCGCGCCTTGGGATCGTCCTTGGCCTGGCCCTGCAGCGTGTCGATGAAGCCCGACAGCGCGGCCAGCGGCGTGCGCAGCTCGTGGCTGGCATTGGCGACGAAGTCGGCGCGCATCTCCTCGACCCGGCGCAGCGGCGTCTGGTCGTGGAAGGTCATTAGCATGCATTTGTCGGCGCCGCCGAAGCTGGTCGGCACCGGCACCGGCGTGATCATGAGCTCCATCCAGCGATCGACCGGGACGTGGTCGAGATAGGTCGCGCGCCGCGGCTCGGTGGTCGCGATCGCTTCGCGCAGCGCCGTGATGATCTCCGGCGAGCGCAGCGCGAACTGGGCGAGCTCGTTCCGGCGCAGCGCCGGCGCGAGCTGGGCGGCGGCGGCGTTGAGGTGGATGACGCGGCCGGCGCGGTCGAGCAGCACCGCCGGATCCGGCATGCCGGCGACGACGGCGGCCACCGCCGCGCTCTCGACCGGGTTGATGCGCCTGACGTCGTCGCGCGACGCGGCGGGATCGTGCAGCCGCCACGGGATCAGCGCGGCCGCCGCGATACAGAGGAACACGATGGCGGCGTGCAGCGCCGACAGTTCGCCGAGCGAGACGACGACGGACAGCGCCAGCGCCGCGGCGATCAGGATCACGGTCGAATGCCGCAGCCGGTCGGACCAGGGCTGCGCGGAGGGAGAAGATGGGGCGTCGATCGCCATCGGGGCGGACTTCTCCTGGGGCTTGTCTGAAGGCCTGTCCAAATAAGGCTTGGCGCCGTCAGGCACCGCTGTCGCTGCGCTCTCTCACATAAGCGGCTTCACGCGCCGGGCCGGGGTCGAGCTTGAGCGCCGCCTGCTGCAAGCGCTTCGATCGTGCGCCGATGATAACTTCGCGAAACGTCAGCAAGATTACAGATATGACGAAGGGCGACAGATAATAGAGGACGCGGAACAGCAGCATGCCGCCCAGAAGTTCCTCGCGATCCATCTGCCAGAGGCCGACCAGCATGGCGGCGTCGAACACCCCGAGCCCGCCGGGCGAGTGGCTGGCGAAGCCGAGCAGGGTGGCCGAGACGAAGATCACCGCGACCACCACGAAGCCGAGATTGGGCTCGTCCGGGACCAGCACATACATCGCGAGCGCGCAGAAACCGAGATCGACGATGCCGATCGCGATCTGCAGCAGCGTCAGCGGGCCGCCCGGCAGCACCACGGTCCAGGGCCCGCGGCCGACCACGCGCGGCTGGGTCCAGACCCAGACCACATAGCCGACCAGCCCGACGATGATCATCAGCGCCAGCGCCCGGTTCAGCCAGGGCGGCAGCTGGTCGATCGAGGCGGCTGCCTCCGGATGATAGGAGATGCCGAGGCCGAGCACGGCGGCATTGCCGAGCCAGAAGGTCAGGCCGGCGAGGAAGCAGATCTTCGCGACGTCGATCGCGTTCAGCCCGTAGGCCGAATAGATGCGATAGCGCACCGCACCGCCGGTGAAGACGGATGCCCCGACATTGTGGCCGATCGAATAGCTGGTGAAGGCCGCGAGCGCGTTGATGCGATAGGGCACATGGGCATGGCCGATCGCGCGCACGGCGAACAGGTCGTAGAAGGTCAGGGTGAAATAGCCCGCGGTGACGAACAGCGCCGCCATCGCGATCTGGGTCGGCTCGGTGCTCTTGATCGCTTCGAGGACTTCGTTGAAATCGATGCCTCGCAGCATGTGGTAGAGCACATAGCAAGCGATGCCGATGACCGCGACGCTGATCACAACGCCAAGCTTATGCAGGACTTGCTTCTGGCGCAGAAACGACATCGCCCTGCGTATGGCTTCCAGCATCTAGACCTCGAACAACGCTTCAGCGGCCAGGGTGGCCGGCGAACAGGCGGACGACGCACAGGCACTCAACGAACCCTCGCCGCCGGCTCCGGTATCGCGCATGCCCCCCTGCCCTCCACTAGCGCGTTTTGGGGCGGAGTGGAATTCGCCAATTCGAACAAAAACACGTGCATTCAATATTTTAGGCAGGGTTGCGGGCTCCTGATGCACGGTTTGGCGCCTTCGGCGGCAGGACTTGAGGCGAATCTCCATGGCGATCCTGCGCAGGCGCCATGAAGTTTTGATGATTTCGGCCGCACAATGTTCCTGCACGCCTTAAGCCGACGTCTATCTATGGACCGCGTCAATCTATGGACCGCGCCGGCCCGTTGAAAGAGGGGGCAATCCCGGCGTCGTTCACGGGGTGTCCGATGCGCCGGAAGGTCGCGGGCCCCGGGCGCGGCCTCAAGGCGCGGTCAAATAGCCGCGACCATAGGCTCCGGCCTGGTCTTCGAAGATCGCCATGGCCGTGGTCATCCGCCTGAAGCCCAGGCGTTCGTAAAATCCTTCCTTGCCCGGGACGGCGTAGAGGATGACCTTGCGATGGCCGCGGCAACGCACAAGCAAACGCTCGATAATGTCGCGGCCGAGACCTCGCCCCTGGCGGTCCGGGTGCACGGCGATATCACAGAGATAGGCGCAGTCGCGGCCGTCGGCCAGGACGCGTCCCGCCCCCACGATGCGACCATCCTCATTGGCGAAGGCGCGAAACATGCTGTTGCCGAACACCAGCGCGAGATCGGCCGGCGCCTTGTTGCCGAGCGGCGCGATGCGATAGAGCTCGGATAGCTCATTCCAGTCGATCCCGGCGAGATCGTCGGCCCAGACAATCGACATCGCGAAGACCCTCCCCGGCTCAGTCCCGCGCGGCGGTGACGGCAGCGACGATTTCGTCGCCGTCAGGAAAATGTCCTTTGCTGCGGCTGGCGACGATCCGGTCACCGAGCTTGACCTGGAAGACGCCACCCTTGCCGGGGACGAGATCGGATTCCAGCCCTAGCTGCCGGCGCAGCGCCACGGCCGCCTCTTTGGCACGCTTCTCGTAGCCGCACGGCCGGCAATAGATGATGGTTACGTCGGACATCTCGTCCTCCTTCAGGCCGCAAGCTGGGGACGCACCGCTTCAATGCCGGCGATCCAGCCGGCAACGGAACGACCGATCGCGTCGGGGTGGTCTTCCTGGAGATAGTGCAGGCCGGGCCCGAGGCGGACAAGCGCGCAGTGCTTCAGCGAGGCAGCGAACGTCTCGGCAAATTCGGGGGCGACGATGGCGCCCGGCTCGCCTGCGAACAGCAGCTTCGGATATGCGGACGCCTTGAGCGACGCATGAGCCGATCGAAGCGCTTCATAGACGTCGGCGGGCTCGCCGGCGATCGGCAATTCCCGAGGCAAGGCAAGCACGGGACGGCGGCTGTCCGGGGTCGGAAAGGGCGCGCGATAAGGCGCCATCTCGTCGTCGCTCAAGGTGCGCACGATGCCGCCCGGCAGCACGCGTTCGACGAAGGCGTTCGCCTTCAGGATCATGGCCTCTCCGTCGCCTTGCGTCCTGAACTTGCGGAAAGTCTGGCGCGCAGTTTCGGCCTGGTGGAAATCCTGCCAGGTCGGCATCGGCCGGATGAACTCCATGAAGGCGAGGCCGCGCACGAAGGCCGGCCGGCGCGCCGCGAGATGAAATGCGAGCGCCGTGCCCCAATCCTGCGCAACGAGATAGGCTGAGCTGATGCCGAGTTCCTCGATCAGCGCGTCGAGATAGCGGACGTGGTCGAAGAAGCGGTAGGCGATGTCGGGCTTGCCCGACCGGCCGAAACCGATGAGATCGGGCGCGATGCAGTGCGCCACAGGCGCCACCAGCGGCAGGATGTTTCGCCAGATATGCGACGACGTCGGATTACCGTGAAGGAAGAGCGCGACCGGCGCATCCTGCGCACCTGTGTCGCGATACGCCATCGTGCTTCCCAGCACGGAGGCGCTTCGGATCTGGATCTCGGCTTGCTGGCTCATGTCGGCTCCTTGAAGACGGTCTTGAATGCGATGGACTTGAAACGCTCGAGCGGCTTGGACGTGCGGTCGACCTTCATGCGCAGGATCGCGCCCTGCCAGGACGCGAGCAGGAAGTCGGCAAGCTCCTCCGGCTCGAATTCGGAATCGATCTCGCCGCTTCTCTGCGCCTCGCTGATGCAGGCAGCGAAGGGCATGCGCCATTCGGCAAAGATTTCGGCAAGGCGGGTGCGCAGCATCTCGCTGCTGCCGCCCGCTTCCAGGCTGAGATCGCCGATCAGGCAGCCGCGTCCGTAGCCGTCGGCTTCGAGCCGTCCGGTGATGATGTCGAGATAGCGTTTGAGCCGCGCCCGCGGGGTCAGCGATGCGTCTTCAAGAGCCTCCGCGACCAATCCCTTCGTGATCTCGAAATAGCGATCGAGCACCTCGGAGGCGAACGCTTCCTTGGAGCGAAAATGATTGGTGAAGGACCCCTGCGGGGCGCCTGCCGCAGTGGTGACATCGCGCACGCTGGTGCCGTGATAGCCGGTCCGGAACATGACCTTGAGACCGGCGTCGAGGATGGCGTCTTTGAGTGAGGGTTTGGGCATGGAGCAATAATACGTACGTACGTATTATTGTCAAGCGCAGCGTTTGACGTCTCTCTCGACGACGTGTCCGAACAGAAAGGGGGCTGGCGGCGGAGCTTCAGCCGGTCCGCATGCTGCGCGAGACCACGCGGTCGCGCAGCCAGGCGCCGATGGTGCAGCCGACCAGGTAGCAGGCGAACATGATCAGGCCGAGGTCGAGCCAGTAGCCGAAGCGGCCGGGGACGACGCGTGCGAACGAGGCCGCGACCAGGGCGGCAGCAAGCGCGGCGAGCCAGCGCGCCGTCACCTTCGAGGTGCCGTTGCCGCGCTGGACCACCGAGATCCAGCCCATGCAAAAGCCCAGCAGCAGCGAGCCGATCAGCCAGCCCAGATGGAACGAGACGAGATAGGGCATCGTCACCTCACCAGGAATTCGATACGGCGGTTCTGCGCCTTGCCTTCGTCGGTGTCGTTGCCGGCGAGCGGCTGCGTGCTGCCATGGCCGACCGCGGTGAAGCGGCTGGCGAGCAGGCCGGCCTTGACCAGATAGTCGATCACCGCCTGTGCGCGCTTCTCGGAGAGAGCGCGGTTGAAGCCGTCCTCGCCGTCGGCATCGGTATGCCCGGCGACCTCGACATTGGTGGTCGGGCAGCGCAGCGCCGTCTCGATCAGATGATCGAGGATGGCGGCGGAATCCGGATCGATGTCGGCCCGCTTTGCTGCGAAGCGGATCTTGCCCTTGGCCAGGAGCTCGGAGAACAATTGCTGGCACACGGTGCCGTCGACCGGGCCTGCCGCCGGCTTCACGGTGATCTCCGGCTTGTACTGCCAGTTTTTCGGGAAGTTCTTGCCGAGACCTGCGCGGATGTCGTTGGCCGCGCCCTCGTAGAGCGCATCGCCCGACAGCTTCACCTCGCGGTCGGAGACGACGAGCGTGCCGGTCGACAGTCGCGACAGTGCGCCGAGCGCTGCGATCACCGCGGTGTTGAAGGAGCCGGGCGCGCCGATGCTGGCCTTGAGATTGTCGACGACCTTTTCGGTGAAGAATTTTCGCGCGGCGCTGGTGGCGATCGCCGCGTGGATGGTGTTGTCGGGAACATAGCCGGTCAGCGTCACGGTCGCGGCGACCGGATCCTTGTAGGCCTGGAAGATATAGGGCGGCGCCTTGACGTCGTTGGCGGCAATCGAAAAGCCCTCGGGCAGGTTCTTCAGCGCGGCCACGATCGCCTCGCGGCCACCGAGATCGCGCGCCATGCCCGACAGATTGACCTTGGTGTCCGTGATCGTGATCTTGCCGTCCTTCAGCTTGCCGATCTGGTCCAGCAACAGCGTCGCTGCGGCCTCGAACCGCGGCGGCGCACCGCGCGCCAGCCCCATCTGGTCGGCCACTTCGACGCCGCCAAGCTCCTTGCGGGCCGCCTCGGTCAGCCGGCCCTTCATCGACGGCAACGGCGCGGAGCCTGACAGCGTCACCCGCACCACGTCGCGCTCGGCGTTCCAGACGAAGGGCTTGGCCTCGGGAACAAGGCGGGTCCGGTCGTCGACCAGGCGGACGCCGGGGACGGTCTCGACCGCCATCACGGCATCCCGCCGCCCCTCCTCGGAGAAGGCGTCCGCGGCCAGGCTGACATCGCGGCCATCGACCGCGATCCGGGTCTTGTCCAGAACGGTATCTTTCAGCGCAGCCGAGCTGCGCGCCGACAGGTCGGCTTCGACCGGTAAGGTATTATTCCAGGCCGCAAATCCCCACATGACGGCCAAGGGGATCAGCCCCGGCCACCATTTGCTGGCCCACGTAAAAAGCTTCTTCATTCGACGACCCGAACTCTGGAACCGGAGACAAAACAAACCCTTGGCAGGCTGTCAAACCGGAAATGGTGCCCTTGCGAAGGCCCCACCCGGACAATCGGAATAACTTTTTCTTCAAGGGTTCTTCCGTAAGTTGAAAGCGGAATGCCAGAGTCCGCCAGCGGGTCATGAAACAACTGCGTAACAACGTCATCCGCGCCGGGCTGGGAGCACTCTATTTCAGCGGGGCGCACCACCTGCTGCGCCCGCTTTTGTCGGGCGTCGGCGCCATTTTCATGCTGCACCACGTGCGACCGGCCCGCGAGGCCGCGTTCCAGCCGAACCGGCATCTCGAAGTCACCCCCGAATTCCTGCGCGCGACGCTGTGCCATCTGCGCTCGCGCGACATCGACATCGTCAGCATGGACGAGCTGCATGAGCGGCTGGTGCAGGGCCGGTTCGACCGCCGCTTCGCCGCCTTCACCCTCGATGACGGCTATCGCGATAATCTGGACTATGCGCTGCCCGTGCTGCGCGAATTTGACGCGCCTCTGGCGGTCTATGTCGCGAGCGATTTTGCCGAGGGCACTGGACGGCTGTGGTGGGCGGCGCTGGAGGCCGTGATCGCCAAGACCGAGCAGGTCGACGTCAGGGTAGGCCATTCCGCGCTGCGGCTCGATGCGACGACCCCCGCGGCCAAGCAGGCAACGTTCGACCGCCTGCACGACTGGCTGCGCGCACTACCGGGCGAGCACGATCTGGCGCGAGAGATCGAGGCGCTCTGCACGACATACGACGTCGACATGGAAGCGCTGTGCCGCAGCCTCTGCCTGTCCTGGGCCGAGGTGAAGAGCTTTGCCGCCGATCCGCTGGTCACGATCGGCGCGCATAGCGTCAGCCATTGCAACCTCGCCAAGCTGGCCGAAGACGTCGCCGCGCAGGAGATCGCCACGAGCCGCGCACGGATCGAGCAGGCGCTGCAGCGGCCCGTGCTGCATCTCGCCTATCCCTATGGCGACCGCGAGGCCGCGGGGATGCGCGAATTCGGCCTTGCTGCAACGGCGGGCTTCAAGACCGCGGTAACGACGCGGCCCGGCATGCTGTTCGCCGACAATGCCGCCCACATGACGGCGCTGCCGCGCGTCTCGCTCAACGGCAACTACCAGGACGCGCGAATCCTGCCGGTGCTGACCTCGGGCGCCGCGACCGCGATGTGGAACGGTTTCCGCCGGATCGCGGCGGCGTAGCCGCTGCAATCTCCGCTGTCGTCCCGGACAAGCGCGCCCAAAGCGCGCGCCGATCCGGGAGCCATACCGCGTGATCCATCGATTGCGGTTGGTAGATGTACCGAACAACCAATCTTCGCCAAACATCTCCCTGTGGTTATGGATCCCGGATCTGCGCCTACGCTTGTCCGGGACGACACCGAGTAGGTTGGACCGCCGTCGCGCCACACTCCCATCTCCTCCACGCGCGGCCTTCCTTGACTCCCCTTCCCTCCCCGCCCAAAACATTGCCAACCCAGGGAGGCACCATGTTCAACGATCTGTTCTCGCTCAAAGGCCGCGTCGCGCTGGTGACCGGCGGCTCGCGCGGCATCGGCAAGATGATCGCGGCGGGATATCTCAGCGCCGGCGCGGCGAAGGTCTACATCACCGCGCGCAAGGCGGGGCCGTGTGAGGCCACCGCCAAGGAGCTCACTGCGCAATATGACGGCGAGTGCATCGCGCTACCGATCGACATCTCGACTGTCGAAGGCTGCGACAGGCTCGCCGGCGAAATCATCAAGCTCGAGCCGAAGCTCGACATCCTCGTCAACAATGCCGGAGCTGCCTGGGGCGCGGAGTTCGACGAATTCCCCGAAAGCGGCTGGGACAAGGTGATGGACCTCAACGTCAAGTCGCTGTTCTTCCTGACCAAGGCGCTGGCCAAGCCACTGCGCGCGGCTGCAAGTCCGGAACGTCCGGCCAAGGTGATCAACATCGCCTCTGTCGACGGCATCTTCGTCAATCCGAGCGAGACCTATTCCTACGCCGCCAGCAAGGCCGCCGTGATCCACCTGACCCGGCGCATGGCGACGAAATTGATCAAGGACAACATCAACGTCACCGCAATCGCGCCGGGCGCGTTCAAATCCGACATGAACCGGGCCGCGCGCGACCATTCGGAAGAAGTCGCAAAGCGCATTCCGGCGCGTCGGATCGGGACCGACGAGGACATGGCGGGGCTGGCGATCTATCTCGCCTCGCGCGCGGGTGACTACGTGGTCGGTAACACCATCGCCGTCGATGGCGGCGTGGTGTATGCGAATGCCGGGCTGGAGATCGCGGGGTAGCAGAACCGGGGGGACTAAGCGAGCGATTGCGCTAGCTGATAGATGCGACGCCCTCACCCCATATTTAGTGTCGTCCCGGACAAGCGAGCAAAGCGAGAGCAGATCCGGGATCCATAACCACAGGGAGGAGTTTGGCGAAGACTCGTGGTTGCCTGCTCGCTCGCGCTACGACCTCTCCCTGTGGTTATGGGTCCCTGACCTGCACAAACGCCCGGCAACGCTATGCGTTGCCGGGCGTTTGCTTGTCCGGGACGACAGTTGAGGATGAGGCCGCGCCTACGACTCGATCTTCACGTATTCGAAATCGCCGGGCTTGTTGTCGATGCCGACCTTCGGCGGCGAAATCCACGAGGCGAACTTGCCGCTCTCGGTGACGGGCTGCATCAGGGAGGTGATGAAGTCGCCGTCGGCCGTCGAGGGCAGCCACTCGTCCTTGCGCTTGGCCCAGGTGGCGTCGTCGATCAACAGACCGTCGGGCGTCGCTCGCACGTCCTTGAACTCGCCGATGTGGCGGTGGAAGGCGACGTTGGGCAAGGTCAGCTTGAAGTCGTAGCCCGCGGTCGAGATCACCTTGTTCCAGCGCAGCATGCCCTTGACGCAATCCTGGCTGTAATCGTCGCGCAGGCGCATGTTGAGCGCGGTCAGCGCCGGCTCGTCGACCAGCTTGATCTCGCCGTTGATGAACTTCAGCACGGGATAGGTGGCGTTCTTGAGCTGGTGATCGTCCTCGATCTGGGTCTCGTGATAGCGACCCTTGATGCCGGCGTTGAAGGCGTTGGCTGCGTTGGTCGAGACCTCCGAGCCAAACAGATCGAGCGACAGCGTATAGTGCAGGTTCAGCTTCTTCTGGATGGTCGGAAGATCGATCACCCCGAGCGCGCGGACTTTCGCGATGTCGGTGGGATCGGTGACGCCGGCCTCGCGCATCGCATCGCAGGTGCGCTGCACGACGCGGGTGATGCCGGTCTCGCCGACGAACATGTGGTGCGCTTCTTCCGTGAGCATGAAGCGGCAGGTGCGCGACAGCGGATCGAAGCCGGACTGCGCGAGCGAGTGCAGCTGCATCTTGCCGTCGCGGTCGGTGAAATAGGTGAACATGAAGAAGGACAGCCAGTCCGGCGTCGCCTCGTTGAAGGCGCCCAGCATGCGCGGGGCATCAGCATCGCCGGAGCGGCGGCGCAGCAAATCATCTGCTTCCTCACGGCCGTCGCGGCCGAAATATTTCTGCAGCAGATAGACCATCGCCCAGAGGTGGCGGCCTTCCTCGACATTGACCTGGAACAGGTTGCGCATGTCGTAGAGCGAGGGCGCGGTCTTGCCGAGATGACGCTGCTGCTCGACCGAGGCCGGCTCGGTGTCGCCCTGGATCACGATCAGACGGCGCAGCATGGCGCGATGCTCGCCCGGGACTTCCTGCCAGGCCGGCTCGCCGTAGTGCTCGCCGAACGGCACGACGCGATTTTCCTCCTGCGGCGCGAGGAGAATGCCCCAGCGATAGTCGGGCATGCGGACATAGTCGAACTTGGCCCAGCCGCGCGGATCGACCGAATAGGCGGTGCGCAAATAGACCAGCGATTCCTGGAAGCCTTCCGGCCCCATGTCGCTCCACCAATCCATGTAGCCGGGATGCCAGCCTTCGAGCGCTTTGAGCACCTGGCGATCTTCGGCGAGATTGACGTTGTTGGGAATCTTGGTCGAGTAGTCGACGTTCATGATGTTCATGTTCATGGCCGTGCTCTCCTTGGTCTGTCTCTTGTCCCGGACGCAGTGCGGCGCGAAGTGCTGCACTGCTGAGCCGGGACCCATTGTTCGGTCCACTATGGGTCCCGGTTCTGCGCAGCGTCACTTCGTGCCGCAGCGCGCCCGGGACACGAAAAGCTAAACCCGCGTCATATCGAATTTCGGCTTCTGCCCGCTGCCGTAGCGGCGCAGCGCGCCTTCCTCGCCGACGGCGTTCGGGCGCTGGAAGATCCAGTTCTGCCACGCGGTCAGGCGCGAGAAGATTTTCGATTCCATCGTCTCCGGGCCGACGAAGCGCAGGCTGGCTTCCATGCCGGTGAGGCTGTCCGGCGAGAAGCTGGCGCGCTCCTCCAGGAACACGCGGACCTCGTCGTCCCAGTCGATGTCGTCGAGCGCGAAGGTGACGAGGCCGAGCTCCTCGGCCTGCTCGGCATCGAGCGCGGTGCCCATCGTGGCTTCGGCGCGCTCCACATCCGACGGATCAGCCTGGAAGCGCGACTCCAGCCGCGTCAGGCCGTGGCTCATCGGATACGGGCCGAAATTCATGGCGGAGAGCTCGATCGACGGCGGCGGACGGTTGTCGCCCTGGCGCGTGCCGATCAGCATGTAGGAGCGGTCGGCGGCGAAGACGAGTTCGGCCAAGGTGCCGGCAAAGCAGGAGCCGGGCTCGACCAGCGTCACCAGCGTGCGCGAGGTGACGTCGATGCGCTTGAGCACGCGCTTCCAGTAATGGCGGATTTCGTTGACCAGCCAGTGCGCCTTGTTGGCTTCGAGGAAGGCATCGTGCGCGAGCACATGAGCGCGATCGCCATGGCTCTTGAACACCAGCATGGCGATCTCGAGCTCGTTGATGCGCAAGTGCAGGATGGCGTCGTCGAGCTCACGCGCGACCTGGAGCGGCCAGAACGACGCGCCTTGCGCCATCATGCCGTCGATGTCGGCGGGTGCTGCGGCCTCCGGCGCCTTGATGGAGATGGTGGCGATGCGGGCCGTGCGGTCGATATCGACGGTGACGAAGCCGTAGCGGATGCTGGTCGCGTCGATGACGCGCTTGAGCTGTGTCAGCGCGATGCCCTTGCCGCTGCCCTTGCGCTTCGAGGCCGCAGCGAACTCCTTGGCACGCTCGGCGATCTTGCCTTCGAGCTTCGAGTTCGGCGCGATCTCGTCGACGAGGCGCCATTGCACGGCGCGCTTGCCCTTCACGCCCTCCTCGATGGTGCAGAAAAAGTCAGCATGGTCGCGGCGCACCTTGCGCTTGTCGACCACGCGGGTGAGGCCACCGGTGCCCGGCAGCACCGCGAGCAGCGGCACTTCGGGCAGCGCCACCGAGGAAGCGCCATCGTCGGCGAGGATGATATGGTCGGTCGCAAGCGCCAGCTCATAACCGCCGCCGGCGGCCGAGCCGTTCACCACGGTGATGAAGCGCTGGCCGGAATTCTCGGACGAATCCTCCATGCCGTTGCGGGTCTCGTTGGTGAACTTGCAGAAGTTCACCTTGTGGGCATGGGTGGAGCCCGCGAGCATGCGGATGTTGGCGCCGGCGCAGAACACCCGGTTCTTGGCCGAGCGCATCACCACGACCTTCACCTCCGGATGCTCGAAGCGCAGGCGCTGGACCGCATCCGCCAGCTCGATGTCCACGCCGAGATCGTAGGAGTTGAGCTTGAGCAGATAGCCCTCGAACAGGCCGCCATTCTCGTCGACGTCCATGGTCAGCGTCGCGACGTCACCCTCGACCGCGAGCTTCCAGTGCCGGTAGCGGGACGGTTCGGTCTGGAAATCGATGAATGTCGCGCCGCCTGCGAGGCGCCGATCTTCCCCGGCCATGGGCCACCCTTGAGCTCGTTTTGGTTTACCGTTAGATGCACAATAGTGCATCTTTTTGGATGCGTCTAGCCCTTAACCGCCAACGCATGCACTTTGTTTCATGCAGTCGGCCAGGACCGCACAATCGCGCCAAGCGCGATCCAGTCGGCCTTCGCGAGCTGCGG
This sequence comes from Bradyrhizobium sp. CCBAU 65884, assembly GCF_028128835.1. Taxonomy (NCBI): domain Bacteria; kingdom Pseudomonadati; phylum Pseudomonadota; class Alphaproteobacteria; order Hyphomicrobiales; family Nitrobacteraceae; genus Bradyrhizobium; species Bradyrhizobium sp. CCBAU 65884. Next base: position 1,469 of record NZ_LBJU01000105.1, on the reverse strand, counting down.
GCGGCCGATCTTGGCCCGGAGCAGCGCCACCAGGGCCGCGACCGGAAAGCTCTCGACGAAGCCGTCGCCGCCGCTTGCGACCTTGCGCGCGCTCAACGCGCGCAGCTCGGTCAGCGCGTCGCCGAACAGGCGCGCGGCCGAATGCGCCTTCTGCATGCGCAAACGCAGATTGGCGTTGGCGATGTGGATGCAGGCTCGCAGCAGAATGCGTTCGCGGCCGCTTTGCGGGGCTGCGGCCCACACCGTCTCCAGCACCTCCTGCGCTTCCCAGAAATAACCGCGGTCGTTGAGCGCGAGCCCGTAGCGCAGCGCCGGATGGCGGGCCGGCACGTGGCCGCGAAAGGCCGAGGGTACCAGCGCCTTGGCCAAGCGAAGCGTATCGTCATCGGCCTCGACGGCGCCGGTCTCGCCCGGCACATAGGCCCATTGCGGCCAGGGCAATTGGCCGGTCACATGTGAAGGCACATTCATGGGTGTGCCTCCGCATAATCATGCGGCGCGTACCCCGAGTCCCTGATCGTCGCGCAGGGCCGCTTTTGCAAATTGCTCAATCGCGTCAAGCGTCGCCCCCGGCGCTTCACGATGCGGGGAATGGCCCGCGCCTGAAATGACTTTAAAATCTATCGGACAGTAACACTCTTCCTGCGCAATTTCGACCTGACGCAATGTCCCATATTGGTCGCCAGCACCTTGCAGGACCATGATGGGTACGCGGATATAGGCCAGGTATTCCGAGATGTCCCAGTCGCGGAATTTCGGATCGAGCCAGGCGCCGTTCCAGCCGTAGAAGGCGTTGTCGACGTCCTTGTGCCAGCGCGCCAGCTTGGCCTTCAGGTCCGTGGTCTCGAAGCTGGTCTTGATCGCGGCAATCGATTCCACCGAGATGTCCTCGACGATGAAATGCGGCGCGATCAGCACGAGGCCGCTCAGGCGGTGGTCCTGATGCGCGCCGGCATAGATCGTTGCGATCGAGGCGCCGTCCGAATGGCCGAGCAGCAGGCCGCGCTTGAAGCCGATCGCATCGAGCAGCTTCGGCAGCACGTCCAGCGCCTCGCGCTGCATGTAGTCCAGCGGCCGCGGCAATTTCACCGGGCTCGACTGGCCGTAGCCGGCGCGCGAATAGGCGAAGATGCCGGCGCCGGTGGCTTGTTGCAGCTTCTCGGGAAAATCGCCCCAGAGCCCGACCGAGCCGAGCCCTTCGTGCAGCATGACGATGGTCGGCGCGTCCGCGGCCTCAGGCGCGAGCCATTTGTATTCGAGGCTGGCGCCGTCGACGCTGAGGAAGCCGGTGGGGGTGAGGTTGGTCATTTCGCGCTCTTCTCTCTCCGTCGTCATGCCCGGGCTTGACCCGGGCATCCACGTCTTTCCTCGTACGCGGCGACGCGTGGATGGCCGGGACAAGTGTTTAGTCCGGGGACATGGCTGACACCTGTTCGGACACATCACTGACAGGTTGGCCATTGGTCAAG